>JACMPK010000114.1 GCA_014377535.1 Gemmatimonadaceae bacterium
AACGTGACGTTCTCTCCAACTGTCCATGCGCCGAAGGCATGCAAGGGACGAGCCGACTGGCGTGGTCAACAACAGTGGCGGCCATCGTAACGCGTGCTCCACAGCTCTGATTTGGCGACAGGTCGGCGAGAATGCGTGCTGACCGATTGCCCGAATTTTGAAGAATCGGCGCAATCGTGACAGAGACTCCTCAATTCACGCTACTCGACAGGCGTCACGTCGCCGGTCGTCGTCGGATAATGATCAGCATGGAGCTGAGGTGCGTGATCGATGCGCACGCATCACCGCTGGCAAGCTGATGCATAGCCAATAAACGAACGACCGCAGCAGCATCAGCGCGCGACTGCGCTGCCTGACGAGCTCACGCGGCACGACCCCTGCAACGCCACATGCGCACACCACCGACCGCGAGGCACCTTTCGTGAAGACCTACGAGCCACTGACCCTTGGCTTGACCGCCGAAGCACCGAAACGCACAGCGCCGGGCATGGAGATCATTCATGAGAGTGACGATGCGCGCCTCGTGGTTTTCCGGTTGGAACCAGGGCAGAAGCTCACCGAGCACACGAGCCCGTCCACCGTGGTGTTGACGGTGCTGCAAGGCACTGGCATCATCGTCAGCGCGGCGGGCGAGCGGAGCATGAGTGCCGGCGAGCTGGTGGTGTTTGAGCCACGCGAGCTGCACGGACTGCATGCGACCGAGGAGCGATTCGTCGTGCTTGCAACGCTCGCACCGCGTCCTGCCACTCGCTGACACCGACGCGCTGACCAACCGACCGCTGTGCCAACTCGCTGGCACAGCAGTAAACAACCGTTGCGCATCACACGGCGGCGCGTGCCTCCGCCATTCGGACCTGCAAGCCGCTCATGCGCGCCGTCGATCGCAGGACTGCGTCGTATACGGAATGCTCGTTGCCCACCACCGTCACGTTGCGCCGCGCACGCGTCACGGCCGTGTAGAGCAATTCGCGACTCGACACGCGGCTTTCGGTGTCCGGCAGCACCACCACCACATCGTCGAACTCGGAGCCCTGCGACTTGTGGACGGTCATGGCCCACGCCGTCTCGACCATCGGCAACCGCCCCGGTGCGATTGCGCGAACGCAGCCATCCACGCCGCGGAAGTGTACCGCTGTGCGCCCGTCCGTGCGCCAGGTGACGCCGATGTCACCGTTGAACACGCGCGTCGCATAGTCGTTCGCCGTCACCAGCACGGGCCGGCCATGATACCACGCGTCTTGCACCGGACGGCCATGCCGCGCCATCCAGCGCTCCACCAGCCGGTTCAGCCCGCGCACACCACTGCGCCCTTCGCGCTCCGGCGACAGTAGCCGGAACGCGTCCAGTGCATCCAGCAGCGCTTCCGCCGAGGTTGCCGCGAGGCATCGCTTCAAGTGCGGCAGGATGGGCGCCAGCAGCGCGTCGCCGACAGCAGATGACACAATACGCACATCCGGTGTCGTGGCATCGGCGAGGCTCGCGAGCGTCGCGACCGGCTCACCCGACAGAATTGCGAACGCGAGTGCCTTGATCCCGGGCTGTGCATCGTGCCGCCAGCTATGTGTGAGCCAGGTCACCGAGTCGTGCAGCGGGGTGCCCGCCCCGTCCTCCCGTGCCGCACGACAGAGCACGCCAAGCACGTCGCCCGCGTCCACGCTGGAGAGCTGGTTGTGATCGCCCACCAGCATCAGGCGCGCCCCGGGTTTCAGTGCCTTCAGCAGCGCGTCGAGCAGCAGCACGTCCACCATGCTTGCCTCGTCCACGATCACGAGGTCATGCTCCAGCGGCTGCTCCGCGCATGCCCTGAAGCGGTCCGTGCCGACGCTGTACTTCAGCAGCCGGTGCAGCGTGCGCGCTTCGATGTCCAGCAATCCGCTGTCCAGCGGTCGCGCATCGGCACGCTCGTCGCGCAGGCTGGTGAGCCGCGCGCGGATCGACTCGGTGAGTCGCGCTGCCGCCTTGCCCGTCGGTGCCGCCAGCGCGATCCGCATCCCCGGCACTGTCTGCACCAGGTCGACGAGCGTCTTCGCGACGCGGGTGGTCTTGCCAGTGCCGGGGCCGCCGGTGACGATCGAGAAACCGCGCACACCCGCCGCCATCGGCAACGCCATCAACGCGGTGATCCGCCATGCGATCCGTGACTCGGCCGCAAAATACCGGTGCAGCTGCAGCATTTCACCATGCAGTACGAGCGGCGTCATCGAGCCGCCATCGCCCACCAACGCGCTCGCGGCGAGGTGCATGGTCCACCAGCTCGCATCGTGCAGCGGCAGGTCGCGCAGCAGCTCGTGCAACGACTCGCGCTGCACTGCAACCGACTGCACCGCAATCTCGTGCAGCGTGATGCCGCTGTGCCCGTCACGCAGCGCACGACTGCACAATGCGACTGCCATCGCGAGCGCGATGCCGCACTCACCCTGCTCCTCGCCACGACGAACGAGCGTCGTGGCCAGCTGCACATCGACGGGATGCAGCTCCGGCAGCGCCTGCAACAGGCCCGCCACCTCGGCGATGGTGCTCACGCGCGCCTCCCGAGCGCCGCATCGAGTGCGTCGAACAGCGCCGGTGTCGGCGCATCAACGAACCAGCCATCGTGGCTGCCGGGCTGCACACCGCGCAGGAACACATACGCCACGCCGCCCCAGTGCACTGCTGGATCGTACCCGGGCACACGCACCCGCAGGAAGCGATGCAGCGCCAGCAGGTACAGGTGGTACTGCAGCGTGTAATGCGCATGCATCATCACCTCGCCCAATGCATCCGGCGAGTAGTGCGCGTCAGATGCGCCGAGCTGGTTCGACTTCCAGTCCGCAATCCACCACCGTCCGTCATGTTCGAAGATCAGGTCGATCACGCCGCCGAGGTACCCGCCCAGCGACGAGTCGCGCAGCGTGCGAAGTACGGGGGCGTAGGCCCTGGCATGTGCGGAACCGTGTGCGGCCAGCGCATCGGCAATGCGACGCACCGACGTCGTGGACACCGACATGTCGAACCGCCACTCGCGCAGCGTCGCGTCGTGGTGCACGTCGCGCAGCGCAACGTGCGTGCCCGGTATCACCGAGTCGCAGACTCGCGCCACCATCGCCATCACGTCATCGATGCGGCGTTCCGCATGTGACGCGTCGCCACGCAGCCCGAACCGGCCCAGCGAGCGCTCGACCAGTGCGCGTGTCTCCGGTGCGCGGTGCGCCGGGAAATCAAGCCATTCGAACAGCTCGTGCAACGCGAGGCCGGCGTTGCGTCCAGCGGGGAAGGCGCGGAATCCTGTCGCGACGAGCTGCGCGTCCGGCGCGAAGTTCTCGTCGGCCACGTCGCGCGGCGTCTCCGACGGCATGTCGGCCACCATGCCGGTGAAGCTGTTGATGCGCCAGGTCTCGAGCTGCGTCGATGCGAGCGACAGGGCGGTGGCTACCGGCGCGATGGCCTCGGGGTTGCACACCCTCGTCATCGCACGGGGCTGCCCCGCCACGAGGTCGGTGAGCGTCATAACACCATTTGACGACGCGACGAGGTCAGCGATCACGGAGCGCGGACTTATCGACTCGTGGCGCAGCAGGTGACCGAGCGCGGAGTTCGACGCTGCCGTGTCGTCGTTGCCGATCTCGCCATGCGCCAGGTAGCAGCGATGCACCGCGCGCGTCATGGCGACATACGCCAGCCGCTGCGCCTCGGCGGCCTCCTCGTGCGCCGCGTGTTTCACGCGTTGCTGCTGCAGCGGTGAGCCCAGGTCCAGCACACGGCGACCGTTTGTATCCTCACCGGCAACCGCCGTGACGCCGAGCGGACCCTTTCTGGCGCCGAACACCTGCCAGAGCGTCGGGCAGAACACCACGTCGAATTCCAGTCCCTTGGCCTTGTGGATCGTGAGGATCTGCACCGCCTCGCTATCTGTCTCGAGGCGCAGTTCGCGACGGTCCGGCGTGTTCGTCACCGAGCGCTCACGTGCGACCCACGCGCCGACCGCCTCCACGCTGATACCATCCGTGGCAGACACCTCGTGCAGCAGCTCCACGACATGCCGTACGTTCGTCAGGCGACGCTCGCCATCCGGCAGCGCCAGCAGCCTTTCTGCAGACCGGCGCGCCGCGATCAGGTCGGCCATCGCAGCAGACACGCCGCGTGTGCGCCATGTCTCGCGCAGTGACGCGAATTGATCGGTGATGTCGCTCCACAGCAACTCCCCGCCATCGCGCACGGCGGCGCTGATGTCGGCCGCGCTGCTGCCCCACAGCCGCGTGGTCAGCGCGACCGAGACGGCACGACGATCGAACGGCGCCGCGATCGCTGCCGCCAGGCGCACGATCTCCGTCGCCTCATCGGATTCCAGCACGTCGTCGGCACCACTGATCACCGCTGGCACACCCGCCGCGTCCAGCGCTTGCTTCACCAGCAGCGCCTCGTTGTTCGTGCGCGACAACACGGCAATGCAGCGACATGCCAATCCCCCATCAAGCAGGCGCACGATCTCGTTCGCCGTCTCGCGCACCAACACCCTGACCGCGTCATCCTTGGCCACGTATTTGCCCGTCTTGCCAAGTGACTTGTGCAACCACCACCAGACCATCGAGCCACGTCCGTCGGTGGCGAGGGAGTCGGGAGAAATAGGAGTCGTGGCCGCGGTCACGATGGGGAAATCGATCTCGGATTCCGGGTACAGGAACGGATCGGGTACGCGCGTGAAGAGCTGCTGCACTGCCGACACGTACGCCGCTGTGCTGCGAAAATTCTGCGACAGGGTGAAGCGTCGCTTTGCCTGCCGTGACGCCGCGAGGTATGCCCCGATGTCGGCGCCACGAAAACGATAGATGGACTGCTTCGGGTCACCGATCAGGAACAGCGGGCAGCCATGGAATGCATGACTGAAGATGGGGAACTGCGTCTGGTCCGTATCCTGGAACTCGTCGATCAGCGCCGCGCGATAGCGTTCACGGATCCGCTGCGCGAGCGCGCCGGTCGGCCCCTCGACCACCAGCACGCGCGACAGTGTGCGCAGCAGGTCATCGAAGCCGACCAGATGGCGGCGCTCCTTCTCGCGAGTGAACGTGCGATCGACGGTACGGACGAAGTCTGCCACCAGCGATTGCGCGACGTCAGCGGATTCGAACGCCAGCGTGGTGTCTGCCGCGCGACGGAACGGCACCACGAAGCGATCGACCATTGCACCAAGCTGCACACCGCCGCCCACGATGAGCCGCGCGGAGGCCGGACCGGCGAGCAGCCGGCTGCGCGTCCAGTCCATCGCGGCGCGAATCCGGGGCTCGGTCTCGTCCTCCTCGAATGTCGTCCGGAACGGCAACCGTGCCTCCAGCGCGCTTTCGGCCAGCATGCGCTGGCAGAAGCCGTGGATCGTGGAGACGGCCAGGTCATCCAGCGACGCCAGTGCACGTGCAATGATCACGGCACCTGCGTCGCCATGCTGCGTGCGCAGCAGGAACAGGTCGTCGTTGCCGGCACAGCGCGTGGGCGGCGTGCGGCTCCAGACCGCGTCGGCCTGTCGCAGCACGGCGCGGATCCGCGTCACCAGTTCCTGCGTCGCCTTGTCGGTGAACGTGACGACGAGAATCTGCGACAGTGAGTCCACATTCCGCTCCAGCAGCAGCCGGAGCACGAGGCGCGTGATGGCGAACGTCTTGCCAGTGCCGGCGCTCGCCTCGACCAGCGTGACGCCGCTGTCCAGCGGCACGGTCAAGGCGTGAAACGGCAACGCAGCCGCCCGTCCGGGCCCGATGGTGGTCATGCGGTGATCCTGGACAGCATGGGACGGAACAGCAGCCGCGTGAGCCGCTCGAACTCGTTCCACTGCGTGACGAGTGGGTCCATGCCGCGAAAGCAGAGCGCGACATGCTCGTCAGCATGATCACCGCCGACGGGGTGAAACTGATCGGCCTCGCATGCGAACTGCTTGCGTGCCGCGGCCTGCGGGTCCTTCGGCGCAGTATTCTTGCGCGGCGCCTTTGCCGGCGCGATCGCATCGAGCCAACAGATCGCCGCCTGCGGAAAGAAGACCAGCGGCGCCGCACGACCGCGGCCCGCCTCCACCATCAGCTCCGTCAGCAGTACACGTGCGTCCGGCACGCATTCGTACGTCATTTCGATGCCCTTCCTCGCGACCAGCACGGTCCGCGCCGGACATGGGAACGCCGAAATGGCGCCGTCTTCCACGCCTTCGTGCGCTGCGCACATCACCACGTGCTCCACCCACGCGCGCACACGGTGCTCCGCGCGAAAGGAACCAGCACGCACCACATACCGTGTGTCACCGCGTACCCCGTCCAGCATGCCGCTGACACGCCACTCGGTGCCGGTCACGCTGACGGGCACGATGCGCGCCGTGATCTCGAGCGGCACGAACGACAGCGCTGCCGTCACGTCGTCACGCAGACACTCGCTCCATGCGCTGCCGAGGACACCGGGCGGCAGCGAGCCGTCACCCTGCAGGCGACGAAGTTCGTGCCCCATGTCGGCGTCGCCGTGCAGCGCGGCAGCCAGCATGCGCGACTTCAGCAGTCCCTGCGTCATCATGTCGAGCATCAACTCCTCGTCATCGCCGGATTCGTTCTCACCTCCGGGAATCGTGAAGCCCAGCGCCTGACGGCAGAAAAACTTGCTCGGGTTGCGCCAGCAGTCCGCCAGCTCGGCCAGCGTGAGATCCAGCGCGGTTTCGGCGCGGCCTTTGACAGGTGCGAGAGGCGCGGTCACGAACGGTACATCGGCACCGCGCACCTGCAGGCTCGCGATCGCTGCGCGCGCCTGCGTGGTGGAGTACGTGAACAAGCGGGCGTCGCGATCGGGCGCGAAGTATCTGCGCGAGAACGGCTGCAGCGGATGCACGACCACGATGCGCTCACGCGCGACGCCGCCGGTGCGGCGATCCAGGTGATCGAGCAGCTCATCGATCACGACCGACGATGCGCGCGGCGAGTTGTCCGTCACGGCACGGCCGCTGTAAGTGAGGATCAGGCGCTGCTCGGCGGCGCAGAGCAGGTCCAGAAACAGCTGCCGGTCATCGGTGCGCATGTCGCGATCACCGGCGCGATGCTCGAGTTCCAGCATGTCGAAGGCGGCACGGCGTTCGCGGCGCGGAAACACACCTTCGTCCAGCCCGACGACGGCGATCACCTTGAACGGCAGGCTGCGCATGGGCTTCAATGCGGCCACAGTCATGCCGCCGGAGAGAAATCCCGATCCGAACGTGTCCAGGTCCAGTTGCGCCTCGAGCCAATCACGCACCACGCCGAACGGTACGTCGCCGTTGTACGAGGCGCTGAACGACAGCTCCGCGAGTTCCGACAGCAGCCGCGTGACTCACGCCACGGACTGCGCATCGCGCGTATCCGGTATGCTGAGCAGCGTCTGCACCGCCGACTGCATCGTGACGCTCCACGCGGCCGGTGTGCGAGGCGTATCCCAGTCGTCGAGCGCCGCGGCCAGGCTGTCGATCCAGGTGGCGAGCGTGGCGATGGACTCGGCGTCGCCATGCGTATCGCCGGCCTGCGGCAGCACGTCGAGCAGCAGGTCATCGTGCACGCCAGTCGCGATGCCGATCAGCAGCCGGTCGAGCGATGCGCGCCACGATGCCTCCTCGTACGCGGGCATGCCCAGCGCCTCGCGCGAGGCCGCATCGTAGCCCCAGCGCGTGTTCGCGGCATGCGTCACGGCACTGAGCGCATCGACGTCGGTCTCGGCCAGGCCAAGTGCGGTATGCACCAGCGGGCGCGCCAGCAACTCGAACACCTCACTGTGCGTCAGTCGCCCACCATGCAGCCCAAGCAGCATCGAGAAGGCGTCGGCGGCTTCATCCTCGCCACGCGCAGGCCGATCGGCGATGCGATACCGGATCTGCGGCACATCGGGCTCCGTCACACCGAACACCGCATCCACGAGTGGCGCCCACGCCGCGGCATCGGGCACCAGCAGCAGCAGGTCATGCGGTCGCAGCGTTGCATCATCTGCCATCGCGGCAAGCAGCTGGTCGCGCACGATCTCCAGCTGCCGCAGCGCGCCATGCGCACTGTGCACGCGCAACGAGGCATCGCCGGCCGCGAGCGCGAGCGGCATCGAGCCATGGTCGCCACGCGCAAACTCCGACTGCAGCGTGCGCAGCAGCGACGGCTGCGCCGCAGGCGCGACATCGTCAGTCACCGCATCGTGCACCGCACCATGCGAGTGCAGGGCCGCCAGGAACTCGCGACTCTGCGCCCCGAACTCGGTCACCAGCGGGTGCGACGACGACGCCGTGACCGTTGCCGAGTACACGGTCACCGGCACGTGCCGTGCGAGTGCGGCCAGCAGTTCAAGGAACAGCGGCGGCAGCGAGCTCACGCCGAAGACGGTCAGCCGCGTGGGCAGGCCGTCAGGTGTCGCTCCGTTCAGCCGCTCGATGGCCTCGTGAATACGCGCACTGCCGGGTACACGGGCCGACGAGCCATCCGCACACAGCTGTCGCCAGAGCGCCGCCTGCCACGCGGCATGCGGCGTACCCGGCGCACGACCGCCGCGCTCCCAGTCTTGCAGCAGGTCGGCGCGATACAGCTGATAATCGTCCAGACGACCGGCGATCTGCGTCGCCAGCCCGAACCGCGCACGATCGTCGCTTCCGATCAGGTAATTGCGGAGCGGCGCATGCACCGGGTCGTCGCCCATGGTGCGCAGCAATTCGTCGACACGCCACGCCAGCGCATCGCGCGAAAACGGGTCCTGTTCGAGCCGCGACGGTGAGTGGCGGCACAGCCTCGCAGCAAGATCGTGCATGCAGCTGGCGGGAAACGGCAGTGCCAGCGAGCCCACGCAGCCATGCGTGTCGGCCAGCGTCAGTGTCACCCAGCGCCGCATGCCCTGGCTCTGCACCACCACCATCTCGCTCTCGCGCGGTGGCAGCGGCGCACGCCGCATCTCTGCGGCCATGTGCTGCAGCAGCGGCATGAGTCGACTGGCTGTGCGAAGCTGAATTCCGCTGGGCATGCGATATCCACGAAAAGTGTCAGGGCGAGCCATCCGGATCGTTCCCAAAGCTACGAACCGGTACTGACACTCAAGCCCAATGCGGCGGCGCGGTCATTGCAGAGCCGTCGCCATACTGCCGCGTGCAACCATCCGCGCCTGTGGTGCATGGCAACAGGTAATATGCCCGCACACCTTATCACGGGAGCCACCGATGTCGCATGACGAACGCCAGGCTAGCCAATCTTCCGGTGGTACTTCGGCTGGAGCACTCGCGAAGCGCGTTCTGCGCTCCGAATGGCAGTCACTGTCCGAGAACGAGCGCGCCGTCATCGATGGTGTGTTGCGCCGGCTGGGGTCCGAGCCATATGCCGCCGAGGACATCGATGCACAGCTCAGCGAGTCGCGAAGCTTTGGTCAGCACCTGGCCGACCGGATCGCCTCGTTCGGCGGGTCGTGGACCTTCATCCTGCTGTTCCTCGGTTTTCTCGGCCTCTGGATCCTGTTCAACTCAGCGTTTCCGGGACGCGGACAGGCCTTAGATCCCTACCCGTTCATCTTCCTGAACCTGATGCTCTCGATGGTCGCGGCCTTGCAGGCACCGGTGATCATGATGTCGCAGAATCGCGCCGCCGAGCGTGATCGCCGTGCAGCGAAGAACGACTACCAGGTGAACATTCGCGCCGAGGTCGAGATCCGCGAGTTACACCAGAAGCTGGACGTGCTGCGCGAGGCACAGTGGGCTGAACTGGTCCAGATGCAGAACGAGCAGCTGCGCATCCTGCAGAATCTGTTACGCGACGGCGGAACGCTTCCCGGTCCGGCGGCGTCCTGAATTGCGGTGCCGTCAGTTGCCGCGCGGCTGGCAGCCGTCGGTGATCGCACGCCGTGCGGCCGTTGGTTCGCCGATCAGCTGATAGAAATCGGCGAGGTAGGCCAGTGTGGTGCGCGCGCGCCTCGGGTCCAGTCCGGGCAGCGAGGCGTAGATGGCTTCGACCTTCGGACGTGCTGCGATGAACCGGTCGAAGATCGGCTGCCACGATTCGGGCGGCTTGCACGGACCGCGATAGAGGCGCTGCGTGACGCTGCGCAGGTTCAAGCGATAGTCCGGTACCGCATAGCGCGGATTCACCGCGCCGCTCCAATCGAAATCGTAGGCCACGATGTGGAAGTTCTGCGTCGAGTCACGCATCAGCGCCACGTTGTGCAGCCCCGACACCGACCAGTCGGTGTTGGCGACCATGAACTCGAAGAGCGACGTGATGGCGAGCTGCGTCTCGTCGAGATCCGCGAACAGTGCGCCTCTCGCATCGTCGGTGGACAGCGCGAACTTCTTTGCGACTTCCTTGTCATCCTCCACGAAGAACGCCCACGACACCACGTCGTCCATCTGTCGCGCGGAGTCGTGGTAGGTGATGCGCGCCAGCCGCGTGCGAAAGTATGTGGGGCTGATGAGCTGGTAGGCGCGGTAGAGCGCATACTCGCTTAGCACGTACTGTTCGTACTCGGCCACCGACGGGCGGCAGCTTGTCGTGATCTTCAGCGTGCTGTTACCCTGGAACAGCAGCTCCTTTACGCTGTCGCGCTTGAACTCCAGCTTGAGCGGCGGGAAATCACAGTTCTTCAGCTGACGGCGGAAGTGCCCACGCGTGCGCAGCGTGGCCGGAAACTTTTTTTCCGCGCCGGCCGCGTCGCGATAGCTGACCACCGCGGCGTGCGGCACGAACTTCGTCGTGTCGCGGTCGCGCAGCAGCGCCTTCAGCTCCGTCACGATCGTCACCTGCAGCGGCACCGTGTCGCGAAACAGGCCCTGTGCCGGCAGCACCTTCGCCAGCAGCAGCAACAGCGTCAGCACCACCGTTCGCCTGATCACTTCTTCATCTCCACGTTGCGCACGTCGCCACCTGGGAGCCCGCGCAACGTCTCGTTCACGATGCCGGGCGTGACATCTTCCGCCATTGCGATGCCGTACTCCAGCACGCGCAATCCTTCCGGGGTCTTGGCCTTTCCCATGTACTTCCAGCGCACGAACAGCTCGGCAAACACCGGCTCGCAGGCGCTGCGCGTGCCCTCGATGTCGCTGGTGTGCACCCGCAGCATGTGCGTGTAGTCCGGGCGCTCGTCCTCGGCGGCGTCCGGCGCATTGCGCTTGCGGCGACGCCAGGCGCGATCGGCAAGCGCTTCCAGCTGCTCCGGTGCCAGGTCCTTCAGCACCTGGTCATCCAGCTGCGCGACGAACATGCCTGTGCGATTCGCGCTCTGCAGCACACGTTCCAGGCGCTGGCCTGCCTGCTTGCCCTCGAGCGCCGGCGCGCGACCAAAGTCGCTGAGCCAGAGCCCCACGATCAGGATGTTGTACATCACCGAGATGCCGAAGGCGACCGGCGGGTCCACCGCCCCCGCCAGACCGATGCCGGTCACGACGAAGATGTTCACCGCATCCTTGCTGTCGTCGAGGGCCGTGCGAAAGCGCACCGCCGCCACGATGCCGCCCAGCGAGAAGGCCAGTGCGAGCGAGTGCTTCACCAGCACCACGATGCCCGCGACGATCACAGGCAGGATCAGGAACGTCTGCACCACCGACTGCTGGTAGCCCTTCTTGTGGCGCGTGTAGGTGTAGATCCACGTCACCGGCAGTGCCGTCGCAAATGCGGAAAGCATCGCGATCATCGTCGGCAGCAGCGCTGGTCCGGACTCCTGGCCGTTTGCCACCACGCTGGTTTTGCCGGTGCCGCCGACCAGGCTGCCCAGTTCATCGCCACCAAGCGATCCCAGATCGGCCGGGGCATACTCATGAATCAGATACCACCCCGCCGCTGTGGCCACGTACCAGAGTATGGTACGCACGATGACGTTCAGAAGCGGTCGTTCGGCGTCTTTTTCGATCATCGACGGCGTGGTGCGGGAAGAGGAACCTGTGGCGAAACTGCCGCGCGCACCGGTCCGGGGCAACCGTGGCGGCGACATCGCGAGCGCCGGTCGCCTGTTCCACGGTGTACAGTTGTGTCATGCACCGTCGAATTTCTGCGACCGCGCTCGCGGTCATGCTCCTCGCAGCTACCGTCGTCTGCGCGCACGCCCAGCCCACCCCGCCGCCGGCGACGCGGCGCAAGCCGACGCTGATCGTCTTCCTGACCATCGACCAGCTGCGCGGCGACTATTTCGCCCGCTTCGGGAAGCAGTTCACGGGCGGGCTCCATCGCTTCGACGTGGCGGGGGCGCACTACACGAATGCGTTCCAGGACCACGCCAACACCGAGACCGCGCCGGGACACGCGGCCACGCTTTCGGGCCGCTTCCCGGTTCGCACCGGCATCGCCGCCAACTCGGCCGGCGTGAACGATCGCGCGAACCCGTTGATCGGCTCCACCGATCCCGGTGCATCGCCGCTCAGGTTCCGCGGCACCACGCTGGTCGACTGGATGAAGGCGGCCGACAAGCGCACGCGCTTCCTGTCCGTCGCGCGCAAGGACCGCGCGGCCATCCTGCCCATCGGGCGATCGAAGGGCGATGTGTACTGGTACGCCAGCAACGGCACCTTCACGCAGAGTGTCTACTACGCAAACGAGCTTCCGCGCTGGGTGCGCGAATTCAACGGCCGCCAGTTTCCGCTGACCTATGCAGGGTGGGTCTGGACTCCGCTGCTTCCCGATTCGGCCTACACTGAGCGGGATAGCGTGCCCACGGAGGCCCAGGGCCGCGACTTCGTGTTTCCGCACCTGATCAGCGATGACCCGACGAACGCCGCCGGCTCGCTGCCGAATTACCCGGTGATGGACGAGTTCACGCTGAAGTTCGCCCTCACGGGATTGAAGCAGCTGGAGCTCGGCGCGAACGATACACGCACCGACCTGCTGAACATCTCGCTCTCCACGACCGATGCCGTCGGCCATCGCTTCGGCCCTGACTCGAAGGAGCTGCACGACCAGATGCTGCGCGTGGACCGTTACCTCGGCGCCTTCATCGACTCACTGTTCGCGGTGCGTGACTCCACGCGGATCATCCTGACGCTGACCGGTGATCACGGCATGTCGCCGTTTCCGGGAGTGCTGTCCACCGTCACGCCGAATCCCGGCGCGACTTTCGTGGACATCGAGCCGCCGTTCGAGGCCATGCTGCAGCGTCTTGGCGCCATGAACGTGGACACCAACCAGGTCGCCTTCGGTGACGGCGCGCTGCTCTTCGGCGACACGACATCGTTCGTGAAGGCACGGGTGTCGCCCGATTCCGTGGCGCGCGCGCTGGCCGCGACGATCCGGGCAATTCCCGGCGTACATCGTGTGGACATGCTCCGTGACCTCGCGAAGGCCGACACGGTGCGCGACACCATCGCGGTGCGCTGGCTGCGCATGTTCGCGCCCGGCAGTCAGGTACGCTTCGTGACCACGCTCGCGCGATTCAACTATCCCGCCGGTGCGACGTTGGCCACGCACGGATCACCGTGGGACCAGGATGCGTGGGTACCGGTGATCTTCTGGGGCGCACCGTTCGCGCCGGGAAAGTACGGCATGCATGCGCGCGTGGTCGACATGGCACCGACGCTGGCCAACCTGCTCCGCATCAAGCCACTCGAGTTGCTCGACGGCATCATTCTCAGGCAGGCCGAGCGCTGATCACGGTTAGGTTGCCAGCGTGACGACACCGAATTCTCCAGGCGTTCCGGCACCGGATGGACTTCGGATGCTTACCGGAACACTCGCTGGCCGCTATCGCATCGAACGACAGATCGGTCACGGCGGCATGGCCACGGTTTACCTCGCAACCGACCTCGTCAACAACACGACGGTCGCGGTCAAGGCGCCGCACGCGGAGCTCGTCGCGCAGCTTGGTCCGGAGCGATTTGCGCGTGAAGTGCGCATTTCCACACAGCTGCAGCACCCCGGCATCGTGGCGGTGCTGGACTCGGGCTTGGCGGAAGGCATGCCGTTCTACGTCATGCCCTTCGTGGACGGCGAGACGCTGGAGCAGCGCCTCGCGCGCACCGGTCCGCTGCCGGTGCTGGTCGCAATCCAGATCGCCTGCGAAATCGCGGAAGGGCTCGCGTATGCACACCGCCATGGCTTCGTGCATCGCGACGTCAAGCCGGCGAACATCCTGCTGTCGAACGGGCGAGCTTTGCTGGCGGATTTCGGCATCGCACGCGCCATCGAGCGCGGCGCAGGCACGCGGCTCACCGAGACCGGCTTCGCGGTCGGCACTGCCGACTACATGAGTCCGGAACAGGCGTCCAGCGACACACTGCTGGATGGTCGCAGCGATGTCTACAGCCTGGCCTGCGTGCTTTACGAGATGCTGGTGGGTGCCCCGCCGTTCACGGGTCCCACCACGCGCTCGGTGATGGCTCGTCACTTCATGGATCCGGTGCCCAGCCTGCGCACCGTGCGCGATACGGTGCCCATGAAGCTGGAGCAGGCGGTGATGCGCGCGATGGCCAAGTCGCCCGTCGACCGGTACGAGTCGGCCGACGACTTCCGCGACGCGCTGCGTGACCCCCGGCTGAACGAAGCGCCCGATGCGCCCGTTGCGACCACCATCGCAGCGCCGCCGGTGCGTCGGCGATTCGCACTGTTCGGTGCCGCTGCCGCAGTCATCGGCGTCGTATTCGCCGTGGGTGTGTGGCGATCCGACCGGCATCAGGATGCCTCGCTCGACGCCAATCGCGTGATGGTCTACCCGTTCGTGCTCTCGGGCGGATTCACCGGTGCCGGCACGACGGGTGAGGATGTCGCGACGGTCATCGGCAACGCGCTCGACAACTCGGATCCTCTGCGCTGGATTGACGGGTGGGCGCTGCTCGACAAGGCGAGCCGCAGCGACATCCGCTCACTGTCGAACGAGAAGGCACGCGAACTGGCGCGCAGCCGGAAATGCGCCACGTTCCTCACGGGCCGATTGGTGAGCGCCGGTGACTCGGTGCGCGTGTTCCTCACGCTGTACGACGTGCGCGGCGACTCGGTGCTCGCCAGCACCAACGCCACGGGCCTGGCGACGAATCCGTGGACGCAGGGACTCAGCGCCGTGAACGGCCTGCTGCCGCGCCTGATTCCCGGCAGCACGCTGGACCTGGCCAGTGAGTGGAAGAACCGGACGCCGGGTGCCGTCGCGCAGTTCCTGCTCGGTGAATCGGCATTCCGACGCGTGCGGCCACAGGTCGCGCTGAAGCACTATCGCAAGGCAATTGAAATCGACTCCACGTTCGCCATTGCGGCACTGCGCGGTGCGCAGGCGGCAAGCTGGCAGCACAAGGGTGATGAAGCCGAGGCGATGCTGCGCGTGGCGCTCGCGCAGCCGCTCACGCCGCGCTACCAGCATTTCACGCAAGGCTTTGCGGCGTACCTGCGCGGACGCGGCGACTCGGCCGTCGCCCATCTGCGCATGGCGATCACGCTGGATCCGGGCATGACCGTGGCGTGGATCCAACTGGGCGAGGTGTATGCGCACCTGCAGCCCCTGAGTGGTGACCCTGACTCGCTTTCCGACGAGGCGTTCGACACCGCGCGTCGACTCGACTCCACGTCGGTGGCCACGCTGCTGCACCCGATCGAGATCCGCCTGCGGCGCGGTGATCTTGGCAGCGCCGAGCCGCTGCTGGTGCGCTTTCGCGCTGCTGAACCGGACTCCGAGCCGCTTGCCATTCTGCGAATCAGCGAGGCCTGCGTGCGTGACGGTGTCGCCTCGCTGCGCTGGCCCGAACTCGTGCGCGCAAACCCGGACGTCGTGATCAAGGTCGGCCGCGATTTTGCTGGCGCGCGTGGGCTGCAGGCCTGCGGCATCGCCGCGTTCAGCGCGATCCTCGCCGCCGACACGTCCATTTCCGACGCAGCGGACGGACGTCGCTTCGCCGCGATGCTGGGGCTCCAGGCACAACAGATCGCGCGCGGCGAGCCTGCACGTGCCGCGACGATCATCGGCGACTTCGTGCGGACGTGGTCCGTCGGCGAGTCATTGTTTCTGCTGCAGGCACCCCTGCTCGACACCTGGATGCCACGTGCCCGCGAGATCGCCGCGCGTGATGCCGAGAACTACGGCGCGCACTACGCGTCATTGCCGTATGCACGTCGGCTGTGGGCGCTGGGCGTGCTCGAGCTGCGTCAGGGGAACGTGGATGCAGCGCGCGCCATCGCCACCACACTGCGTGTGCGGGGCACCGCGGTCGCTGCTCAACGGGAGCGGGTGCTCGCGACGTCGCTGGATGCACAGCTGCTGCTCGCGCGCGGCGATTCTGCCGGTGCAGAGCGTCAGCTCATGGAGGTGCTGTCGGCCGAGGCTGCCGTCAGCATCATGCCGTGGGACGAGATCGAACCGCGCGGTGCCGAGCGTCTGCTGCTGGCCACACTGCTGCAGGCGCGGGGCGAGAATGAACGGGCGATCGGTGTGGCAACGGTCTTCGATGCACCGCGTCTCGGTCACCTCGCTTTCTTGCGTCAAAGCCTCGCGCTGCGCGCGCGCGCTGCGAAGTCTCTTGGCAATCTGAAGTCAGAATCGCATTATCTAGCACGCATCGCCGCCCTTCGCAGCGAGCAGCAGGCCACCGGAGGTTGATACCTCCATTTGCGACCGAGGATATTCACATGGCCGATGGTTCCGACGCAGTGGCTCCTGACTCCGGCACCGCGTTGCGCGGCGCCGCCAAGTCCACCAGAACGAAAGGTCGCGGTGGTGACGTGGCGCCCAAGGCGGTGAAGGCTGGCGGTGGTGACGTGGCGCCCAAGGTGGTGAAGGGTGGCGGCGGTGACGCGGCGCCCCAGGCGGAGAAGGGTCGCGGTGGTAACGCGGTGCTTCAGGCCGTGAAGGGTCGCGGTGGTGACGCGGCGCCTCAGGCGGTGAAGGGCCGCGGTGGTGACGCGGCACCGAAGGCCGCGAAGGGTCGCGGTGGTGACGCGGCGCCTCAGGCGGGGAAGGGCCGCGGTGGTGACGCGGCGCCCAAGGCCGTGGA
>JACMPK010000115.1 GCA_014377535.1 Gemmatimonadaceae bacterium
CTGGCACAGAAGCCCGTGCGCGATGCCGAAATGACGGAGCGATTGTCGCGCATGGAATCGGCGATCGAGACGGTCGCGGTGGAAGTGGAGCGCATCAGCGAAGGGCAGCGCTTCACCACTCGCCTGCTCTCGGAGCGTGCAACGGTGGAGGTGCCGCGTGGCTGACCACATGCTGCGCGTGGATGCAGCGGTACAGCCGGCCGTACCTCAGGCACCGGCAACTCCGGAGCTTGCCCAGGTGCCACAGGCGCCCGCCACAGGCTCGGACATACCCTCGCCGGGCCGAATCACCGTCATCCGCGATGGCAAGACGACCGTGCTCGATGGGGCGCCGAACGTGGATGGCCTGACCACGTCCAGCGGATTTCCGTTGCCGATGGACATCCCGCCGAACGTGTACATGCTGGCGAAGGATGGCATCATCGGCTTCACGCTGGTGATCATCGCGTTTCCGGTCTTCGGCTTTTTGAAGGCGCTGGTGAACCGTCGAGCCGCATCGCAGTCGGCGCTGCCGTCGCGCGACACCACGGACCGGCTGCAGCGCATCGAGGCGGCGGTGGAGGCGATGTCGGTGGAGGTGGAGCGCATCAGCGAGGGCCAGCGATTCGTGACGAAGGTGCTGGCCGAGCGCAGCAGCGCACCGCAGCGCTGACCTCAACCCGATGCCCAGCGTATTGATCGTCGACGACGAGCCGAACATCCGCCGCATGGTGGGTGCGTTGCTAACCGGCGAGGGCTACGAAGTGCGCGACGCGCCCGATGGGCACGCGGCATTCGCGCGCGCGCTGGAAGCGGAGCCTGACGTGGTGCTGCTGGACCTGATGATGCCGAACGACACCGACGGCATGGAGACGCTGGCGAAATTCCGCGAGCGTTTTCCTGAGCTGCCGGTGGTGATGATGAGCGGTCGTGCCGGCTTGAGTGATGCCGTGAAGGCCACGCGACTCGGTGCATTCACCTTTCTCGAGAAGCCGCTCACGCCCGAGGGCACGATCCTGGCGCTCGGCTCGGCGCTGGAGCTGCGGCAGACGCGTCGCGCGGCGCGCACGTTACGCGAGGATCTGGGCCTGGTGGGTGGGCTGGTGGGCGAGAGTCCGGCGATGGCGAATGTCCGCGAACTGATTGCGCGCGTCGCGCCGAGCGATGCGCGCGTGCTGATCGCGGGCGAATCAGGCACCGGCAAGGAGCTCGTGGCTGGTGCGCTGCATGCCGGCAGCCCGCGTCGCGACAAGGCGTACGTGCGCACGAACTGCGCAGCGATTCCGCGCGACCTGGTCGAGAGCGAGATGTTCGGGCACGAACGCGGCGCGTTCACAGGCGCGACGGACCGGCGCATTGGACGATTCGAGCTGGCGCATGGCGGCACGCTCTTCCTGGACGAAGTCGGTGACCTGGGCAGCGAAGCGCAGGCGAAGCTGCTGCGGGCCATCGAGGCGCGGGAGATCGAGCGCGTCGGCGGCGGCAAGCCGATCAGGGTGGACGTGCGCATCGTCGCCGCGACCAACCGCGACCTGGTGACGGCAGTGGCAGATGGCAACTTCCGCGAGGACCTGTTCTTCCGCCTGAACGTAATTCCCATGACGCTGCCGCCGCTGCGCGAGCGTGTGGAGGACATCGAGGCATTGGTCACGCACTTCACCGCGCTGCACCGCACGCGCACCGGTCGCGCCGCACCGACCTTCACGCCAGAAGCCATGAGCGCTTTGCGGGCACATCGCTGGCCCGGCAACGTGCGTGAACTGGCGAACATCATCGAGCGGCTGGCAATCCTGTACCCGGGGCGCGAGCTGCGCGTGGGTGACGTGCACGAGGTGCTGCCGGCACCACGGGGTGCACCGGGATCGCTGGCAGGCGCACCCGCGATGCGCAGTGATGCGCCCATGCTGCCGTTGAGCGATGCGCTGGATGGCTATGAGCGACAGTTGATCGTGCGCGCCCTCGACGAGACATCGGGCAACGTGGCCGAGGCCGCGCGTCGCCTGCAGACTGATCGTCCCAACCTGTACCGGCGCATGAAGCGACTGGGAATCGGCGGCGGCATGCACGACGGTCGGAGCGACGCATGACCGCGCGCATCACATCCGGCGAGCCCTCACGCCGGAACGCGCACCTGATCACGCGCATGAACGCGCTGATGATCACACGCATCATCACACGCATCATCACACGCATGATGACCTCGGGCAGCGGCGCACGCCCGGCCTCGCGACACGCACGAGCGGGCGTGTGTGCACGCCATCACGCGATGTCCGTGGCAGCGCTGCTGGCCGCGGCCGGTGCGCTGCTGGCGGCGACACCGGCGGGTGCCCAGCAGCCCACATGGTCCACCTGCACGGACACCGCGGGCGGCAGGGATTGCGCGCCGCAGCATGGCATGACGCGGCGCGAGCGCGACGAGGCGCAGGCCTTGTACAACGCGCCATCGACACGCCGGGAGCATGGGCCGTTCACGGTGCCGGCCGACTCCATGGTGCGGGGCTCGCTGGCCGTGATCGGCGGGCCGGTGCGCATCAGCGGCACGGTGGACGGGTCGCTGCTGGTGGTGAACGGCGATGTGACGTTCGACGCCGGTGCCGTGGTGTCCGGCAGCGTCGCGGTGCTTGGCGGTCGTGTCACCGGTGCGGACACCGCGCGCATCGGCCGGCTACGGATGGACGAAGACTCGGTTCGCTACGTCATCGAGGATGGCGTGCTGCACATCGATGCGCCGTTCGAGGAGATCTGGCGATTGTTGGGTCAGGGCAAGCCGACCGGAGGCATCGGCATGCGCCTCGCACTCACGCGCACGTACAACCGCGTGGAAGGACTGCCGATCGAGTTCGGGCCGCGGCTGCGTTATCACACTCCGCTGGGCACGGTCGCGGCGGACGTCTTCGGCGTGTTCCGTACCGGGTCGCGCCTGGAGTGGACCGGCAATAACGTGGGGCACAGCGCACGCGTCGAGCTGCGCATGGGCCGCAGCGAACACTGGAGCGTGGGCGGGCGGTTGTTCGACGTGGTGGCGCCGGTAGAATCGTGGCAGCTGAGCGACGTGGAGACAGGGCTTGCGGCCTTCATCGCGCACAGTGACTACCGCGACTACTACGACACGCATGGCGGCAGCAGCTTCATCGCGTTCCGCGACGGTCGTGCGCTGCGCGGCTCGATCGAGGTGAGCCGCGAGACGTGGGGTCCGCGCCGCACGCTCAACCCCTTCACGCTGTGGCGCAACGACGAGCCATGGCGTGAGAACCCCGTGTTCGATCGCGCGCGGTACCTGCGCACACAGGCACGTTTGAGCTACGACACGCGCACCGATCCGATCAGGCCGCGATCGGGCTGGTGGCTGCAGGGCGAGTACGAAGTGGGCGATGGTGACCACGATACGTTCGGCACCGAGCGCGCCACGCCGGTGCCCTCGCCGGATCGGCAGGTGCGGTACGGACGCGGCATGCTGGACCTTCGGCGTTACAGCAGGCTCTCGCGCACCGCACAGGTGAACACGCGCGTGATGGTCGGAGGGTTGCTGCACGGCGATGCGCTGCCGCTGCAGCGCCGATTGTCGTTGAGCGGGCCCGGCGCAAACACCGGCTTCGGCTTCCGGGAGCGTGTCACGACACCGGATCGGTTGCAGTGTTCAGCAGCCGAGCTGTTGCCCGGGTTGCCGGCGCTCTGCGATCGCATGGTGCTGCTCAGCATGGACTACCGGCACGACATCAACTGGCTGGTGGACCTGTTCGGCGGGGCGCGCATGATCCAGACCGACCGCAGCGGGTACGGCGGCTGGCTGCTGTTCACCGACGTTGGACGGGGGTGGCTGCACTCGCCGCGCGCGGCGCAGCCCGCCACGACAGCGGACTCGCCGCGCGGCTTCGAGGCGCTGCAGACCAGCGTGGGTGCGGGTCTGGAGCTTGGGCAAGGTGGCATTTACGTGGCAAAGGCGCTCGGTGCGCCACCCTCGCGCGGTGTGCAGGTGTTCGTGCGCCTGGTACGGCGCTACTAGTGAGCACCGTCATCACCCGTCGGCATGCGCTGCGCAGCCTCATGACGGCGGTAACACTCGCCGCCGCGACGCTGTGCAATGCGACGCCGATGGTGGCACAGCCGGATGCGCGCCTGGAGATCATGTTGCCGGCGCATGCGGTGGGCAGCGGCGAAGGACCGGCGTTCGCACCGCGCAGCGTGCTCGCAACCCGTGAGCTGCGCGACCTGTTGCGCAACGGCTTTCCCGCGCGCCTGCATTTCCGCTGCGAACTCTGGCGCAACGAGCGACTGAACAACACGCTCAATGCCGCCGTGGAGTGGGACATGCTGGTGCGCTTCGATCAGCTGAACAAAAAGTTCGAGGTCTATCGCGTGGTGGGCGACCGTGCGACGCGCCTGGGCCGCTTCGATACGACCGAGGAGGCGGAAGCCTTCCTCGAGCGTCCGTATCGGATCCAGTCACCACCGATGAAGCGCGGCGCGAGCTACTACTACGACGCGAGCCTGGACATCGAGGTGCTGAGCCTGAGCGACCTGGAGGAAGTGGAACGTTGGCTGCGCGGCGAGGTGCGCCCTGCGCTGCGCGGCGATCGCAATCCGGGCACCGCCGTCACGCGCACGGTCCGCACGTTCTTCGTGCGCCTGCTGGGCGGCGAGCGTCGTCACTACCAGACGCAGACGCGGCCATTCACGGCGGAGTAGTGTCAGGCCTGCGCGACGGCCTGCATGAAGGCCGCGAGCTTCACAGCGTCCAGCGCACCGTCGGTGCGGACACCGGTGCGGAGATCGAGCCCGGACGGTTCCACCATGCGAATCGCGTCAGCCACGTTGTGCACGCGCAGCCCATCCGCCAGATGGACAGGAGTTGCGGCGCGATTTCGGATCTGGCGGGACAGAGACCATTCGTTCGTGCGTCACGTGCGGTGGCACATTCGCGATGACGTGGGCGACAATGTCGTCATCGACGACACCGGGACCACTCGGCGTGTGGCTGACGAGACCTAGCGCCGAGGCGCCGTGTGCAATGGCGATTGCGGCCTCGGGCACACTGGCAATGCCGCATATCTTCACGCGCGGTCCGTGAGCGTGCGGGCGCATGCTCGAGCCTCGCACACGTGGCCGATCACACCGTGGGCGTGACCGGTGCGCCTTCGATACGGCGGATCTGTGCCAGCATCTCGTCGCCGTAAAACACCTTGATGTAGTGCGCCTGCTTGGGCGTGAGCCGGCGTACGGCCCAGCTGAGGTGCACGAAGTGCGGCTCTACCGGCACCATCATCGGATGCATGTTGATCTCGTGCGGCAGCCGGTTCGCCTTGCGCGTGTTGCACGGGCTGCAGGCCGTCACGACGTTGTTCCAGTCGTTGAGCCCACCGCGCGAGATCGGAATCAGGTGATCACGGGTGAGCTGCTCGCGGGGCTTGAGATCCACCTGCATTCGCCCGCAGTACTGGCAGCGATACTGGTCGCGTGCGAAAAGAAACGTGTTCGTCACCTGTCGACGAAATCGGCGCGGCACGTGCACGAACTTCGTCAGGCGGATGACCACCGGCCGCGGGAAGGAGAGCTTCTCCGACCGCACCAGCTTCTCGTCGTCGGATTCGACGATCTCCGCCTTGCCGTCGAGCAGCAGGCGCAGTGCGCGCCGCATCGGCACCAGTGTGAGCGGTTCGTACGACGCGTTGAGCGCAAGACAACCAACGTTCACGAACCCTCCGTCCGTCAAGAAAGTGAAACGCCCCTCGTGCACAGGCAGTGACGAGAGGCGCGCGGCGACACCATCACGGCGTCGCACCCGGTGGGAACATGCTGCCGACTGGAATGCCGGTCGGCGAGCAGTCGCAGCAGAATTGAGTTGCGCCCGGCCCATGTACTCATCGCGCGGCTCCCACGACATCAAGCACCGGGGTCAGCCAGCCATGCCGATCGTCGATGGTTCCGCCGGCGATGCCGAGAAACTCCGTCTGGATAGCACGGCAGATCGGGCCGGGCTTGCCACTGCCGACGGGAATCCGATCGATACTGCGGATCGGGGTGATCTCGGCGGCCGTCCCGGTAAAAAACACTTCGTCAGCGATATACAGGAACTCACGCGGGATTGCCTGTTCGCGCACTTCGTACCCCAGATCCCGCGCGATGGTCGAGACCGAATCGCGGGTGATCCCGTTCAAGATGCCATGCGCCAGCGGTGCGGTGTAGAGCACCTCATCGCGGACCACGAACAGGTTTTCTCCGCTGCCTTCCGACACGAGGCCCTGACTGTCGAGCATGATACCCTCGACGTAACCATCGAGGCGCGCCTGCATCTTGGAGAGCTGCGAGTTCAGGTAGTTGCCGCCCGCCTTGGCCATGGTCGGGAAGGTGTCGGGCGCGGCGCGACGCCAGCTGGAGACGCACACGTCCACACCCGCCGCCAGCGCTTCGGGACCGAGGTAAGCGCCCCAGTTCCAGGCGATGACGAACGTCTCGGTCAGCTCTGGCTCCTGCGACGGCAGCACGCCCATCTGCTCGCCGGTTCGGGCCATGACCGGGCGCAGGTAGCAATGCGTCAACCCGTTGGCGTTCACCGTATCGAGAACCGCCTGCATCAGCTCGTCTATGGAGTAGCGGACCGGCATGCGATAGATGCGGGCGCTGTCCACCAGCCGACGCATGTGATCGCGGAGTCGGAAGACCGCCCCGCCGGTCGGCGTCTCGTAGCAGCGGATGCCTTCGAAGACGCTCGAGCCATAATGCACCACATGGCTCATGACGTGAATCTGCGCGTCTTCCCACGCGACGAACGCGCCGTCGCGCCAGATCATCCGGGTGCGTCCTGAGAGCTGAGCGGCCATGTCTACGCGGAAGAGGGTGACGTCACAACGTAACCGTCGCGCAAGGACTGTCACCACGCCTGAGCCGCCGGGCGGCCACTCGCATCACGCACACCGCCTGACCGGATGGACGTCAATCAGCGAGACGCCGGCGGGCGGCGAGCAGCCGGTCACCGATCACGCGCAACCGGGCGCGATCGTCGGTGTGCTGCGTCCGCTCGATGAGCGTGCCGTCGCGCACCTTCACGACACCCGACGCCACGGTGAGCCGTGCCGCACTGCCGGCGATGCCATGCACCAGCGCATCGCTCACGTCGGCCAGTGGCAATGCCGCCAGCCCATCCAGCGGAAAGGCGCAGAGATCGGCGGGTGCGCCCACGTCGAGCGTCCCCAGTTTGGGCCAGAGGCGCAGCGCCTGCGCACCGCCGGTGGTGCAATGCCAGAGCGCACGCGATGCCGGAAATGCACGCCACGACTGCGTTTGCGTGCACGCCATGAGATGCGCGACACGCGCCTCGTCGAGCAGGTCCATGCGATTGTTGCTGGCCACGGAATCGGTGCCGATGCCGACGGCGAGTCCGGCGTCGAGCATCGCCTGCACCGGCGCGATGCCATGCCCGAAGCGCGCATTCGACACCGGGCAGTGCGCGACGGCGCACCCCGCTGCGGCGAGCAGTGCGATGTCGTCGGCGTCCACGCGAACGGCGTGAATGATCAGCGGACGCGCACGCAGCGCACCGGCATCGTGCAGCAACGCAACGCTGGACCGCGCACGCGCTCCGGCAGGATCGATGTCGCGACTGCGCCAGTTGTCTGCATACGGTCCAGTGCCGCGCGTGACGAGTTCCTCCTCGAACGCGCTCTCGGCGAGATGCACCGCCATGGGCAGCTGCTCGCCGATCGCGAATCCGGCAACTGCACCGAAGAGCGCCTTCGAGACGGAGTATGGCGCATGAGGCGAGACGCCGACGCGCACTGCATCCGACGCGCCGTGCCGTAGTTCACGCACCGCCTCGCGCAGCAGTGCCAGCGATGTGTCGCACTGCAGCGGATCGGGCCCGAAGACTTCCTTGTACACGATGCCGCGCGCGCCCATGGACTGAAGCGCGGATTGCACGGGAGCAGCCGTGTCGCTGGTATCTGCGAACGTCGTGATGCCCCGCAGCAATCCCTCGGCGATGCCGATGCGCGCACCGACCTGCAGGTCCGTCGTGTCGCTCAGTGCAGTGCGGCGCAGCGTGGTGAGTGTGCGGATCCACTGCGCAAAGTCGAGGCCTTCCAGCAGGTGACGAAGTGGTGTGAGCTCGAGATGCGTGTGCACGTTCACGAGGCCCGGCATCAGCGCCGCGTCGCCAAGATCGACGACGAGGCCCGGAGGCGCGCCTGCCGCGCTGCCCACGAACGTGATGCGATCACCTGCGACCGCGACGGCGCCATTCGCGATCGGTGCGCCGTTCATGGGCATCACCCACGCGGCGCGATAAACCGTCACCGCACCGGACGGCTCAGCCAAGTCTCGTGCCGTGCACTGCGGGATCATACAGCGCGTCGTCGCCGAGCCCGAGCGAGCGTGCGATTTCCAGCGGCCATGCGAGGTTGCCGATCTGCTCCAGTACGTGACCGTCGGAGCCCAGCGACATGCGCACACCACTGTCGATGGCGCGCTGCACCAGTCGCAGGTGCGCCCGGTACCGATTGGAGATTTCGAAGCAGATGCCGTTCCGCTTGAGCGCCGCGACCAGCCGCACCTCGTCTTCCTCGCGCCAGAGTTCCTCGGCGGGTAGCTCGCGCAGTTCATACGGCACGAGTGTGGGATGCGCGAAGATCTCGATCGGCATCGTATCGGCGAGCGTCTCGATGGCCAGCAGGTGACGCGCCATGTAGGCGTCACGGGTGAGGCCCGGCGGGAGTTCGCGTTGGAACATGCGCACGAGCGTCCCGTCATCCATGGGCACGGCATGCAACGAGCCGATGCGATGCGTGAGACGTCCCAGCTGCTCCGGCGACAGCTCGCGCCAGAGCGAATCGTGCGAGCAGAATTCGGCGCTGCGATATGGCAGGTGCGCAATCAGTGCGGTGTACGCGTCGAACGCGTCGGATGACTTGACGGCGAAGCGCACGTCCCGACTCACATGGTCACTGACCGTGCCGCGCGCACCATGACCGGCCGCCGTGGCGCACACCTCATCCGGCGCGAGGACGCCATCCGAACAGGTACTGTGCGCATGACAGTCGAGTGGCTGCCAGTGCGTCACGGGAGGCGGAACGGGTTGGCGGAATCGCCCGGGACACGCCTGATCCGCGCGTTCGGCACTGCAGGCACGACGCCCGGCAGGACGCCTGACGGCAGCGCGAAGATGCTGTCGCTTTCCGGGCCCATGAGTGTGCCGTCGCATTCCTGCGTGGGCTCGGTGCCCTGCACGAAATAGTCGGTGTAAACGCGCTCGCCCATGCAGAGCGGGCCGGCGCGCAAGCCGGTGAGCCGGTCGACATCGACGGCGATCAGGCCACCGGGCCCCGGGAAGTCGGCCGTCAGCGAGCGACGGCGATAGACCTCAGCGATGAAGGTCGCCCACGCCGGTGCGGCGAGCACGCCGCCTTGCGCGTTGCGCAGAATCGTGCGCGGGCGGTCGAGGCCCATCCAGACGCCGGCGACGAGATCCGGCGTAAAGCCGATGAACCAGACGTCAGCACCATCGTTCGTGGTGCCGGTCTTGCCGCCGGCCGGCACACGAATGCCGTCGGCCGCGCGCGTGCCTGTGCCTCGCCGGACGACGTCGCGCAGCATGTCGGTCATCAGCCACGCCTCGCCGGTGGAGAGCACCGAGGTGCGCACTGGTGTGGGCTGCCAGAGCACCTCGCCGCTCGAACTCTCGACGCGCACGATACCGGTCGGCTTCGTGCGCATGCCGCCGGAAGCAAACACCGTGTAGGCGGCGATCATCTCGAGCGGGTAGACGTCGGCCGCGCCAATGTGCAGGCTGGGATATGGCGGCATCTGTGTGCTGAGGCCGAAGCGTCGAGCCATGGAGGCAACGCTCTGCTCACCGAGCGACATGCCGAGGCGCACCGTGGCCTGGTTGCGTGAGAGATAAAGCGCGCGCCGGAGAGGAATGGAGCCCATGCTGCGACCGTCGTAATTCTGCGGCGACCAGTTGCCGCCACCAGCCTGCGGAACGCTGAGCGGGCTATCGTCCAGTGCCTCGGCGGTGGTGTGGCCGCTCTGGATCGCATCGGCGTACACGATGGGCTTGAACGTGGAGCCCGGTTGCCTGAGAGCCTGCGTGGCGCGATTGAACTTGGAGTCGGTGTAGTCGCGGCCACCGATCATTGCGCGAATGCCGCCGCTCTGGGGATCCATGGCAACGAAGGCGCCCTGCAGGTATGACGTCACGCCGGTGGCATTGCGTTCGTCATCGGCGGCGCGGGCGAGGTGCTGCTCGTAGGTGAGATGTTTGTAAGGCCCGAACTTGCCCCCTTCTATCACGCGCAGCTGCTGCTCGAGCGCGCGCTCGGCGGCCAGCTGCATGTCGATGTCGAGCGTCGTGTAGACCTTCAATCCCTGCTCGTAGAGCTGGCGTCCGAACTGCTCATCGAGCTGCTTGCGCACCCATTCCACGAAATACGGCGCCACGTCGCCCGTTTCGGTACGCTGCGCCAGTTGGAGCGGATAGGCTTTTGCGAGCGAGGCATCTGCGTCGCTGATGATGCGCTGCGACCGCAGCAGCTCGAGCACGGTGTTGCGGCGCTGCACGGCGCGATCGGGTTCGCGGCGCGGATTGTAGCGTTCAGGCGCCTTGGGCAGCGCGGCCAGCAATGCGGCTTCGGGCAGGTTGAGCGCACGCACATTCTTGCCGAAGTAGCGCTGGGACGCGGCCTCGACGCCATACGCGCCGTTGCCGAGGTAGATCTGGTTCAGGTACAGCTCGAGGATCTTCTGCTTGGAATACTGCCGCTCGATGGCCAGCGCGACCTTCGCTTCACGCAGCTTGCGCACGATGGATTTGGCGCGTTCCAGCCGCTCGGGAAAGATGTTGCGCGCCAGCTGCATGGTGATGGTCGAGAATCCCTGTGCGAAGCCACCGCGCAGCACGTTCACCGCCACCGAGCCCGCGACACGGATGAAGTCGATGCCGTGATGACTGTAGAAGCGCTTGTCCTCGGTGAAGACGAACGCGTTCTGCACCAGCGGTGGAATGTCCTTCAGTTGCGCGACGGTGCGACGCTCGAGGCCGAGTTCTGCCAGGAAGCGCCCATCGGCGGCGTAGAGCTTGGAGGTCTGGCGCGGCTGGTAGAGTTCCAGCACGCCGACTGACGGGCACTGGCCGTTTGCGCAGACGAGCGTCCAGCCTGCCGTGAATGCGCCGAGCCCCAGCGATGCGCCGCAGACACCGACCAACAGGAGTGCCCGAACGACACGATGCTGCATGAATCTTCTCAGTGCTGCCATATGTCGTAACCTAGCCGGACACGCGAGGGGCAGCCAAACAAAGTCGCGCCCGAAGGTGCCGGCCAACGAGACGCAGGACTGACTGGCTGGACCGTGTACTTTGCGCCCATGACAGCGAATGCCTTCCTCGATGAACTCGCATGGCGCGGGCTGCTCTTCCAGCACACCGAGGGTGCAGCGGCCGCGCTTTCA
>JACMPK010000116.1 GCA_014377535.1 Gemmatimonadaceae bacterium
CACCCCGCCAGGCATGCCGAGCTTCACTTCCCGGCCCTTGCGGGGTGCGAGGGACACCAGTGTCGTATGGACTCGGCCGGCCGCAGCGGACGGCGCGTCCAGGGCAGCACCGACGGGAGCCGGCGATCCGGCGCCGGCCTCCGACGCTGCGATGACGGAATCCGCCGATGCCTCAGCCGCTGAATTGTTCGCGGCCTCTTCGGCTAGGGCGAGCTTGACCTCACCCATCTGTGTCAGACCGAGGGCACGCCCGACACCGGTCGGATCCACACCATATTCGGCCGGCAGCACACACGTCACGAGCAACACCGCCGCCACGCTCAGGGCAATGAGGGTCGAACGGATCAGGGAACCGCGCGATGGCGTTTCAGGAGTCGGAATCGGCGTGGTCACGTTGTTGATCGCAGAAGGAGGAATCCGGCCAGCTGGAATCCGACGAGGACGAATCCGGCGGTCATGATGGCGACGTTGGCTCCGTAGGCCATGGACCGGAAGCTCGCGGTGCGGCGCCAATGGTTCATCACGATGAGAATCGCACTCAGGGCGAGCACCTGGCCGATTTCCACACCGACATTGAACGCGACCAGGTTCGCAACCAATCCATCGGGAGCCATCTCGAAATCGAGAATTTTCGTCGCGAGGCCGAATCCGTGGAAGAACCCGAAGATCAGGGTCGCAGCGCGCGCATCCGGTGCGATGCCGAACCAGGTCTTGAATGCTCCGAGATTGTCGAGGGCCTTGTACACCACCGACAGTCCGATCACCGCATCGATCAGGTACGCATCGACACTGACCCGGGTGAGTACGCCAAGCAGCAGCGTCGTGGAATGGCCCACGGCGAACAATGTCACATACAGCGCGACGTCCTTCAGTCGGTACAGGAAAAAAATCACGCCCAGCAGAAACAGCAGATGATCGTATCCGGTGACCATGTGCTTGGCCCCGAGATACGCAAACGGAATCAGCAGCACACCACTGCTCTGCTGTATGAACCCCTTGTCACCGGCGGCGACGCCGTGCGCCAGCAGCTCGGTGGACAGGCCGCCGAGCAGCAGGCAGATGACGGACATGCGCTGCGCAAGCCGCACCTTACTTCACCGCGAAGGTCAGGGAGCCCCACTTCGATGAATGGTTGGCCTCCGCATCGTTCGACAGGCGCGTCATGGCGATGAACTTGACGTAGTACGTGCCGGCGCGATTCAGCGGGATGTGCACCTGTCCCGCCGCGTCGGAGCGTGCGTTGCGCTGCGCGACGCGACCGTTGGACGCAGACAGCCCGCCGTACTGCACGAACTGGTTTGCCGCCGGCTTGCCATCGACGAGGATCCGGATGTCGAGCGTCGCACCGATCTTCAGCGCGTAAGGATTCTGCAACGGGACGAGTTCTGCGGGATATCCGAGCACGGTGGCAAAGTCGTCACTCGTGATCGTGCCGACCTGCACCAGCGCCTTGACATGTTTCTGATACCGTTCCTTCGCACGATCATTCAAGCGCTTCTGTGCGCGGCGCGCGGCCAATTCGTCAGGAATGCCGTCCGAGCGAAGATAGGCGTTGAAGTCGGTGCCGCTCATCTCGAGGACTCGTGGCTTGGTGGACACACCCACCACATAGGTACCGGCCGCGCCGGTGCGCATCGGAAACACGCTCGTGTCGCCAGCGGCATTCCACTGCGCAACATCGAGCTTTGCCCGACCGGCGGGCGACACGACAGCGATGTCCGCGAGGCGGTCCGGCGCGATGGAGTTCTCGGAGAGGATGAACGTGCCGTTGAACAACCGAACGTTGACGGTGCTGTTCGGCGTCACGAAGAACTGTTCTAGGCGCAGGAACATGTCGTGCGCGAGTAGTGGTACCGCGGCGACCGACAGGAGGGCGACGACGGAAAGCCTGCGAAGAAGCGGACGCATTGTCGGGTGGGGCAAAGGTGGACGAAGAGAACCAGACGGCGCGAGCGGCACCACTGTACCGGCACCTCTGCGCCGGCACCTGCACCTGCGACATCTGCGCATGTGGGCTAGCAGAAGCTATTCTTGGCAGACATGAAGGCCGTGACCATCTCCAAGCTGATCGCAACGTTCAATGTTGCACCGCCAAACGCTATGGCCGGACGATCAGGCGGAGCGGTGTCACCGCGTCCACATCGGCAAAAATTCCCCAAATTGATATCTGCCCTCGACGAATACGGACGCGCGGATGTCCACCACGAACCGCTTGGTCTCGCCAATGGCAAACCGCACCACACCAGGCGTTGTGGCGCGATCGGAGAAGAACAGCGTCAAAGGAAGACTCTCTACGCGGTATGAAAAGCTGACGGGCGGTCCGGCATCCTCGCTCGGTGGAAGCGTGACCACGAGGGCCCGACCCGTCTCGTTCGTGGCCAGCACCGTCGCCGAGAAAATGGACGCGCTGTCACCCCGAGACACGGTGTCATGTGGACTGGTGACGCGGACCACGAGCCGTGTCGCGGGCCCGATCCGCGCCGTCGGATCCTGCGCGGGCCATAAACCGCCCTCGCGCACGCACTGCGCCTCGCACAATACCGTGTCAGCGCACTTCTCGAGGAATGCGGCACGCGGGTGTCCCCGCGTCTTCCGCAGAATGGCATGCAGCATCTCGTGACGAACGATCAGGCCGACGAGCGTCAGGTCACCTCGCAACACGACACGATTCCGATCATGATCATCGTAGCCGCCAACCTCGCTACCCGTGGACGTGCACAACTGGTCTCCAGCCGAGGCGTATCATCTTACTTCGCAAATGTCACGCGTCCGCCCGGCGCGCGCCTCGGTCATGGCTCACCACTGTCGGTACAGGAGTGGTGGCGTGAACTCGCCAACGTCGGCCGGCAAAGTTGCACTCTCGCATCCGAGCAGGAGTCCGCAGATCGCGAGGGGCAGTTGCCGGATATGCATTGGCAGTCGCGTGACGAGGATGCAGGGCCGCAGCTGCACTGCGCGGCCGGTATCGCAGTGTACCATATCGTCATCTCTTCTGACACCAGTGTCGCCGTCACGACACTCGGCTCGCCAGGCGTGCACCCGGTGAGAATTTGACGCTCAGGAACATCCCGCCATCACCGCGCTGCTCGGGCTACCCGACCAGACTGCGAGTCACCCGTGATGTGCTCCGGAGGTAGTCGGAACTGCAGCAGGAGCACGCGCCGCACTGGTGGGTGGACTTCTCCAGCATCACGCCGTACGCATCGCCAAGTGGATACATCGCACGCGGGCTCGCCGCGTACGCGATCACGACGCGAGGTGGGCTTCGCGGGCACGCAGGCCCGGTTCCACGCGGAGCTGGCGCGCGACCCGACGCGCTTCGCCACGACGCCGGAGGGATTCGGCAAACGGCTGATGTCACATGCGACGCGGCTCGAGCCGTTGCTGGATCGCGCATTCACGATGCGGCCGCGCGCGAAAGCGACGTGAGGCGCCTGCCGTCCGCGCTCAAACCGGCGATGACGATCGGCTTCTACCAAAGGCAGGCGGCCACCGACCCGGTGGAGCACTATTTCTAGAACGGCACGCCGGCAGCAATGCAAACCGGGCGCCACCCCGATGTGCGGAGCGACGCCCGGCCAGCGATGCAGAACACTTCACGGACAGGGTGGGATTCGAACCCACGGTACCGTTTCCGGCACGCCGGTTTTCGAGACCGGTTCCTTCAACCGCTCGGACACCCGTCCTGACGCCAAGGCACTGACGTAGCGTTGTAGTCTAGGCACGTTCCGCCGACGGGTCAACGGATGACGCTGCAGCGACACCCGCACGCCGCGCAGCGAAGAACTCCGTGAGCAGTGCGCCGGCGTCCTCTGCCAGCACGCCGCCCGACACCTCCGGCCGATGGTTCAGCTTCGGATGTCGCAGCAGATCGCCCAACGAGCCGGCCATCCCGGCCTTCGGATCCCACGCCGCGAACACCACCCTCTCGACTCGGGCCAGCACCAGCGCCCCGGCGCACATCGCGCACGGCTCGAGTGTGACGTACAGCGTGCAGCCTTCCAGACGATCCGTGCCCCGCACTCGCATGGCCTGTTGCACGGCCCGCAATTCAGCGTGCTGCGTGGCATCGACATCAGTCTGCATGGCGTTGCGCCCGAGCGCGATCACCGCACCATCCTCGACCACACAGGCACCGACAGGCACCTCGCCCGCCGTAGCGGCGAGCGTGGCCTGGTGCAGTGCCTCGCGCATCCACACATCGTCGCCCGGGCGCGAGAACAGGCTCACTCGTCGACCTCCGCCACGATCGGTGCCTCATCGGGCAGCTGCCGGGTGAACTGCAGCGTGTTACCCGATCCTGGCGATGCGATGATCGAGTCGCCGTCATGCAGCGTGCCGTTCAACAGCGCGAGCGCCAGCGGGTTCTGCACCATGCGCTGGATGGTGCGCTTCAACGGACGCGCACCGAAGGCCGAGTCGTAGCCTTCGCCGACGAGCATCCGCTTCGCGTCCGGCGTCAGCGTGATGGTGAGCTTTCGCGCCGCGAGCATGGTGTCGAGCTTCGCCAGCTGCAGGTCCACGATCTGCGCGATCTCGGGCTCGCCGAGCGGCCGGAATACCACCACCTCATCGATGCGGTTCAGGAACTCCGGCCGGAACTGCTGCCGCAGCAGGCCGAGCACCTGCGTTTCCACCAGCGGCCAATCCTCTGCATACCGCTCCAGAATGATCTGGCTGCCGATGTTGCTCGTCAGAATCACGACGGTGTTGCGGAAGTCGACCGTACGCCCCTGCGAGTCGGTCAGGCGACCATCGTCCAGCAGCTGCAACAGCACGTTGAATACATCGGGATGTGCCTTCTCGATTTCGTCGAACAACAGCACCGAGTAGGGGCGACGGCGCACCGCCTCCGTGAGCTGACCGCCCTCGTCGTACCCGACGTAGCCCGGCGGCGCGCCGATGAGTCGCGCGACCGCATGCTTCTCCATGTACTCCGACATGTCGAGGCGAACCATCGCTCGCTCGTCGTCGAACAGAAAGTCGGCCAGTGCACGCGCCGTTTCCGTCTTGCCCACACCGGTCGGGCCGAGAAAGAGGAAGCTGCCGATCGGACGATTCGGGTCCTGCAGACCTGCGCGTGAACGACGCACGGCATTCGCGACCGCGGACACCGCCTCGCGCTGACCGACCACGCGGTGCGCGAGCTCATCCTCCAGCTTCGTGAGCCGCTCGCGCTCGGATTCCAGCATGCGCTGCACCGGAATGCCGGTCCACTTCGCGACGACGTCGGCAATGTCATCGTCGCCGACCTCCTCCTTCAGGAATCGCCGCCGACCATCGCGCACCGAGACCAGCGCCTCGGCGTCGGCAAATTCGCGCTGCAGCTGCGGCACGCGACCGTACCGGATCTCGGCTGCCTGCTGCAGGTCGCCGATCCGTGCGGCGTTCTCGGCATCCGTCGTCGCCTGATCGATCGCCTGCTTGATGCGGCCCACTTCGCCGAGCGCCTGCTTCTCCTGTTGCCATTGCGCCTTCATCGTGGCGCTCTGCGTCTTCAGCTCCGCAAGCTCGCGCTCCAGTGCGACAAGACGCTCGCGCGCCGGCGCATCGGTCTCCTTCTGCATCGCCTGACGCTCGATCTCGAGCTGCATCACGCGTCGCTCCACCTCGTCGATCGGTTGCGGCATGGAGTCGATCTCGATGCGCAGGCGACTCGCGGCTTCGTCGAGCAGGTCGATTGCCTTGTCCGGCAGGAACCGATCACCGATGTAGCGGTTGGACAACGTCGCTGCCGCCACGATCGCGCTGTCGGTGATGCGCACGCCATGGTGCGACTCGTAGCGCGCCTTCAGACCGCGGAGGATGGCGATCGTGTCATCGAGCGTGGGTTCACCGACGAACACCGGCTGGAAGCGGCGTTCCAGCGCGGCATCCTTCTCCAGGTGCAGGCGATATTCATCGAGCGTGGTCGCACCCACCATGTGCAACTCACCACGTGCGAGCATCGGCTTCAGCATGTTGCCCGCGTCCATCGAGCCTTCCGCCTTGCCCGCCCCGACCAGCGTGTGCAGCTCATCGATGAAGATGACGATTTCGCCCTGGCTGTCGACGATCTCCTTGAGCACCGCCTTGAAGCGCTCCTCGAATTCGCCGCGGAACTTTGCGCCGGCGATCAACGCACCAAGATCCAGCGAAAGCAGCCGCTTGCCGCGCAGCCCCTCCGGCACGTCGCCATTCACGATGCGCTGCGCGAGGCCCTCGACGATGGCGGTCTTGCCGACGCCGGGCTCGCCGATGAGCACCGGATTGTTCTTCGTGCGGCGCGAGAGAACCTGGATCACGCGGCGAATCTCGTCGTCACGCCCGATGACAGGATCGAGCTTGCCTTCGCGCGCACTTTCCGTCAGGTCGCGCGTGTACTTCGCCAGCGCCTGGTAGCGATTCTCCGGTGTCTGGTCGGACACGGTGTGCGACCCTCGCACCGCCTTCAGCGCCGTTGCGAGTGATTCGCGCGATGCGCCAAGGCTAGCCAGCAGCGCGCGGCTGTCCGTGCCCTTCACGTCGGCAAGTGCAAGCAGAAAGTGCTCGGTGCTGACGTAATCATCATTGAGCGCCTTGGCCTCGGCGTCGGCACGATCGAACACCAGATTCAGCTCGCGCGAAACCTGCGGCTGCGCATCACTCTGCTTCGGGTAGCGGGCAGCCTCGGTCTCGGCACGCTGACGCAGGTCAGCCACGTTCACGCCGGTCTTCTGCAGCAACGGCACGACAATACCGTCCTGCTGGGCGACGAGTGCCAGCAACAGGTGCAGGTCGTAGACCATCGGATTGCCTGCGCGGCGTGCGAGTGCCACCGCCTCGTTCACCGCGTCGCCGGACTTGATGGTAAGGCGATCTGGATTCAGCATCAGATTGTCGGGGATCGGGGAAGTCGCGATACGAGAACGCACGTGCAATCACACCTGTGCAACACGGAGACCAATGCATGCTGCCGCTCCATGGTGATCACGCCGTCATCATGGCAGGTCCGCCACCTTGGCGGCAGGGGTTGCCTCGAGGCAGGTAGGTGAGATAGGGTCGCTGCATGCAGAGACTGCGCGGAATTCTGATCGTGATGCTCATCGGCGCGGCCGCGTGCCGGAGCCGGACAGCCGACCTAGGCATGTCCGACAGCGCCTTCGTGCAGGTGATGGGCGAATTGAAGGTCGTCGCGGATGCTTCCGGTATTACGGAACCGGTGCGTGCGCAGCGTCGCGATGCGGTGCTTCGCAAGCGCGGCGCGTCCGCAGCGCGGCTCGAGCAGCTTTCCGCCACACTCTCGGCGCATCCGCAACATGCGCGACTGCTCTGGTCGGCGATCGAGGTGAAGGCGGTCACGCTCTCGCAGCCCGCGAAATAGCGGAAACGGGAAAGGGCGTGGCCGACCGAAGCCGGACACACGCCCTCACCGATGCACCACGAGCTTCTTCACGACCGCCCGACCGTTCACCTCGAGACGGTACAGGTAAATGCCATCCGGCGCATCACGCTGCGTTCCGTCGACCCGGCCGTCCCAATACGCCTGATACTGACGGCAGGTCAGCATTACTCCATTCAGCCGCCGCGCTCCCTCCAGCTCGCCGTTCAAACCGGTGAGCTGAGCCACTGCGACCTCCTGTGCGAGGAGGTTGTAGATCCGCAGCGTGACCCGATACTGCCGTCGGGCATCCCGGCAGACCGGCGGATCCCCGACAAAGAAAGGGAATCGCGTCTCGCCTGCTGTGGGATTCGGAGAACTCTGCCCCAGATCGAAGCCATCGGGGCGCAGCTTGACCGGCGGTTGAACCGGTGCAGCGGACGCCTGTGCAGATAGCTCCAGGGGCAGTGCGACGGTGAGACACACGGCCAGCAGCCGCGCGAGTCTCCGCCATGACATGCCACACTCCAAACAAACGAGAAAGGGTGCTGATCGACCTCGATTCCGGAAAAAGAGTTCTGCTTCCGTTGCAACGGACAATATAGGATATGCGTTGGCTCCGTTTCGACAAAGGCAGGCGACGACCCGGCGCACGGCGTTCTCAGGTTGCCGACCCCATCCGTGCTGATACCAGCGAGTCGGAGAAAGGCTCCTCGAGTGATTCTCGTGCGCTGCAGCAGGTCGTGCTCCGGCCCGCTGAGCGCGCCACGCTCAGGCCATGGCCCACGCGTCGAACGCCCGGAGCGCGCGCCCATCGGTGAGATGCGCATGCACGAAGAGGCGGAGCAGGCGGCGGTGCGCGGCACTCGTCAGTACGTCCATGTCGTTCTCGGCCTCCTCACTGCCCTGTAACCAGGCCCCCATCTGCTGCCGCGCCCCCCCCGGCAAAC
>JACMPK010000117.1 GCA_014377535.1 Gemmatimonadaceae bacterium
TGCCGTTGCCGTTGCAGTTGCCGTCCTCCGTGCCTCCGCGTCTCCGTGTGAGGAGAGTTGCCGTTGCCGTTGCCGTTGCCGTTGCTGTTGCTGTTGCTGTTGCCGACGCCGGCGCGGTACTCCGCGAGTTCATGCAATGAAAATTCACGGATCGACAAAACAGAACGGCCGCCCCGAAGCATCGGAGCGGCCGTTTTCGTACACAGCACTGGGGCGGCAGGACTCGAACCTGCAACATCCCGGTTAACAGCCGGGTGGTCTGCCAATTGACCTACACCCCATCAGGCACGCGTAAACTGTGTCCAACCGTCTGGAAAGTGTAGGGTGCAGACCGAAAACACTTGCGGCCCGCAGACAGACACAATCGTTATGGCTTTGCCACAGCAGGAGCCCCAATCGCTGGTGCGCTCGCCGCGCGCTTGACTGTAGTGTCGGCAGCTGCTGCCGCGGTGACGCCGGCGTTCGGATTCTTGTCAGCACCAGCGGCGTTCAGATAGCCGGGCGTGCTGCCGATGGAGCCATTCGCGCCCGCGCCGCCGTACGGCACCGCGGTGTCACCCTTCCCGGGGCTGTCGGCCGTCTTTTCGCACGCCGTGTTCAGGACGACGGCAGCGATCAACAGCGAGGCAAGGCGAACGATCCGCATACGGGCTCCAAAGGTCGAGGCTGAAACAGCACTTGCACTGAAACTAGCTGGACCGGATGCACGGCGCGAACACCACGTCGGTCGCAGTCGCTAATGCGGCAGCCGCGGGCGCAGCGCGCCGTACAGCCATGTCCCGGCCACGGCGCCCACGATCACGACGCCGAACACGCCCTTGCCGCTGCCCAGCAACGCCAGCAGCGGCCCGGGACAGGCGCCAACCAGTGCCCAGCCAAGCCCGAACAGGGTGCCCCCCAGCCAATAGCGCGTGCCCCGCCCCATCTCCTTGGGCGGAATCGTGATTGGCTGCCCATTCGCCGCGCGCAGACCGGTGCGCCGGATCAACTGCAGCGCGGCAGCGGCGGTGACAACGGCCGTGCCGATCACGCCGAACATGTGAAACGACTGGAACCGGAACATCTCCTGGATCCGGAACCACGACACCACCTGCGCCTTCATCAGCACGATGCCGAACAGCGTGCCGAACATGAGATAGACGACCAGGCCGGCACCACGGCCAGTGCGAAGTTCTGCGCCGGCCTCGCTTGCCTCCGTCCCGTCCGTCGCCGCAAAGGTCGTGACGCCCTGCCCTGTCGGGCTGACGGGCGAGCGCTCGTGTACACCGGCCGACGAGCCAACCATCGCGCCACCACGCACATCACGGCGAGAATCGCGATTCACAGGCCACCTCGCAGCAGCAGCGGCAGCAGTACCCACGTTGCGAACAACCCGCCGGCGAAGAATCCGATCACCGCCACGAGCGACGGCAGCTGGAAATCCGCGAGGCCCGCGATGGCGTGGCCCGATGTGCAGCCGCCCGCATATGCCGTCCCGAAACCGACCAGCACACCGCCGCCCACCAGCATCACGACTCCACGCATGGTCAGCAGCGACGACCAGTTGAAAAATTCACGAGGCACCAGCCCGCCGAAATCACGAACGCCGAGCGCACCGATGCTCTCGCGTGCCGCGGGAGACAACGCGATCTGCGCACCATCCGGCATCGTCAGGCCCACCAGCACGCCACCCAGCAGGATGCCAACTGCGAACGCCATGTTCCAGCCGCCCACGCGGCGCCAGTCGTACTGGAAGAATGCCGCACGCGTCGGCAGCGCCGCGGCACAGACATGCCGGAGATTGCCCGAGATGCCGAACATGCGATTGCCCACCAGCAGCAGCGCCGGCACGAACAACCCGATCAGCGGGCCCGCCACGTACCAGGGCCATGGTTGCATGACTTCAGCGACCGGCAACGATCCTCCCGCGCTCACGACTGTCCTGAGCAATGCGGCCGCACATCACGTCGCACAGCTGGAACACACTGTCATCGGCCAGCGAGTAGTACACGAACAGTCCTTCCTTGCGGCGCGCCACGAAGCGCAGCGTGTACAACAGCTGCAGGTGCTTCGACACGTTTGCCTGTCCCATGCCCGTGTCCTCGACCAACTCGCTGACGGTCGCTTCGCCGCGGCGCAGCGAGTTCAGGATCGCCAGCCGCGCCGGCTCGCCAAGCGCCTTGAAGCGCTCGGCCACCAGCTCGAGAAGTTCGGGCGTCATCGTCTTTTTCAACATCGTGTCCTGGCTGGACGTCTGAATGCGTCGGTTGTGCAGCGCCTCAGTGCGCCGCACCAATCGCTGCGTCATGCGTGCGTTGCACCGGCAGCTTCGCTGCATTCCACGCGGCAAACCCACCGATCATGTTGACCACGTTCCTGAAACCATGTGCATGCAGCACGCTCGCGGCGATCGCGGAGCGGGCGCCGGTCTGGCAGTGCACGATCAGCGGCCTGTCGGTAGGCAACGCATCGAGGTGCTCCGTGAGATAGCCAAGCGGCATGTTCGCGACGCCCGGCAAGTGACCCGCCTCCCACTCCAGCACACCGCGCACGTCGAGCACCGTGGCGCGTCCCTGCATGCGCATCGCGACGTCCGCTGGCGTCAGCTGCGGAAACGCCGTCAGTGACCGCCCGTCGCGTGCCCAGGGGTGCACCACGTCGCTCGTGAAATAGCCGGCAACACGATCCAGGCCGATCATCGCGAGGTCACGCACGGCAGTGTCGAGCACCGTCGCATCACGCGCCTCGTCGAGTATCAAGTAGATGTCGCGATCGTACGGCAGCAGCCACCCCGCCCAGGTGTTGAAGCTCCGGCTCATGGGAATGTTGATCGTGCCGGGAATCAGGCCGGCTGCATACGTGTCAGCTGCGCGCATATCCACGATCAGCACATGCGCATCGAGCAGCGGCTGCAGCTTGTCCACTGCCAGCAGCGGCGGACGAGCGAACTGGCCGAGCATGGCAGGACCGACCTTGTTGATGCGCTTCATCTCGGCGAAGTACTTCGGCGGCTCGGGTTGCCCGTCCAGCACCGCATCCACGAACGCCTGCTCGTCCGTGATGCGCAGTCCCCAGTTGGCAATCTTCTCGTACCCGATCGTCGATGATGGAATCGCGCCGAGCGCCTTGCCGCAGGCGGAACCCGCGCCATGGCCGGGCCAGACCTGCAGGTGATCGGGCAGCGTCTTGAAGCGTTGCAGGCTGTGGAACAGCGTGCGCGCACCAGCCTCCATGGTTCCAATGATCTTTGCCGCCTTCTCCAGCAGGTCGGGCCGTCCCACGTCGCCCACGAACACGAAGTCACCTGTGAGCACGCCCATCGGGCCCGACGACGCAGGGGTGTCGGTGACGATGAACGCGAGATGTTCGGGTGTGTGACCCGGCGAATGCATGACCTCGAACTTCAGGTTGCCAACCATGAACTCGTCGCGATCGTGCAGCAGCGTCGCGCCAGCCGACTCGGCGAAGACGTACTTCCAGTCGGCGTCTCCTTCATCGGAAAGCAACAGCTGCGCCGCGGTGCGCTGCGCCAGTTCGCGACTGCCGGACACGAAGTCCGCATGAATGTGCGTCTCCGTGACATGCGTCACGCGCAGCCCTTCCTCAGCAGCCGCGCGGATGTATTGCGCCACGTCACGGTTCGCGTCGACGACGATGGCGTTCCCGGTGGCCTGACATCCGATGAGGTAGCTTGCCTGCGCAAGCTTCGTGTCGTAAAAGTACTTAAGCAACATGATGATGCATCTCCATGAAAGTCAGCGTGACATGCGGTGTCGGCAACGGATTCCGGATGCCCGGCTTCGTGTGCTGCGCGTTGGCGTGCACCGTGAACACGCCGCGATTCTGGTAGAGCATGAACGATCCCATCACGATCAGCAACAGCGCGAATCCCTGCTTCAGCATGCGCTGAGACACGAAGCGCACCAGGTACGAGCCGCCAAGGATGCCCACGACCGCCACGCCCGTGAATGCGCAAACGAAGGCCCACGGCACCTGTACCTGACCGAGGTAACCGACGAAAGCCGCGGCCGAGTTCAGTGCGATCACCAGCAGCGAGGTACCGACCGCCTGCTTCATTGGCGCGCGGGCGAGCAGCACGAGGGCCGGAACCACCAGGAACCCACCACCAATGCCGACGACACCGGTGACCACACCGACCGCGAGCGCGACCGGCACGAGCAATGCGATCCGCATCGGCTGCACCGTGCCGACCGCATGCGCGGCGGGGCTCGAGCGTTGCGCGGAGCGATACATCATTGCGGCCGCCAGCAGCATGATGGCGGCCAGCAGCGCCAGCTGCACCGCGCCGTCGAGGAGCCGCGCGAGCTGTGCACCGCCGTAGGAACCGACCATGGCGATCAGCGCAAACATCACCGCCGTGCGGATGTTCACGTTGCCCGAGCGCCAGTGCGACGCAGCGCCCACGAGACTGGTGACACCGATGACCGGCAGGCTCATGGCGATGGCAAGCTTCGCCTCGTAGCCGAGCACATAAACGAAGATCGGCACCGTCAGAATCGACCCGCCGCCGCCCATCAGTCCGAGCGACATGCCTACCAATGCTGCCAGCGCGTACCCGATCACGACCACATTCCCCCCGGTTCGTCGCCGTCAGCTGCTGTTCGTCTCAATCATTATATCACTATGCGGTTGTATAACAATCCCTGGACTGTCGCGAAGTCGGCGCAGACGCTGTCATGGCGCCATCCCGCGGCAGACCGCTCCGGTCGGGACATGGCGTGACATAGCCTGGCATGGCGTGACCGATGCGCCCGGCTTTCGTCCTCGATATGTCATCGCAGGGCAACGACGTCATGTCACCATCTGTCGGGCCCGCGCCAGACAGCCGCGCATTCCCGCACCACCATTCCCCCACCACGCATGCCTAGCACCTGCATCGCACCACGTGGTACGCCAAGGCCGGAGCCGTTTGCCGTCGCGCCTGGCCTCACCGTCGAGACCCATGTCGCCCGCCTCACGAGCCCCAGTCGCCTCGCTGCGCTTGAGGCAACGGGCCTGCTCGACGGCTCTGCGAACGACGTCCTCGACCGGCTGACGCGGCTCGCGACCCGGTTGCTCAAAGTGCCCATCGCCCTGGTGTCGCTCGTCGATGATCGAAGCCAGCACTTTCCCGGGCAGACGGGTCTTGGCGGGTGGGCGGGCGACCAGCGTGGCACGTCGCTGTCGTACTCCTTCTGCCAGCATGTCGTCGCAACTGATCGACCGCTTCTGGTCGAGGGTGCCGGCACGAACCCCCTCGTCAGGAACAACCTCGCGTTTAGCGAACTGGGTGTGCAGGCGTACCTCGGCGTGCCGCTTCGCACGAGTGAGGGGGAGACACTGGGATCATTCTGCGCGATAGACAGCAAGCGAAGCCATTGGACGCCTGAACAGGTCGCCACGCTGGAAGATCTCGCCGCGGCGGCAATGGCGGAGATCGAGTTGCGAGCCACGACGCGCGCCCTGATCGCACGACAAGCGGAACTCGAGGCAGCGAAAACCGCCCTGCAGGCGGCCAACGACCGGCTGCAGGTGCAGGCGGTGCGCGACCCGCTCACCGGCCTGCTCAACCGCCGTGGATTCGCGGAATTGGCGCGGCAGCACCTGGCAACCGCCCGGCGACTCGGCTCCCCCGCCGTGGTGGCCGTGATGGACCTGGACGGCTTCAAGCAGATCAACGATACGCTCGGCCACGACGTGGGCGACGAGGCACTGGTGGAAATGGCCGCGCTGTTGAAGAAGACCTGCCGCGATTCAGACCTCGTCGCGAGGCTGGGCGGCGACGAGTTCGCATTGCTGCTGACGAATACCACGGAGACGTGCGGCGCTGTGGTCCGCGAACGTCTGGAAACTGCGCTCGCCTCGCTCAACGCCGAGCCGGAACGCGAGTACCGGCTTGCGAGCAGCATGGGCATGGTGTCGTGGATTGCCGAGGCACCAGTCTCGATGGCGGTTCTGCTGAAGGAAGCCGACGCCGCGATGTATGCGGACAAGCGAGCCCGCAAGGAACTGGTCGGCGCGCAGAGCGCGGAGGCAACGGAATGAGCGCTCCGGACTTTGCATCAGCTTCCGTCGCTGTTGCAGGACCCGTGAACGCGGTGCAGACGAGTACAACGTCACCGACGCGGGCCGTGCTCGTGGTCGATGACTTTCCTGCGGTGCTCGCCTGGGCCGCGCGTTCCTTTCTGAAAGCAGGGTGGCTCGTCAGGGTCGCGACGGATAACGACGAGGCGATGGTCGAGTGGGTTGCCGCGCGCGAGGCCGGCGTTCCGGTCACGCTGCTGGTGACGGACCTTGGCCTGCCGGGTCTGGATGGCGCGGAACTGCTGCGCCGTCTGCGAGAGGATGATCCGTCGCTGCCGGCGCTTGTCCTCCACGGCGGCGAGGCCGCTCCCGAGTCGTGGCATGGTCGGCTGCCCGACCGCACCGCGTTCTTCGAGAAGCCGCTGCACGCGGCGCAGTTGCTGGCCACCGCCGAGGCGCTCGTACAGACATGTGACGAACTGCTGGCACAGGATGACTCCCATGCCTGCGACGACGACGCGCGGTCGCCGGTGTCTGGGTAAGTCCGACGCTGCGCACGATGGTGGCCCGAGACGTGACGGGCACATCGTGCACCGCAATCATGGTGCTACGATCGCACGAGCTTCCGGTACTTGATCCGGTGCGGCTGGTCTGCGTCGGCGCCCTTGCGACGCTTCAGGTCCTCGATGTACGCGCCGTAGTTCCCCTCGAACCAGACCGTCTCCGAGTCGCCCTCGAACGCCAGGATGTGCGTGGCGATGCGATCCAGAAACCAGCGATCATGCGTGATGACCACGGCGCAGCCGCTGAAGTCCAGCAGCGCATCTTCCAAGGCGCGCAGCGTGTCGACGTCGAGATCGTTCGTCGGTTCGTCGAGCATCAACAGGTTGCCGCCGCTCATCAGCGTCTTCGCCAGGAAGAGGCGATTACGCTCACCACCCGACAGGCTCGCGACGAGCTTCTGCTGATCCGCACCGCGGAAGTTGAATCCGCTCAGGTAGGCGCGCGAATTCAGCTCGCGTGAACCCACCTGGATCATTTCGCGACGACCGCTCAGCTCTTCCCACACCGTGCGCGCGCCATCGAGCGTGCGTGACTGGTCGCCATAGCCGATCTGCACCGTGGAGCCCAGCACCAGCGACCCGCTGTCCGGCTGCTCGCTGCCGGTAATGATGCGGAAGAGCGTCGTCTTGCCGGCGCCGTTGGGCCCAATGATGCCCACGATGCCCGCACGCGGCAGGTCGAAGCTCAGGTTGTCGTACAGCAGCTGCTCGCCGAACGCCTTCTTCAGTCCCTTCGCGATCACGACGTCGGCCCCGAGGCGCGGTGCGGGCGGAATCACGATCTCGTGATTGAATGCGCGCTCCTGACCCATCTCGCCGGCCAGGTCTTCGTACGCCTGCAAACGGGCCTTGTTCTTCGCCTGCCTCGCTTTTGGCGCCATGCGCACCCATTCCAGCTCGCGATCGAGCGTCTTCACCTTCTGGCTTTCCTTCTTCTCCTCGATGCGCAGGCGCGCCGCCTTCTGCTCCAGCCATCCCGTGTAGTTGCCTTCCCACGGAATACCCTTGCCGCGATCGAGTTCCAGGATGTATTGCGCGACATTGTCCAGGAAGTAGCGATCATGCGTGATCGCGATGACCGTACCCGCGAACTCCGCGAGGTATCGCTCCAGCCACGCGACACTCTCGGCATCGAGATGGTTCGTCGGTTCGTCGAGCAGCAGCATGTCCGGCTGCTCCAGCAGCACGCGACAGAGTGCCACACGACGACGCTCACCGCCTGAGAGGAACGTGACGTCGGCGTCGGGGGGCGGACAACGCAAGGCATCCATCGCCACCTCGACCTTGTTGTCCAGGTTCCACAGGTCGAGCGTGTCGATCTGCTCCTGCACGCGTGCCTGTTCGGCGAGCAGCTTGTCCATGGCGACATCATCCATCGGCTCGCCGAACGCCATGCTGATCTCGTTGAACCGGTTCAGCAGTTCGCGCTGCGCCTTCACGGCGACTTCCACGTTGCCGCGGACGTCGAGTGTCGGGTCCAGTTCGGGCTCCTGCGGCAGGTAGCCGATCTTCGTGCCCTTGTGCGCCCACGCCTCGCCCTGAAATTCCGTGTCCACGCCCGCCATGATGCGCAGCAGTGAGCTCTTGCCCGCACCGTTGCCACCCAGCACGCCAATCTTCGCGCCCGGATAGAACGAGAGCCAGATGTCGTCCAGGATGACCTTCGAAGGCTGAACCACCTTCTTCAGGCCCTTCATGACGTAGATGAACTGTGGAGCCACGGATCTCTGAGTTCGGGTGGTCGTGAGGCCTGCCGCCATGCAGCGCGCGCCGCCACGAGAGAGAAACAAGTTAGCGCGCCTGGCCAGTGCAGGCGCGTGCAGGCGTGACGCGGTGGCCAACAGTCCGGGCGAGCGCGGCAGAGTGCGACCGGGCAGCTTGTACCGAGCGTGGGCAGAGCGGGAGCCGGCTGAGCATGTCAGCGGTTCGATTCCATGGCCCGTAATCCACGGCACGCTTCCCCCCCCCGACCCGCACGCCGCCGTGAACTTTTCCGACCTCCAGACGCAGCTCTCGGCCTCGCCGTGGAGCGCGGTGCCGCTCGTCTTCCTCGCGGGCGTGCTGACGTCTCTGACGCCGTGCATCTATCCCATGATCCCGATCACCGCCGCCATCGTGGGCGGGGCGCAATCGGCCGACGGGGGCGCGAGTCGGCGACGGACCCTTGGATTGACGATGGCGTATGTGATCGGGTTGGCGCTGGTGTATTCACTTCTCGGGCTCGTCGCCGGACTGTCCGGGAGCATGTTCGGCACGATCAGCACGAATCCCTGGCTGTACTTCGCCATGGCCAACGTGCTGTTGCTGGCCGCCCTGAGCATGCTGGACGTGCTGCCGATCCGGCTGCCGGCGTGGCTGCTCACACGGGCGACGAGCGCCGGTCAGAACGGCGGGCTGGGCGGGGCATTCGTGATGGGTGCCATGTCCGGGCTGGTCGCTGCTCCCTGTGGCGCGCCGGTCATGGCGAGCGTCCTGACCTGGGTGGCCACGACGCGCAGTGGTGTGCTGGGTTTTCTCTATCTGTTCGTGTTCTCGCTGGGCATGTGCTCGCTGCTGGTGGTGGTGGGGCTCACGTCGGGCGCGACCAGCAAGCTGCCCCGGAGCGGTGCCTGGATGCTGTGGGTGAAACGCGTGTTTGCGACGCTCATGATCGGCGTGGCGGAGTATTACCTGATCGAGATGGGCAAGCTGATGTTCTGAGTCGCGCAGGCGACCGCGCTATGCACGAGTTGTAGGACAGGTCGCCGGTGGACCTCCACAGACCACACACTTTCATTGCTGATCATGATGCTTCGTTCATTCGTTCGACGAGTCACACTGGCTGCGGCGATTGCTGCGCCGTCGCTGCTCAGTGCGCAGGAAGCCGGGATTCCGGTCGGTCATGCCGCGCCCAACGCCGCGCTGGAAACGCTGGATGGTCGTCCGGCACAGCTCTCCACCTGGGTCGGCAAGCA
>JACMPK010000118.1 GCA_014377535.1 Gemmatimonadaceae bacterium
GAAGGCCGTGACCTCACCCTTGCCTTCGATGAACTGCTGCCATGGCAGGAACATCGCCAGCACGGTCGCGACCAGCGTGCCGAGCACGATGTAGAAGAACAATCGACGGGACTTGGGCGAGACGAGCAGCTTCGCCGATTCGAGATGCTCATGGTCGGAGAGCACGTCAACCGGTGGGGTGGGCGCGGTTGCCATGATCAAGGCACCGGCACGGAGAGCCCGCGCACGCTGGCCTTGCCCAGGCGCGCCGCCAATTCGGCGTACGTCCCTTGTTCCTTGATGCGGCCGTTCTCCATGACGATGATCAGGTCGCAGGCCGCGAGGAATTCCGGATCGTGGGAGACGGCGACCACCGTGTGCGGCGTGGCGCGATTCATCAGCAGGCGAATGAGGTGCGTGCGATACTCATCATCGAGGTTCTGGAAGAAGTCATCGAGCAGCAGCAGGCGCGGCTGGCCGACGATGCCCTGTGCCACCAGCAGCTTGCTGGCGACAGCAGCGGAGAGATTGGAGCCACCGTTCGTGATCGTGGTCGCGATGCCCTGCGGCATGGACTGCACGAAGTTGTCGACGTCCACGTCACGCAGCGCCTTCAAGACCGCAGCGCGGTCCAGGAACCGGCGTCCGACGCTGATGTTGTCCTCGATGGTGCCGTCGAACAGGTCAGTGGTGGAGAGCACCTGGCCGATCTGCTCGCGCAACGCCGCGCGGTTGATGTTGCGCAGCGTGAGGCCGTCATATGTGAGCGTGCCTTCGTAGCCATCGTGCAATGCGCCCAGCATGCGCAGCAGCGTCGTCTGGCCGCTGCCGTCCACCCCCGTCAGGGCGATGCGGTCGCCGGGGCGGATGTCGAGGTCGATGTCTGAGAGCGCGGGCGCGCGTTGATCGGGATAGGTGAAACTCAGTCCACGTGCACTTACGGCAAGACCGTGCTGCGCCTGCGGCAGCTGCAGTCCGCGGATCTCCTCGACCGGCAGGTCCATGACATGGCCCACCTTGTCGACCGATGTCAGGACGTCGTAGATGGACGCGAGTGACCGGATCAACTTTTCGACGCCCACCAGCACGGTCACGATCACCAGTTCGGCCGCAACGAATTGACCAAGGGTAAGGGATCGATTCACGACCAACGTGGTGCCAAGCGTCAGCAGTGCCCCGGTGAGCAGCGTCTTGAAGACGATCAGGCTCATCGACTGCGTGATGAGCACCTTGAAGTGCTTGCGCCGGTATTTCAGGTAGTTGGCCACATGGCCATCCATGGTCTCGATCGGCAACGTGGAGCGTGTCGAGAACTTGAACGCTGCGATGGAGCGCGCCATGGCCTGCAGCCATTCCAGCACGTTGTACTTGTACTTCGATTCCATGATGCTGGTTTCCAGGCCACGTGCGAACGACAGCCGGAAGATCAGGTACACGCCGAACACCAGCACCAGCGCGAAGACGATGAAGCTCGGGTTGTAGAACGAGAGCAGCGCGAGGCCGAACAGCACCTGCAGCGTAGCCGTCGGGATATCGAGCAGCAGCTTGGACATTGCCTTCTGGATCAGCACCGCCTCGAAGAACCGGTTCATCTGCAGCGGCAGGTTGGCCTGCTGCGCGGCCTCGAAGCGGATGCGCGGCACGAGGTACGCGAACTCGAAGGCGAGGCGCGCGAAGATGCGCTGCTGGATGGTCTCGACCACCGCTTCCTGCAACAGGCCGACCACGCCCGTGACCAGGGTACCCGCGGTCGCGAACAGGATCAGCAGCACCACTGGCTGCAGCACCAGGCCGCCCTGCACGAGCTGCGTGATGCCCTGCACCGCGACGGGCACGGTCAGGCCGAAAAGGCCCACGAGCACGGCGTAGAGATAGATCAGGCCAATGTCGCGCCGCTCGGCGTGCAACAGCTGACCCAGGCGCTGGATCGGTGTGAGATGCTCACGCGGCTGGTCGTACATGCGGCCGTCACCCCGATCACTCAGGATCGGCGTCAGCCGCACCGGAATCAGTGCGCTCACGACGCGTGATGCGAGGCGCGTCCAGAGCTCGTCCACTGTACCGGTGACCTCGCGACTGACCTCGTTCAGCGTGCCGATGACGAACGTCACGCGGCGGCCGCTGGCCTTCACGATCACGACTGCCTCGAGCATGCCCGCACCGCGCTCGGGCAGCAGCACGATCGGCACGGCGCCACCGCCCACCACGGAGTCGAACTCCGCCCGCCCCAGCGTCCGCCGCAGGTAGCTCAGCTCACCCTGCTTCCCGACGGCCTCGATTGCTGCGGCAAGCGCAGCGACGTCATCCACGGGCGGTGCCGCACCGATGAATCCAGGATCCCAGCGTCGCGGCTCGATCTCGAGTTCAAGGGAGCGGGCAACCAGCTGGTTGACGGAGCGGCTGAGCGCAAACGGCATGTGTTGGTTCGTGAGCTGAAACGACGTGATGCATCCCCGACAATTTCGTCCGGACCGGCTGTGACTTCAACGCAATCCGCAGCGAGGCCGCAGGATGTTACGCGGCCCCGTCATTCACGGGCGGTGGCGCACGCGGTCGATCGCGCGCCGTTCCTTCTTGCTCGGCTTCCCTTCCTGAAACGCGAAGGTCATCGCCGCGCTCTTGTACTGCTCCGCCACCACCGCACGGGCGGCAACACTGGCTGGCGTCTCCTCGAACAATTCCTGCGCGATAGCCGCCGATCCGCGGCGCTGGCTCACATCGCGCACCCGGATCACATGCTGATACGGCCCCACGCGCACGGCAACCATGTCGCTGGCCTGAATCAGGCGCGCGCGTTTCGGCCGGTCATCGTTCACGGTCACCTTTCCGCCATCGATCGCCTCGGCAGCGAGTGCGCGCGTCTTGAAGAAGCGCGCTGCCCACAGCCACTTGTCGAGACGGACCTTCCCGGGGGGCGAGACATCGTCGTCGGGCGAAGTGCTCATGGACTGGTCGGAGGAGTAGGCGCCACCATTCGGCGCAGCAGCGGTCGCGGCGCCGGCAAGGGCAGCCCGCGGACGCCGGCGCCATCGGTCGCATAGGCGACATCGATGGGCACGTCGCCATTCGGCCAGTCGCGTTCTTTGCCGGGATGATCAGGGCGCGGGAGCCGCAGCACCCACGCCGCGATGTCCGCCGCATCCTGCACTGCCAGCGTACCGGGCATGTCATGCGGCATGTTCCAGCGGATGAAGGTGGCGAGCACCCGCTGGCGGGCCATGCCGGCACCGATGGAAAAGCTGTGGCGCCCAGCCACGGCGGGCGAAAGCGCGCCCAGTGCCTTCGGCCCATGACAGCGCGCGCAGGTGGTCTTGTACGCCCCCGCGCCACGTCCCGGATCACCGTCCACACGCACCGAGTCCGGACGCACGATCACCTGCGTGGACTGCAACGTGTGCAGGTAGGACACCATGTCGCGCATGTCACGCCCATCTTCGGCCAGTGCGCGTCCTGCAAGGCTTCGCGTGATGCACTCGTTCACGCGCTGCTCGATGGTTTCGATCGCGCCACGCCGCGCACGGTATTTCGGATACCGCGTCGTGACGCCGACCCAGGGCATCGCCAACTCGCGCCTGCCGTCGTCGAGATGACAGCTCGTGCAGCGCAACGTATTACCACCATTCCGTGGCAGGCTGTCGGGAAAGTGCTGCAGCAGCGCCAGGCCACGCGTCGCATCGTCCGCGCGCGCTGTCGGTGCAGCGCGCGTCAAGCCGAGCGTCAAAGCCAGGGTGAATGCCGCCGGCACGAAGGAAATCCATGAATGCACGCCGCAAGATACCTCCATGTCTCGTCACGGCGCGGGATTCCACGCCGAGCCACGCGCGAGCCCGCCGCCAAACCGCTAGGCCGCCGGACGCTGCCCCGCGAGCCACGTCCGTGCGACCACGACATCGGCGGGCGTGAGCCCATGTGCCGTCGGCTCCCAGTGCATGGTGACGTCCGCGCCGGCGCCGCGCAGCAGTGTCACGAGGCGCTCCGCGTTCGCTCGCGGAATGATCGGATCGACACGTCCGTTGACGATCAGCACCGGCGTGCGCCGCGGCTCCGGCGCGTGCGACGGCGCCAATGGCACCATGCTGCGCAGGAGGATGGCGCCCGACAGCACGCCGGGATGCAGGAGCACCACTGCAGCGGCGATGTTGGCGCCATTGGAATAACCAAGTGCCACCACCTGTGCCGGATCGAACCCGTACGCCGCGGCGGCGGCGGGCAGAAACGCGGTGAGATCAGTTGCACGTCGCACGATGTCCGCCTCGTCGAACACACCCTCGGCGAGGCGCCGGAAGAACCGCGGCATGCCTGACTCCAGCACCTGCCCTCGCACGCCGAGCAGACGCGCGCCGGGAGCAATGGCAGCACCAAGATCGAGCAGGTCCCGCTCGTTTCCGCCGGTGCCGTGGAGCAGCAGCATCGTGCGCGTCTCGGCGCCATCGGTGGGCGGCACGTGCACGTGCACGAAGTCCAGCGCGACCTGCCCTGCGGATGTGTCGCTCACGAAAGCATCTCCGATGTTGCCGGCATGCGGTCGGGGCGGCGCAGCGGCACGAGCCGCTCAATCAACGAGTCACGCAGATGCTCGTGCTGCGGCGGCAGCTGCAGCGTGGTGCCGAGGGCAGCGTCTGCCTCGTCGACCGTGAAACCCGGCCCATCGGTCGCCAGCTCGAAGAGCACATGGCCGGGCTCGCGGAAGTACATGGAACGGAAGTAGGTGCGGTCGATCTGCCCGGTGATCGACAGGCCAGCGGCAGACACTTGCGCGCGGATGCCGAACTCGAAGTCGTCGTCTGCGGCGCGGAACGCGACATGATGCACGGTTCCGGCGCCACCAGTGCCGCCAAGGCCCGCGGGCAACTCGCGAATGTCCACCATCGTGCCAGGGACAGCGTCGGCCACGGCATGGCGCACGATGTCACCCTGCGTCGCCAGCTCGCGGAATCCGAGCGTGCCAGTGAGCACCTGCGCCGTCTCCGCGCGACGCTGCACCCACAGCGTCACCGCATGCAAGCCGCGAATGCTCATGACTTCCGGCACGCCATCGCCGGCCCATCCAGGCAACGTGCCCGCGGCATCGGTCGCCACCAATGCGAGTGGCATGCCATCATGATCGGTGAACGTCAGCACCGCCTCGTGCTCGAAGCGACGCAGCGGACCAGCGAACGCGATCTGATGTGCAGTGAGTCGCTGGATCCAGAAGGCCAGCGCACCAGTCGGGATCGCGAGCTGCGTCTCGGCCACCTGTCCGGCACCAACGCGTCCGCGTCGCGCAGTCGGCCACGGGAAGAACGTCAGAATGCTGCCAGGACGACCCGTACCGTCACCGTAGTACAGGTGATAGGTGTCGGGATCGTCGAAATTGACCGTCTGCTTCACCAGGCGCAGGCCCAGTATACCTGCGTAAAAATCCACGTTGCGCTGCGGATCGCTGGCAATCGCGGTGAGGTGATGCAGACCACTGGTACGAAACATGTGCTGCTCCTGCGCCGCGAGTTTTGAGTGGGACATATGTCGGGCGAATGGCAGCGATGGCCGCTCGAAACAGGGCGTGATGCGGTGCGATGCATGCGCCTGACAAACGTGACCGGGCGCATGCGGTCATCCGACATGCTCAGACGAAGCGTGCGATGCGCTCGAGCGGATGACGGTGATGCGCAAAGCCTTCCTCGGTACCCACACCGATGGCGATCAGCGCCGGAATGCGCGCATCGACCGGCAGTCCGAGCAGCTCCTTCACCTTCTCCGGCTGGAAGCCGAGCATGGGGCTGGTGTTGTAGCCGTGCGCCTGTGCAGTGAGCAGCAGGAAGCCAAGCGCGATGTTGCTTTCTGCAAAGCCCCATGCCGCGCGATCAGCATCACTGAACGCCGCGAACGTGGAGCGGATGTCGGCAGCTGCCTTGTCGCCCTGCGCACCGCGCATCCCTGGATGCACGGTCTCCTCGACGGTGTCGATCGCATCGGACATGTCGGAGTAGAGCACGATCACCGACGGTGCGTTACCGATCTGCGCCTGCCCGTACGCTGCTTCCTGAAGCTTTGCTTTCGTCTCTGCGTCCTCGACGACGACGAAGCGCCAAGGTTGCAGATTCCACGGCGACGGTGCAAGACCGGTGACGCGAAGAATTTCCTGCATGTGCTCGCGCGGAATCGGTGTCGGCTCGAACGTGCGGATGGAGCGGCGCGCCTCGGCGGCCTGCGTGACGGTCATGATCTCGGGCGATGCTTCAATGGTCATGGTGATGCCTGGTGTCGGGTAGATGGTGTCGTGCAGATCATGTGCTGCGCGCAATCGTTGCAGCGGTGTCCTGCCCTTCGAGCGCAGCGGCAGTGCGTCCCAGTTTCCGGCACAGTCTGGCGAGTTCGAACTGTTCAGAGGCGTCCAGTCCCGACATGGCATCGACCAGCCGCTGCACATGCTGCGGAAAGAACGACGCCAGCCGTGCCTGACCCGCGGGTGTCAGCGATGTCATCGAGACACGCCGGTCGCGCGGGTCCCGATCGCGTCGCACCAGACCGTCCCGTTCCAGATTGTCCAGGACGGTGGTCAGGTTGCTGGCACTGACAAGCAGCTTTCCTGCCAGTGCGCAGTGCGGCATCGCGCCAAGGTGCGACAGCGCCTCGAGGACGCCGAGTTGCGTGGGCGTGATGCCGTACTCGGCCAGAAGCGGCGGCATCAGGCGCGCGTTCACCGCAATGGTGGACCGCATCAGCTTGATGTAGGCGTCCAATGCCCGCCGTTCCTGCTCCGTGCCGTCATGGTGCGTCGCCATTGTTTCGACGTCCGTTATTTGGATATACGATTATTCGACGTGAAAGTATATGTCCCGGCGTTGCGCACGCAAGTCGCGGCAGGCAGCACGCCTACGTCTCTGGCAGCCTGCCCCGGGCGGACTGTACGCCTGCGGCACGGTCATCGCGCCGCGCCGTGTCCGCAGCGACGCTCATATTTCCGGGATGACACCGACAATCCCCCGACCGCCGCTCCCGGCGCCCCCGCGGCTGCTGAACGATGCGGCGCATCGGAGCGCGCGACTGCTATGCCGGCACTTCGCCCTTGCGGCCGATCACGCGGTTCGGCAGCTCGACGTTCCGGGGGCCGACGTGACCGAGGCACACCACGACCTGCGCGTCGCGCTGCGCCAGCTGCGGGTGACGCTCGGGGCCTACGCGGCCGTGTTGAGCGACACGGTGCCCGGCACGATCGCACGACGGGCGCAGAAGCTGGCGCGGCGCATCGGCTACATGCGCGATCGGGACGTGCAGGCAGCACTGATGACGCAAGTCGCAGCGGCGCGCACGACTGCGCAGCGAGCCGCATTGGGCCGCCTGCCGCTGCCCACCGCTGCCGAGTCGGAAAACACGACCGACGCCGCACGACTCCGGCAGCGCTGGCAGCGCATTGCGAAGCCGCTGTTCGCCGCGTTGGAGGAATGGCACGAGCGCAGGACACTGGATGGACCGCACGTCACGCTGACGTTCGCGACCCTCGCCGCCGACGCGCTGGATCGTGCCGCCGACCGTGTCGCACGGCGCGGCGCCGCGATCCGGAGCGCCGATGACATGGAGGCGTTGCATTCGGCTCGACTCGCGCTCAAGTCGGCGCGCTATCTGCTCAAGCCACTCGCGTCGCATGCCGATGACGCGCCCGAGCTGCTGCAGTCGCTGCGGCATGCGCAGGACGCCTTCGGCGACATCAACGACGCACATGCGCTTCGCGACCGGCTGCGCACAGTGGTCACGACGTTGCGCGAGAGTGGTCAAGACACATCACGCGCAAGCCTCGCCGGACTCGCGGCCAGCGAGCGCGATCTCACGGCACGCATCGCCGTCGCGTTCAATGCAGCCGCCGCCTGGCACGAACGCGAGCCGCTGCAGGAACGCGTCGCGCGACTGAAGGCCATCGCTGCCCGCTGGCGCGCGCGAGACGCGGAGATACCGGTGGAGATCGAACGGAAGTGGCTGCTGTCAGCACTGCCGCCGCGCGTGCTCGACGTCACGCCTGCCACGCTGCAGCAGGGCTACCTGCCGGGCGAGTCGCTCGTGGAGCGCATCCGCAGTACGAGTAATGGCGAGCGCACGCGCTGGGTGCGCACGGTGAAGCTTGGCCGCGGCATGGCACGCATCGAAGTCGAGGAGGATGCGACCGACGATCTGGGCGCTGCGCTCTTTGCTTTGACGCCCGGCCGGCGCGTGACGAAGCTGCGCTATGCCATGCCTGATGGCTTGCTGACATGGGAGATCGACCATTTCACGGATCGCGACCTCGTGCTTGCCGAGGTGGAGCTGCCGAGCGAAGAGACACAGGTGGTGATTCCGTCATGGCTTGCGCCATACATCGTGCGCGACGTCACGGACGAGCGGGAATTCACGAACTGGCAGCTCGCGCGCTGATCACCTGCAGGTACTCACCAAAAAGTCCGTTCCACACCTGCGGCCAGGTGCGTTGGCGAGCCCACGACTCGGCACTCGAGCAGATGGCGGCGTGACGGCCGCGGTCAGCTTCGAGGGCGCGCAATGCATCAGCGATTGCCGTCGGTTGCTCCACGCGCACGATCAGGCCGCGATCACGGCCCACGAGCTCACGCGTGTTCCCGGCATCTGCGGACACCACGACCAGTCCCGACGCCATTGCCTCCAGCAGCACGTTGCCGAAGGTGTCCGTCACCGATGGAAACAGGAACACGTCGCCCGATGCGTACGCGGTGCTGAGCGCGATGCCATCCAGCCTGCCGGTGAAGATCACGTTCAATGGCGCCGCAGCGCGCAGCTCCGCTTCGTACGGCCCGTCCCCGACCATCACGAAACGAATTGACGGTGCCGCGATGGCGAGCTGTCTCATCGCGCGCAGGGCGTGCTCCAGTCCCTTTTCCCGCGCAATGCGACCCACGTAGAGCACCACCATCGCGTCGTCGGCAATGCCGAGATGCCGGCGCCATTCCAGTGAGCGGAATGCCGGATCGAAACGCTCACCATCCACGCCGCGTCCCCAGACGCCGACATGACGGAATCCATGTGCCTGCACCTCCGCGCGAATCGCCTCGGTAGGCGTGAACGTGCGCGCGGCCGCAGCGTGGAACCAGCGGAAGTACTTCCAGCCAAGCGGTGCGAGCGCGCCAAGCCTGTAGAATTCCGCGTACGCGCTGAAGCTGGTGTGGTAGCTGGTCACCAGCGGCACGCCCAGCGCTCGTGCGGCCGACCGGCCGGCGAGGCCGACGCCAAATTCCGTGGCAACATGCACGAGCGACGGCTTCCATGCGCGCAGGGCGTCGCGTGCCGCCATCACGCGCGGAGCCGCGAGCCGCACCTGCGGATAGGCCCAGAACGGCACGCTGTTCCAGCGCGTCTCGTCGACATCGTGGTGCTGCAGTGCGGGGTCCGTCGTCGTGAAGACGCGCACGGCGGCGCCACGGTCACGTGCGGCCGCCACGAGGCGCTCCAGCGTACGTGACACGCCGTTCATCTGCGGCGGATAGGTGTCGCTGAAAAGCGCGAGGCGCACACCGTCCAGCCGCACGATGGAGCGCGTCATTTTGACACCTCGGGCGACACGTTCACGATGCCGTTCGACACGCTGCCGTCACCGCCGGCACCCGGGAGTGGCACTGCGTCGGGGAGCAGCGCAGCGTACCTGCGCGCCGGGCGTGCCTGCAGCCATCGATCGAGCTCGTCGATGACCGACTGGCGCGTGATCGGATGCTCCAGATCCATGGGATGCAGCGCGATTCGGAAATACGGCGCATCGTGCTGCGAACGCCATCGCCACGCCGCCTGCGCGGCAGAGCCACGCGCACGGAAGTCGGTGCGCCCGCTCCAGCGCAGCACCGGGCTCTCGAGACGGGTGCCGGTCGCCGTCAGATACACGGCCGAGTCATCCTCGAGCACAGCCAATCCATGCGCGGCGCAAGCGGTGTGCGTGCCTTGCCGGCAGAGCCACGCCGGCGGCACGAACCCGATCGGCGAGAGTCCAAGCTCCGCGAAGAGCGTCAGCCCGCGACCGATGCGTGCGTACGCTGCATCGTGATCGAGCGTGAGGAACTCGCCTTCGCGATTGGTTCTGCCGAAGGCACGCTGCGAATCGCGCCAGCTTCGCGGCAACCCGACCTCGTCATGCCGTTCACCGTGCAGGAAAATCTCCGCTCCATCGGTGGCGCGTCTCCGCACCCACTGCACGTACGCGGGCGAATCGCGCAGCGGCCACTGCCCATGCCAGTCGGGCACCACCAGCAGCGCGGGCGTCGCGCCCCGTTCACGGCAGAGCTGCCAGAGCGTCTCGACCTGCGGCTGCCAGGCCGGCGTCACATCGTGAATGGAGAGCAGCACGCTCATGAGCGCAGGCTCGCCGAGCGCCGGCTCGCAGGTCGCACAGTCACCGCTGGCACCCCTGGCACCCCTGGCACCTGCATGCTCGCACGTTCATCGCTGCACCTGTTCATACAGCGCGAAGACGCGATCGAACACCGACTCCCACGAGTGTTCGCGGCAGGCGAACGCGCGCGCCCGTTCGCCATGCGCGTCGAGATCGCCGCGCAGCAGCGTGACGGCCTGCTCGGCCAAGTCGTGTGCGTTGCACGGAATGAAGAGCGCGCCTGCGCCTGACGACAGCACATGCTCGCGCACACCGCCGGCGTTCGCGGCAAGCACCGGTGTGCCACATGCCATCGCTTCCAGCGGGGCAAGGCCGAACGTCTCGTGCGGGCTGGTCGACATGTAGATGCTCGACGCAGCCTGCAGGTCCGCGAGCTTGCCACGGTCACCGATGAACGGCAGCCAGTGCACCTGCGTGGACTTGTTGCGTTGCTGCAATGCCACGCGCTCGGGTCCATCGCCCGCCATTACCAGCGCGGCACCAGTCTGTCGTTCAATTTCGGGCCACGCATCCATCAGCACCTCGAGCTCCTTCTCGTGCGCGAAGCGCCCGATGAAGGTCACCAGCGGCCCCTTGGCTGGAAGCTTCCATTCCGCACGCGTGGCGTCAGCATTTGCACGCCGCGCGGGCGTGAAGTGCGCCAGGTCCACGCCAAGCGGAATGCGCACGACATTGCGGAGGCCCGCGCGCTCGAGATCGTCCGCCACGAACTTCGATGCGGCGATCGTCGCACTGCAACGTGCATCGAGGCGGCGTGCGTACCACCAGGCCGCATCACGCAGCAGGCGGCGGCGATGTGGCACCGGGCGGGCGCTGCCTGCCGCCAACGCCGGGAAGTGACTGTGAAAGAAGTTCACGATCGGAATGTCGCGCCCGCGCAGTGCACGGAAGAGCACCCAGGGCACCAGAGCGGGGCTACCCAGCTCGATCACGTCCGGATGTTCGTGCGCCAGCACGCGGCGCATGCGGCCCACTGAGGTGAGCAGCCGATATGGATCGTTGCCTGGAATGCGCGGTCCGGCAAACTCGTACCAGCGCGCACCCTCCCGCTCTACGATGCCGTCGCGCCTGGCCGGCACCACCAAGGCATGGCGCAGCTCGTGGCGCGCCGCCACATATCGTTGCTTCTCGAGCAGGTAGGTCCGGATGCCGCCGCTCGTCGGTGCAAACCACTCAGTGGAATCCAGCACCGCCAGCTTCGCCGCTGATCGCCGAATCGCGGGAAGTGGTTCACGTGCCAAATCGATCGCGACCCGGTCTGGATTTCCCGCATCATGGATGGCGCGTGCTGTCACGGCGCGGGTGATGTCGTGGCGCGGATGACTGGCGTCGGATCGGTGGAATTTTCCGCATCGGCTGGGAGTTCGGCACGCGGAAAACGCAGCGAGAGCACCACTGCGCCACCCAGCGTGGCGATGATCACGACCAGCGAGATCCACGTCGGCATGTGATAAACGGCACTGGTGAGCATCTTCACGCCCACGAACATGAGCACGATCGACAGTGCCGGCTTCAGCAGCCAGAAGCGATGCACCACGGCCGCCAGCAGGAAGTACATCGAGCGCAAGCCGAGAATGGCGAAGACGTTCGACGTGTATACGACGAACGGATCACGCGTGACGCCGAACACCGCGGGGATGGAGTCGACCGCGAAAACCAGGTCGGTGGTCTCGACCAGCACCAGCACGACGAACAGTGGGGTCGCGACCAGCCGCCACGTGCCGTCCGGCCCCCACGCCGCGCGCGTGAAGAAACGGTCGGCCACGAAATCGTCGGACACGGGCACGAAGCGCCGCACGAGCTTCAGCACCGGGTTCTTCTCCGGTTCCATCTCGCTGTCCTGCTGCATCAGCATGCGCACGCCGGTGAACAGCAGGAATGCGCCGAACACATAAATGATCCAATGGAAGCGGTCGAGCAGCACGGCGCCTGCGCCAATCATCATCGCACGCATGATCAGCGCGCCAATGATGCCCCAGAACAGCACGCGATGCTGCAGCACATCGGGCACCTTGAAGAACGAGAACAGCAGCAGGAAGACGAACAGGTTGTCGACGCTGAGTGCGAGCTCCACGACATAGCCGGTCGTGAACTCGATGGCGGTCTGCTGCCCGTCCAGCTGCCAGAGCGCGACCGCGAAGAGTCCGGCCAGGGTCACCCAGACCAGGCTCCAGATCAACGCTTCACGCGGGCGCACCGTGTGCGCCTTGCGGTGAAATACGCCAAGGTCGAGCGCCAGCATCGCCAGGACGACGACGGTGAACGCGACCCACATCGATGAATGCTGCATCAGCTCCCGTACCAAGTGTCGGGCGACATGCCCGCTGCACCGCGCAAGTTAGCCGCAGTCGGCCACGTCGGGCTCAGCCTTTCCGCTTCACGAGCAGGCGCTGCTTCACCTTGATGGTGGTAGACGTCAGCCGGTTCAGCGCAATCAGCTGCGCCTCCGTCGTGCCGTACCGCGCCGCGATGGAACTCAGCGCATCACCCGCCTCGACGCGATGGTACACCGGCTTCAACGTCACGATCTCCTCATAATCGCGCACCCGTCGCGCGAGCTGATCCGCCGTGGCCGTGGCCCGCCGGTTCCGGGCGACATTGGCCAGCACGCTGTCCAAACCGACCCGATCGTCGGACGCGAATGCAAACCGGCTTCGGTCCGTCTCGATGGAGACGCCGGGCGCACTGCCCAGGTCGACGCGCGTGCGCCGGATGCGCAGTGACTCGTCGCGGCCCAGCTGCAGGATCACGAATTGCTGCGGTCCCCGCTCTGGCGAGACCAGTTCACGCGGAGGGATGCCGACGAACAGCGCACGGCGATCCGTCAGCGCGAGGATGCCGTAAGTCTCGCGAAATCCATCCCACCACTCACGCCGCCGCGCCCATGCCACGGCGTGCACCGTCTCGTCAGGCTCCAGGAGCACCTGCAACTCGCGCTGAGCCAGCCGTCGCGAACCGGGCACGTCGGGACGCAAGGTGATGAGATAGGCGATCACGAGCCCGATCGCGAACAGCAGCCCGAGGCTGCCACCGGTAAACCTCGCGAGCATGCGCAACCAGCGACGCCGCGTCAGGCCCGACCGCGTCACGAGTCCGGACAGTACAGGCTGGGCGACAGGTGAGACGCGATCGGGCATCATGTCGGGAAGCGAAGGAATTCAGGCTCGACACATTACAGTGTAGCGACCATGGCCGAGCAAGTGACCACGACACGACAGAGCTCGCGCGCGCCCGTGCTGGTCCGGCCTGCGTGGGCCGACATGCGTGCGCTCGCGACACTTGCGCTGCCGGTGATGACAGTCGAGATGGGCATGATGGCCATGCATGTCGTGGACGCGATCTTCGTCGGCCATCTCTCGGCGACCGCACTGGCGGCGGTCTCGCTGGGCCTCGTGTACTACTTCACGGTCGTCGTCATCGGCATGGGCACCCTGGTCGGCATGGATGCTCTGGTCAGCCAGGCCGTCGGCGCGGGCGACATGCCGGGCGTGCGTCGCGCGCTGCAGCGCGGGTTGCTGCTCGCCGCCGTGCTCTGTGTACCGCTGTCCATGATTCTCTGGCCGACCGGGGCGGTGCTCCGCGCGCTGCACCAGCCGGCAGAAATCATCCCCGTCGCGACGCGCGTGGTGCACATCTCAATTCTTGGCTTGCCCGGCGGCCTGGCGTTCGTGGTGCTGCGCCAGACACTGCAGGCCATGGGACAGCTGCGACCCATCGTGCTCACGGTGGTGCTGGCCAACCTGCTCAACGCCGGCTGCAACTGGCTGCTGATCACCGGCAACCTTGGCGCACCGGCACTGGGGGTGAATGGGTCGGCACTGAGCAGCGTGATCGGTCGCACGGCATTGCCGCTGATCCTGCTTTGGCTGGGCCGCGATGTGTTCGCGCCGCTGCTCAGGGAGCGTGATCCGCTCCTGTTCGCGCTGGAGCCGCTCCGGCGCATGCTGCGCGTGGGGCTGCCCGTCGGCGTGCAGTACCTGCTCGAGGTAGGCGTGTTCAATGCGGTTGCGCTGCTGATGGGGGCACAGGCGACCAGCACGCTCGCCGCACACCAGGTAGCGATCAACCTGGCCAGCTTCACGTTCATGATGCCGCTGGGTATCGGTGCGGCCGCGTCGGTGCTGGTCGGTCAGGCCATCGGCCGCGGCGATCCCGCTGCCGCACGCCGCGCCGCAATTGCCGCACTCACCGCAGGACTGCTGGCGTCCGCAGTCACCTCGGCAATCTTTCTCGCCATGCCCAGGCTGCTGGCCAGTGCGTATGTCACGGAGCCCGGCGTCGTGGCGCTCGCGGCGTCGCTGATCCCGCTGGCCGGCGTATTTCAGCTCTTCGACGGCGTGCAGGCGGTTGCCGGCGGTGCGCTGCGCGGTGCAGCCGACACGCGCGCGGCAATGGTCGCGAACATCATGGGATTCTGGGCCGTCGGCCTGCCACTCGGCCTGTTTCTCGCCTTCAAGATGGGCATGGGTCCGGCCGGGCTCTGGTGGGGCCTCGTGGCCGGACTTGCCGCCGTCGCCGCCGTGCTGGTGGTGCGGCTGTACGTTCGCTTCGGCGGTCCACTGGCGCGCGTGCACGTGGACGCGACACCCGACATGATGCGCTGACGATGCGACAGATCAACTTTCACCACCTGCATCTCTTCCGCACCGTGGCACGTGCGGGCACACTGGCGCGCGCCGCCGCCGAGCTGCAGCTCACGGAACCAACGGTGAGCACGCAGATCAAGGCGCTGGAGCGGCAGTTCGGGCAGTCGCTCTTTTCGCGCACCACCCGCCGGCTGCTACTGACCGATGCCGGGCAGATGGCACTGCGCTACGCCGACGATATTTTCTCGTTAGGCGACGAACTGACGCAGGCATTGGCAGGTCATGCCGCCGATCGTCCGCGGCGGTTGCTGGTCGGCATCGCGGATGTGGTGCCGAAACTGATTGCGTACCGCCTGATCGAACCCGCGCTGCGTATCCCGGAAGGCATCACGCTGAGCTGCACCGACGACACCCCCGAACGTCTCATGGCGGCACTGTCGGTGCATGCGCTGGACCTGCTGATCACCGATGCACCGATCACACCATCGGCGAATGTTCGTGCGTTCAATCACCTGCTGGGCGAAAGCGGCACGACGGTGTTCGGGGTCGCTGACCTTGCAGCGCGGCACCGTGTCGACTTTCCGATATCGCTGCATGGCGCACCGTTCCTGCTGCAGCTACATGGCTCCACGATCCGTCGCGGGTTGGACGCCTTCTTCCAGCAGCAGGATGTGCGACCCGCAGTGCGCGGCGAGTACGCCGACAGCGCGCTGATGAAGGTGTTCGGGCAGAACGGCTATGGGCTCTTCGCGGCACCGTCGGTGCTGGAGTCGGAGATCTGCCAGCAGCACCAGGTCGAGATCGTCGGCCGGCTGCCGCAGATCACGCAGCAGTTCTACGCGATCTCCGCCGAGCGTCGCCTGGAGCACCCGGCGGTGACGGCGATCGCGCGCGCGGCGCGCACGCGGCTCTTCGGCTGACCGCGGCGACCTGACGTCGAGGTCAGGCGGCCGCAGTTCGCGTCACGCGGCGCTCAGGCGACCGCACGCGCGCGAGGCCGCTCGGACGCCCCGGGATTCCACGGCTCGACGGCGACACAGCGGAGCGGCGATCCGAGTGCGCGGACCAGTGCACCGGCTGCCGAATCGTTGAGCGGCGGCTCGCCGAGTTGGCTGCGAATCCGCACGTCGAACGATGACCTCCCCACGACGATGCCCCCCTCGGAAGCGCGTACTGATGCCACTTCGAGGCCCGCCGGCATCACGGCGGTGTTCACCGCCTCGCGCACAGCCGTCGAGCTGAGGCTCGTCTCGATGCGCAGACGCAGCCCGGCCACCACCGGAATGTCGCTGCGCGCGCTCGCGCGTCGTTCACGCGGGGTCGGCGCGAGTGGCGCGCGGCCCCAGTTTGCCTTGACTGCAGAGATCCACGCATCGAGCGGAACCGGCATCGGCGTGCCGAGTTCCTCGCGCACGCGCGTCACCGCCGCCCACGTCATCAACGCGGCGTGCATCAGCGTGCGCGCGACGTCGGCACGGCCGCTGCGCTGCAGCAGGCTGGAAACGACGAGCAGGAACGGGAGCGGATCGACCGGCGCGCCCGGCTGCTGAGCCGGCATGTCGTAAAACGCTGCCGTGCGACCAAAGCTCACGACGGGCCACGGACCCGTATCGCCCACCGCCTCATCTGCTGTGGCGCGCATCTCGTCGATGGACATTACCGACGCCACCAGCCAACGCTCGCGCCCACCGTCACCCGTGAGCAATGCGGACAGCAGGCCGGCCTTGACCGTGCGCGGCGATGGCAAACGCTGCTGGCGAGCCTGCCTCTCGAGTGCGTCGGTGAAGAGCTGCTGTGCCGCCGTGCCGCGCCCGACGGGGAGCACGAGCAGCAGCTTGCGATTTTCGGTCACGGCGAGGCTGTAGGCCATTTCCGCGGCCTGACGCGCCCGAGCCCACTGCCCCGCTGCTTCATGCTCCGCGCCCGAGGACCGGCGCCGCGATGTGCCATCCACCAGCCGCTGCGAGAAGAGCAGCACGTCGCGCTGATGACCGGCGAGGTCGGCATCGCTGCCGGGCAGTGTGGTGCACTGTCGGATATCGACCACCACGTCGGCGCGCCGCTGCAGGCCGCGCCAGAGACGCGAGACGGGAGCGAGCGGGTCACTGCCAATGCTGGCGCCGACCAGCACCCGCTGCAGCCCCATGAGCACCACCGCATCGCGTGGCACACCGATGCGACCCACGGTGCCGCCGCGTGCGAGCGCCACCGGAATCGACTTGCCGTCGAATGGTGCACCGATGTCGCGCAGCAACTCCAGCACCGCTTCGGACACGGCATCGAGTCGCTCGTCCTGAAACAGCGTCGCGAACGACATTCCGGCGGGTTCGAGCGCGCGAAGCGGCTGTCCGGCTGCATGTCGATCCGCAGCGGCCCGGTCTGCCGACGAATGCTCTGTGCGTGCTTCACGCACCGCATGAAAGCGATGCGGGACGTCGGTGATGCGCTGCTGAAATGGCATTGCGACACTCGGGCGGTGGGCCGGAGCCCGTCTGACACTGTCTCGCCGGACATTCGACCAGCGAGTGATCAGAGGCTAGCCGTCACAGCACCCGTGCACCATTTCACGTGATTGTGCATCGACTTCGAATTTTTCGAAGTCGCCGTGACAGAAAGATGCGATTCGACGTCACGCGGTGAAGCCCGTACCACCGGATTGTGGTGCGATCACGCGCTCCACGAGTGGCGCCACCGCCTCGAAACTCGCTTGCAGCCGCCCCTCCTCGAACAAGCGGACGAGGTTCACGGGCTCGTTGCGCACCATGGCAAGGTCCAGCCGTTCGGCCACGTACACGCACTCGGCGTGAAGATTCGGCTCCAGCGGATCGGCCCGCCGGTGGTGCGATGACACCACGCCCACGGCCGCCTTGCCCAGTCCCCAGCGCAGCGCCGCCGCGCCGCCCAGCACCTCATGCAAGCTGCTCAGCACCCGCGGCATGACCTGGCTGTTGAGCTTGACCTCGCGACGAAGCTCCACCCTCAGCGTACCCAGGCGATCGAAGAGCACCAGCTTGCCGACGTCGTGCAGCAGGCCCAGCGTGAACGCCTCGTCCGCCACCACGCCAAAGCCCGGGGCGAGCGTTCGCGCGATCGGCGCAGTGCGCACCATGTGTTCCCAGACCTGACGCACCATCGCGTCGTACTCCGTGCCGGTGCGGCAGAGCATGCCTTCCACCATGCTGCTCAGGATCACGCTGCGCAGTCCCTGCGTGCCGACCTTGCGGATGCATTCGGACAGCGACCTGCTGCGACTACCGGTCGCGTTGGCGGCGGAGTTCGAGAAGCGCAGCAGTGACTGCGCCAGCACCGGATCCTGCTCCACCAGGCGCACGAGGTCAGAGATGGGCACGTCGCGCCGCAGCAGATCCAGTGCCCGCTGCGCCGCAGCTGGTGGCTGGCGAACCGTCTTCTCGCCGCTTCGCGAAATGCGCTCGAACAGCAGTGGCGCATCCCCACGGCGTTCGACCGGATCGAGACTCGCCTCGAGCGCTTCGAGCGCCGTGCGCAGTGCGCGGCGCACGTCGTACCCCGACTCGACGTCGTCATGGATCGACGGCTCGACCAGGATGCGCCCCTGTGACACGACGGCCGGAGATGGTGACGCGATTGCACGCACGGGCACGTCCGGCTGCAGCGGAGGCGCCTCCGATCGGCCTCCGACCAGTGCGGCGGTGCTCTGTGTCAGCCGTGTCATGACCTTCGTCAGCATGTTCCTGGGACGAATGGAGTACCACTGTCGCGCGCCATCTGCCCTGCGCAATCGTCTCACCTGCAGTATCGGCGCAGTCCCGACTTGGGATGAGTGCGCTGCACCGGATCCCCGCTAACTTCACGCACATGACGATGCGTTCCACGACTCCAGCCGCGGCACTGATGGGCGGAGTGCTGGACGCCGTCAAGGGTGCCGCCATCCTGCTGGACCCGAGCGGGACTGTTCTCGCCAGCAATCGTCACGCGAACGCGCGGCATTCGTGTGATGGACAGCCGATCGAGACAGTGCTCGACGCGCTCGCCCCCCTCGCCAGCGCGGACACGGCGCTCGCGCTGGCCGGTGTCCGGGCCGTGCTGGAAGGCGCACAGCGCAGCTTCATGCTGGACGTCTCGACGATCGGCGAACCGCCGCAGCGCATCGTGCTGCGCGTGACGGGTCTCGACGCCGCGGCGGGCGGAGGCGCTGTGGTGCAGTTGGGCGCAGCGTCATTTCCGGGGACCGACGGCACGGTCGACAGGCGTCAGGACATGAGCTTCCGGCCAATGTTCGCGGCGTCGCTCGATGCCATGCTCATCACCGATGCCGGCGGCATGGTGATATCCGGCAACCCCGCCGCGCATCGGCTGATGGGGCGCAACGAATCGCAGCTCGCAGGCATGGTGTTCGGCGACCTCTTCACGCCGGGCTCAGGCACGGCTGCGGCAGGTGATGCGTGGCAGCGACTGATGCGCGATGGGCAATGGCGTGGCGAGGGTCGCCTGCTCGTGGGCGACATGATGCGCGTGCTCGACATTGCAGGCTCGGCGCACATCATGCCCGGCCGCCACCTGATCACGGTGCGCGACATCACCGAGTCGCAACAGCTGGAAGCGCAGCTGCGTCAGGCACAGAAGATGGAAGCCATCGGCCTGTTGACGGGCGGTATGGCGCACGACTTCAACAACCTGCTCACCGTCGTCCTGGCGAACGCCGACCTGGTGATGGAGTCGCTTCCGCCCGAAATGGAGGAAGTGCGCGATGAGGTCAGCCAGATGATCCAGGCTGCCACGCGTGGCACCGACATGGTGCGCAAGCTGCTCGCCTTCAGCCGGCGTGAATCGCTCGAACGCCGGCCGGTGTCGCTGGAAGTGGTGCTGGCGGAGACGCAGGCGCTGCTCGCGCGGTTGCTGCCATCGAACATCACGCTGGTCACCGAGGCGACGCCGGACCTGCCGGGCATCCACGCCGATCCCGGCGCCGTGCAGCACATGCTGATCAACCTCGCGACCAACGCGCGCGATGCGATGCCGACGGGCGGCACGCTCACCATGCGCGGGGCCTTTGATCCGGCAGTGGAAATGCCGGATGGCGTGACGAGCCCCATGGTGACGATCACCGTGCAGGACTCCGGGCGCGGCATGGACGACGAGGTGCTGGCGCATCTGTTCGAGCCCTTCTTCACCACCAAGGGGCCGGGTGAAGGCACCGGGCTTGGCATGGCGATGATCTACGGACTCGTGCAGCAGCATGCGGGCACGATCGACGTGCAGAGCACCGTGGGCCGCGGCACGAAGGTGATCATCGCGCTGCCGCTCGCGGACCTGCGCGTAGCGAGTCCCACGCCGCGTGCGACGACACTCGTGCGCGAAGGGGCCACGGAAACGATCCTGCTCGTCGAGGACGAGGAGATGGTGCGTCGCGCCGGGCGTCGCATTCTGGAGAAGCACGGCTACCGCGTGCTGCTGGCCGGTGATGGCGCCGAGGCACTGACGTTGCTCAGACAGCATGGATCGGAAATCGCGCTGGTGGTGAGCGATGTCGTGATGCCTCGCATGGGCGGTCGCGAGCTGTACGCATCGCTGCGCGACGAGGGATTCACGATGCCCTTTCTCTTCACGAGCGGCTACACCGATCGCATGTCGAGCGACACGGTGGCGCTGGACCCGAGCGTGCCGATATTGCCCAAGCCGTGGACGTGGGCGGAACTCACCGCCAGCGTACGCGCGGCACTCGACGCGGGTTAGGCGGCCGGTCGTCGCGACTGCGTGCGGCGCTTCTGAACGAACGCGGCGCGATCCCATGAGGACCGCGCCGCGTTCATGACTCAACCCGCGAGCTGCATCACTCGTTCGGCGGACGACCGCCACCACCACCGCCGCCGCCGCCCGGACCGCCGAAGCCCTGCGGCGTCTTGATGCGTGCCGGCACGCGCATCCACTGATCCGCCGTCAGGATTGCCTTCGCGCCATCCAGGCCGCGGGTGCGAAGCCGAGTGCCACGCTCGAAGAACGGGCGCAGCTTCACGCCGAACAGCACGGCGGGATCAGGATTGCCGCCTTCCTTTTCCACGACCGCACGCGCTGCCTCGGTCAGCGAGTCCACCTGCACCTTGATCGAATCAGCCAGCACCTGCAGGCGAACGATTTCGGCATCCGTCAGGCCGATGGAGTCGCGTGCCTCGACGATCTGCTGCGGCACGTTCGGGAAGAAGCGTCCGACGCCGGCCGCGATGCCCGAGCCCGTGAGTCGTGTACCAGGCGCCGCGCCGAAGGCTGCACGCAGGCGGTCACGCGTCTGGTCGGGACCGAGCGTGTAGCGGAGGTTGAAGCCGACCTGAAACGGCAAACGGATGCCGGTCTGGTTGCCGCGTGCCGCACCGAAGCGCTCGTTAACTTCGTACTTGTAGCGGTTCGTGGCGGCGTCGAAGCCGCGCACGAACAGCAGCGTGTTGTCGGGCTGCGTGAACGAGCCCCAGCCACGCAGGTTGGTGCTGCCGTGGATCGCCTGGTCGATGCCGCCGATCAGGTTGGCCGTCACCAGCGAGAACGTGAGGCGACGATCGAGCTTGAACATCGTCGGCCGCCAGTTCAGCTGCAGGTCGAAGCCGGGCTGCCACGGACCGATGCACGAGTTGCGTGCGGCGAGCGCATTGACCTGCGCGCGCAGGCAGCTGCGCGCCGTGTTGCCGGACGTCTCGAGCAGTGTCCGCATGCCGGCCGCAAGTTGCGCATCGGCGGCCGTGGTCGGGTCGTAAACGAAAGCGCGGTCGTTGCGCGCACCGTCGCCGTTGATGTCCGCGCTGACCAGCGGTGTGAACGGCGAGCCCGAGGTCACTCGGCCGATCGCCGTGATCTCGAAGCTCGAGGTCAGCGGATGCGTGACCGTCGCGATCACGTTGTGCGTGCGGTTGAATGCGCTGGTGGCCCATTCCGGCAGGTTCGGGTTGCCGGCCGTGGTGGCCGACGCAAACCCGCCGCCGGCGCCACCGAACGCGAAACCGGTCTGGCTGCGCGCATCGGAGTAGGTGTAGCTGGTGCTGATGATTGCGCCGCGGCTGGTGAAGCCGCCGAACGACACCGTGCCCTGCCACTGCTCGGTGCTGTTGCGCGAGTTCACGTCGAACACGGAGCCGAAGCGCTGATCCTTGCGCGAGAGCTGCGTGGGCACGGCGCCGGTGGTCGGGATGATCGAGGCAGCCGGCACGAACACCGGGCGGTTGCCTTCGGAGGCGAGCGTGAATTGCGGCGACGTGTTCAGATTCAGGTCGGCATAGCCCGTCTGCGCTTCGCCGCGCGCAGCGCTGAAGTCCACATTCAAGCTGAAGCGACCGAAGAGTCGCTTCGACGCGCCCAGCGATCCACGCCAGGCGCGCGGGTTGCTGTAGTCGCTGTCGAACGTGGTGACGTTGCGCGCGGTATTGAGCTGCGCGGGCGGTCCACCGGCAATGCACTGGGTGGGCACACTGGCGGGATTGGCGAAGTAGCCCGTCCAGTCGGGCACAGGCACGCCGGCGCCGACACAGAAGATCGCCTGCTCACCCGAGGCCAGGCCGGTGGCGGTCTGTGCACCGGCAAAGAGCTGCGTGTTGGGCGCATCGCGGAAGCGACCCACACCGCCGCGGATGGTCAGTGCGCCGTTACCGAACGGATTGCCGCCGTTGGCGTTCGCTGGCTGCGCCTTGGACCAGCTGAAGCCGACACGCGGCAGAAACGCTGCATCGCTGGGAATGATGTCGGTCCGGCGCCCGAACGCGGAATCGACGGCGAGGTTGCGTGCCGGTGCACCCGTGAACGTGGACGACTCGACGCGACCGCCAAGCACCAGTTGCAGGCCATCGCGCGGACGCCAGGTATCTCCGATGTAGATGCCCGAATTCACCGTGCTGCCCGTCCGCTCCGGTGACGCCAGCGTGCGCTGGAACGTGGCGGGACGGTTGGCGTCGAAATCGGCAAGCGAGTTGAACGTGAACGTGCCGAATCGGTTGAACGCCTGATCCTGCGTGTAGCCTGTGCGGTTGATCAACCCTCCGACCTTGAGGCGGTGCTTGCCCTCGTCCAGCAGCAGCGAGGTCTCGTTCGTGGCCTCGAAGACGGTGTTGTCGCTCTGCGACAGCAGCGACGTGCTGCCGCCGAACTGCAGCGTGGAGAAGCCCTGCGTACCGTCGCTCAGTGCGGAGAGCACCTGCACGCGGCCCAGCGGCAGCGTCACGAACGGCGAGCCGGTGCGATTGTCCACTTGCAGGCCGGCGCGGAGTTCGTTGATCACGCTTGTCCCGAATCGCGACGAGAGCACGAGTGAACCGCCGCCGCCACGACTTTCCGTGGTGCCGCCGGTCTGCGGCAGCGCCAGCGACCCGACGCGCGTCGGTGTCTGGTCGGTCAGGCGCCAGTCGCCGCGCAGCGTGAGCGTGTGTGCATCCGCGAGCGAGTAATCCATGCGGCCCAGCACGGTCATGTTGTCGGCGTTGCGATTGTCGTCCACCACGCCACCGGCACCAGCGACGCCGTATCGATTCACCGCGCCAAGAAACCGATTGACGGAATCAGGTGATGCGCCCAGGCGCTCACGCGTTGCGTTGTCTGCGGCGAGCAGCGACGGCAACAGGTCGGCGCGACGCCGGCCCTGCAGTGCGCCGAAGAAGAACAGCTTGTCCTTGATGATCGGAAATCCGACGCCGGCACCGAACTGGTTCTGGTTGAATGCGCCGCCGAACGCACCGGTGGTGCCGCCCTGCTCCAGCGTGAAGTCGCGGTAGCGGCCCACGTACGACAGCGAGCCTTGAATGACGTTCGTGCCGCTGCGTGTGGTCTGCGACACCTGGCCGCCGGAGAACTGACCGCGCGCCACGTCATACGTGTTGGTCACGACACGCGTGCCGCGGATCGCGTCCTGCGGCACGAAACCGGCCGCGAACGAGAGTCCGTCGAGCGTGACGTTGTTGCTCTGCGACGACTGGCCGGCCACGCTGAAGTTGGCGGCACCGCCGCCGCCCGAGCTGTCCGCACCAGTCAGCACGACACCCGGTGCGAGCGAGGCGATGGCCGTCGGGTCGGAGGCATCGACGGGCAGGCGTGCCGCCTGGACACCATCGACCACGCGCTCGGATCCGCCAGGGGCCGGCGGGCCGCCACCGGGACCCTGTTGCGTGGGCCGGCGCGCACCCCGCACCTCGACACGCGCCAGCGTCTGCGCCGTGTTCTGGCCGAGCGTGATGTTGCGCACGATGCGATCGTCGTCGCCATTGCGCGTGACGGTCAGCGTCGTGGGCTGAAAACCGATGTAGCGCACCGTGAGGCGATACGTGCCGCCGCCATCTGGAAACAGAATCGTGTATTTGCCCTGCGCATTGGTCCGCTGGCGGCGCGTGACCTGCGTCTCGGTGGACTGCGCCTCGACCTGCGCATTCTCGACAGGGGCACCAGCCGGGCTCTTGACCACGCCCGTGATGATGTCAGTGGAGGCACCGACCTGGGCGGTCAGCGACAGCGGCACGGCAGCGAGCGCGAGCAGCGAAGCAACGAGACGGCGCAGTCGGCGCGCCGGATTCAAGTGAGGCATCATGGGTCTACAATCGAGAGAGCGGAGGGCACGACAGAAGTGCTGCACATCCAAACAGGTAGCCGGATTCCGGCATCTGGATACGCCCTGTCGACGCGATGTACACCATCAGTTTGCCCAGCGTTGGCATGAAGACAGGCGAGCAAACGGACTTCCGTTACGAGCCTGGCCGTATACGCACCGACCGAACGGAAGGTGTCCGACGCCGCGCTTGCGGTTCGACGAACTGGAATTCGTGCAGCAGACGGGAGTGCGGGCGCGTAACGTGAGTGGTCGTCACCTTCCGTTACGTCTTCAGCCACGGGTCCACGCGCCATGCATTCGCGTCACGTCGTCACCGCCGCCGCCTTGCTCGGATCGGTCGCCCTGCGCGTCGACGCGCAGGCACCGGCCGCACCGTCTCCGGTGCGTTACGATCGCGCCGAGCAGCTGCTGAACTGGAATACCACCCGCATGGTGACGGGCGACGAAGTCCAGGCGCAGTGGATGAAGGATGGCTCGCGGTTCTGGTATCGCAACAAGGTGAAGCAGGGCGCGGAATTCATCCTCGTGAATCCGGCCACCGCGTCGCGTGACCTGCTGTTCGAGAACGCGAAGCTCGCCGCTGCCATCAGCACGGCGGCCGATACCAGCATCGACCCGACTCGGTTGCCGTTCCGCACGTTCAAGTTCGCGCGGGACGGCGACGACGAGCGCAACATCGAGTTCCGCTTCGGCAAGCGCCGCCTCATGTGCGACATCACCGCCTATCGCTGCACTGCCGCCGACACGCTGCCGAGCGACGTGCCTTTCGTGTTGAGCCCAGATCGCAAGTGGGAAGCCTACGTGAACGCGTACAACGTGTACGTGCGTCCGCGTGGCAACGCCGCGGATTCCGTGAAGCTGACCGCTGACGGCGTGCAGGGCTGGAGCTACGGCCTTGGCGATCCGACACCGCAGGAACGCCTCGCACCGCAGCTGCGGCCGCGTCGCCCGCAGCTCAAGTGGGCCCGTGATTCGCGCCACCTGATCGTGTCGCGCCAGGATTCGCGCGGTGTGGCCGTGATGCCGTACATCAGCTACACGTCGCAGCGCCCGCGCGCATTCTCGCAGCCGTATGCGCTGCCGGGTGACACGATCATTCCGAAGCCGGGCTTTCACGTGCTGGATCGCGAGAGCAGGTCGAACGTGCGCGTGGCGCTGGATCCGGCACCCGCACAGGCATCATGGAACCTGTCGTCGCGCGACTCGGTGTGGAATGCGAACAGCACGCGCGCCTACCTGACGACGATGTCGCGCGGCTCCAAGGTCGCCACGGTGCTCGAGGTGAATGCAGCCACTGGAGCCGTGCCTCGCCTGGCCGCCGACTCGGCAAGGACTTTCGTGGAATCGGGCAATCCGGTGGATCCCACGCCGACCTACGTGACCGAGGATGGCGAAACCATCTTCTGGTCGGAGCGCGATGGGTGGGGCCATCTGTATCGCAACGATTCCACGGGCCGGCTGAAGAACCGGATCACCGAAGGACCGTGGCAGGTGGGTACGATCGTCGCCGTCGACGAGAAGGCAAAGCGCATC
>JACMPK010000119.1 GCA_014377535.1 Gemmatimonadaceae bacterium
CGAAAATTCGCACCGGCGTGTCGGAGCCGTGCACGTCAGACGAGGCCCAGCGTGAGTTCCGGCTGCTTCCACAGGTCGATGGGCTTCTGAATGCCCATCGGCCGGAACGGCATCTGCACCTTACGACCGAGTCCTGCCGATGCATAGGCGGCGTAAAGCACCTCCTGCACCACGCGACCCGTCTCGCCATCGGAGATCGGTGTCTCGAGGCCGCGCACACAGCGCGCGAAGTGACGCATCTCCTGCGGGAAGCCGTAGTTCCAGTGCTCCTCGAACACGGGCCAGGTCCAGCCAGTGGTGGTGGACGCCTTTTCGACGGCATAGCCGAAGCCCACTTCGGAGTAGGTCGGCAGCGCATTGCCCATCAGCAGGTCGGCGTACGTCTGACCCTTGTCGCCGAAGATCTCGATGGAGTCGTCCATGCCACCGGGCTTGGTCCATGAGTTCTCGATGACGCCGGTCGCACCGCCCTCGAACTCGATGATGCAGAGCGCCTCGTCATCACCCTCCGTCTTCGCGCCATGCACCTGCGTGGCAAGGTGCGCGTACACGCTCTTCACCTTCGGCTTGCCCAGAAACCACCAGCAGAACGCGATGCCATGGCAGCCCAGGTCCATCAGTGCGCCGCCGCCACTCTGATTCACGTCCCAGAACCAGTCGGAGTGCGGGCCGTTGTGCTTCTCGGATTGTTTCACGAGGTGCACTCGGCCGAATGCGCCTTCATCGGCCATCTGCTTCGCTTTGACGTACTTGGGCGCGAAGAACAGTTCCTCCGCGTACAGCAGCAGCACACCGGCCTTCGCGCACGCCTCGATCATGGCATCGGCTTCCTCGAGCGTCACGCACAGCGGCTTCTCGCAGACCACATGCTTGCCAGCGCGCGCAGCATCGATGGTCATCTGCGCGTGCATGCGGTTCGGCGCAGTGATCGTGACCATCTCGATCGCGGGATCGCGCAGCATGTCGCGATAGTCAAGGTAGTGCGACCGCAGCGAGTGCCGTTCGGCAAACGCTCGCGCGTTGCCGGACGTCGGTGAGGCAACGGCGACCACCTCGGCCTCGTCGGGCATCATCCTGACCGAGTGGGCGATGCAGTCGGCCTGGAAGCGTGAGCCGATGATGCCGATCGTGACCTTGGACACGTGCGTGCTGCTCCGGTGCTGGGTTGATCGTTGCTTCGGCAACTGCTGACCGCGTACGGCGTCGACGCGGAATCGTCGACGCTCCGGCGGCACAGTACCTGTTCTACGAGCGGCGCGGTTTACGTGCTGCGGCTCCGCGATCGACGCGGATGGTGTACGCGCCGGTCGTGCTGGTGCCAACCACGTTGGCGCGGATCAGGTACTCGCCGGCGCGATCGAACGTGTGCTCGATGCGCGCGTTGTTGTTGCCTGCACCATCGTCGTCACTTTCAATGGTGGTGAAGTTTCCATCCGTCAGCTCACCGAGGACCAGGTAGCTGTCCAATGTGGCGGATCGCATGGTGATGGTGACGGTTTCGCCGGTGCGCACGGTGATGCGATAGCCGTCGAATAACGTGCCGTCGTCCGCCTCCTCGTCTCCTTCGACGATGGTACCGCTCACGGCCACGCCGGATGCGAGGTTCACACTCACCGAAGGCCGCACCACCGTTTCCGAGACCGTGATGCGATAGCTGCCGGTGCTGCCCACATCCAGCGCCTGCGCCCTGATGATGTAGGTACCGTCGTCCTTGACGGTGTAGCGCAGGCGAGCATTCTTCGCGCCGCCGCCATCGTCGTCCGTATCAAGGATGTCCAGCGAGTCGCCGAGCATGCGCCCGATGCCGACGAACGCATCGATGTCCGCCGCGCTCATCTCGATCGAGAGGCGCTGTCCCTTCCGTGCCGTGATCTTGTAGAGATCGTAGTACGAGCCCGTTCCAGCGACCGCGGGATCCGTCTCCGCGAGCTCGCCGGTGAGTGGTACGCCCAGTGCGAGCGTGCGAGGCGGCGTGTTGATCACGGCAGGCATCGTGTCAATGCGCAGGGTGAAGTTGCCAGCTCCATCTGCTTTGAGCGACTGCGCCACGAGATAGTACGCCCCTGCATCCTTCGGTGTCCATCGCAGGCGTGCATTCGAGTTGCTCGCGCCGTCATCATCGCTGGCGAGGTAGTCGGTGAGCCCGTCCACCTGCCGTGCGACGGAGAGAAAGGAGTCGAAGTCGTCGGCGCGCATGACGATCGAGTAGCGCGTACCTGGCTTCACGTCGAGGCGGAAGACCTGAAAGCGACCACGTTCGTTCAGTGCCGGACCGGAGCGGGTCAGCGTGCCGTCGACCGTGCGGCCCAGCGGCAGCGCCGGCGCGCTGGCGAGTTGCGCTTCCGCGGTCGGTGCGAACAGCGAGACGGCACCGGCGAGCACTGCAGCCGTGAGGTGGCGCAAGCACGACATGATGGGCGGGGTTGAGATGGGACCGTTCGTACCGGCAGGTGCCGGTGCCGACAACAGTGCCTGCTGGATTCGTGCGTGGTGCCGTAAGGGGCAGCCGTCGTAAACTGCGATGACAGTGAACGCGCGATCACGCTTCGTGACGCGCTTGAAGTACGTGTCCATTAGCCTGGCCTGCGACAAGTTCGTGACTGATTTCCCTGCGCTCACCCGGATACGATACGTGTCGAACATTATTGCCAGCAAGCGTTTTTTTCGTCCATGTCTTATTCGAGATAACCCGTCGACGCAGGCGCCGAATACGAGGCCCACGACGGTGTCGAGCTGCGCCGGGATGTCTGATCGGGGCACGAGGATCGAGGTCATCGTACCGCGTGACGCATGAGGGGACAATGGCAGCGCGGCGGTGCATGTGGCAGGTTTCGGCATGCGTCCTGAATCCGTCCGTCGACTTGTGGTCGCCGTTGTCTGCATGGCTGCCGTGCCGCTCGTCGCGCAGCAGTCACCGGCGCGCCGAATCACCTCCACGACTGGTGGCAGTCGCGCCGGCATCGACGTGCTGCACTACACCTTCCGCGTGGAGTTTCCGGCAACCGGCGTGCCCGATACCATCCGCATCACCACCACTGCGCAGGTGTGGCGAACGGCGGCCGTGACGGCGCTCTCGCTGGACCTGGTGGCCGCGATGCATGTGGACTCGGTGCAGGTGAACACACGTGCTGCTCACTTCACGCGACCGGGTGACAGCGTCCGCGTGGAGCTGCCAGCCGGTACTGGCGATACGCTCACGGTCGCGGTCTTTCATCACGGTGCGCCGTCGGACGGACTGGTAGTCCGGCACGACTCGTCAGGCTGGACGGCCTTTGGCGACAACTTCCCGGATCGTGCGCGGCAGTGGCTCGCGGTGGTCGATCACCCGTCGGACAAGGCGTTGGTGGAATGGGATGTGCTCGCGCCGTCCACGCATCGCGTGATCGCCAACGGACTGCTGGTCGCGGAAACGCCCGAGGTGGCGCCCACGGCTGCGCGTCGCGTCAGGACGCGATGGCGCACGCTGCGGCCCATCTATCCGTCGGTAATGGTGATTGGCGTCGCCTCATTCGCCGTGCTGGATCTTGGCGACACGGCCTGCGGCCTGGGCGAGCTGCCGGGTTGCGTGCGACAGTCGGTCTGGACGACGCCATCGCAGCGCGCGGTGCTGCCGGGAAACTTTGCGCGCGCCGGCGACATCGTCGCCTTCTTTTCACGACTCGTGGGGCCGTTTCCGTACGAGAAGCTGGCGCATGTCGCGTCGTCCACGCGCTTTGGCGGCATGGAGAACGCCGCCGCGATCTTCTACGACGGGAAGATGTTCAGCGGCGCCGGCCCGAAGGAGGACCTGATCGCGCACGAGACGGCGCATCAGTGGTTCGGTGACGCGGTGACGGAGCGCGAGTGGCCGCATGTCTGGCTCTCGGAAGGATTAGCGACCTACTTCGCCGCACTCTGGACCGAGCATGCGCATGGCGACAGTGCCTTCCGCGCGGCACGCGTCGCCATGCGCGATCGCGTGCTGGCGGCACCGATCACGATGGAGAAGGCGGTCATCGACGAGACGCTGACTGATGTGCGGATGGTGCTGAACTCGAACGTGTACCAGAAGGCCGGCTTCGTCCTGCACATGTTGCGCACCGAAATCGGTGACAGTGCATTCTTTGGCGGCATCCGCTCGTACTACGCCGCACATCGACATCGCACTGCGCTGACGAGTGACCTGCAGGCCCAGTTCGAGCGTGCGGCCGGGCGTCCGCTCGACTGGTTCTTCGAGCAGTGGATGCGCCGTCCGGGTTTTGCCGAGTTGACGACGTCATGGCGCTGGGATGCGTCGCGCGCACTCCTGATCGTGCAGGTGGTGCAGGGTCAGCGCGTCGCACCGTTTCGACTGTCACTTTCCATGGATGTGCTCGATGTTGGCGGCGCGACGCAGCGCCTGCGCATCACGGTTCCGGCTACGGCGACGTCCAGCATCGAGGTACCGCTGCCGGGCGGGAGTGCTCCAACTCGCGTGGTGTTCGATGCCGACGCGTCGATCATGGGAACCGTCAGCACGCGTTGACGTGTGTGGGCACGGTCGAGCAGACGGTTGACGCCACGGTGCCCTGTGTGAAAGTTATGAATCGGCGTCACGGCGCGTGCGCGGTGTCGTCATGTAGTCCGTCCAATCTTTCGTCGCACGTCACCGTCTTGCCCACAGGATTGCACATGCCGACTCATGAATTTCGCGTTGGTCGTTCCAGCGTTCGCCGGGGATCCGCGGCACTGCTGCTGATGGTCACCGTCGCAGCATGCGCGACCGACCCGATCGGCACGTTGCCGGAGACCGCGGTCAGCGCGAGCGTTGCACAGGTCGCGGCACGCGTCGATGCCGCGCCGGAGTTCGTGCCGGGCGAGATGCTGGTGCGCTTCCGCGACGGTGCCACGGTCATGAGCCGCGGTGCGGCGATGCGCGCGGCGCGCGCGACCACGCACGAGAAGATCGTGACGCCGGCAATGCTGCGTCGCGGTGACCGCGAGGGCGTGCACCTGATGCGTACGTCGATGGATGTGCGCGGTGCCATCGAGGCGCTGCGCGGTAATGCCGACGTGGAGTACGCAGAGCCCAACTGGATCTACCACCACGAAGTGGTCTCCAATGACACGTACGTCACCAATGGCTCGCTCTGGGGCATGAACGCGGGCTTCGGCAGTGCCGCCGTGACGGCATGGGCCAACGGCCGGCAGAACTGCAGCAACGTCTACGTCGGCATCATCGACGAAGGTTACATGACGTCGCACGAGGACATCGCCGCGAATGTCGGCACGAACCCCGGCGAGGTCGCAGGCAATGGCCGCGATGACGACAACAACGGCTACGTGGATGACGTGTACGGCTGGGACTTCGATGGCAACAACAACAGCGTCTTCGATGGCGTGAACGACGATCACGGCACGCATGTCGCCGGTACCATCGGCGGCGTTGGCGGCAACGGCAAGGGTGTGGCCGGCATGTGCTGGGGCGTGAAGCTGATGAGCGCAAAGTTCCTGGGCACACGCGGCGGCACGACGGCCAACGCGATCAAGGCGGTGGACTACTTCACGGCATTGCGGACGGCCGGCGTGCCGATCGTCGCCACCAACAATTCGTGGGGCGGTGGTGGCTTCTCGCAAGCACTCGGCGATGCGCTCGAGCGCGCGAACGCAGCCGGCGTGCTGTTTATCGCCGCAGCAGGCAACAGTTCGGCGAACTGCGAAACGACCGCCTGCTATCCGGCGTCGTATCCGAATGCGAACGTGATCAGCGTGGCCTCGATCACCAGCACCGGTGACCTGAGCAGCTTCTCGAACTACGGTGCGACCACGATCGACATCGGGGCACCGGGCAGCGGTATCGTGTCGTCGGTGCCGGTCGCGAGCGGCAAGGGCAGGACCGCCAGCACCACGTCCGGTTACGCGAATTACAGCGGTACCTCCATGGCCACGCCGCACGTCACCGGTGCTGCGGCGATGTACGCGGCGTCGCGTCCCGGATTGACGGCCGCCGCGATCAAGGCGGCAATCTTGAGCAGCGGCACCGACACGCCATCGCTGGCTGGCCGGACGGTGACGGGCAAGCGCCTGAACGTGAGCACGTTCTGAAGCTCTGGCTAGATGCCGACGCTGCGCCGCGGGACGTGAAGGAGGTCTGCTACCGTGCCTGCGAACGGCTGGCGCTGGAGACAATCCTCGTCGCGAACCAGCGGCTGCAGCTGCCGGTAGGCCATGCGCACCTGTCGTCGGTGCGGGTGGATGGCGGCCCGGACGTGGCTGATCGCTACATCGCCGAGCATGCGGTGCAGGGTGATGTCGCGGTCACGGCCGACATACCGCTGGCGGCGCTGCTGGTGCCGATGGGCGTGGTGGTCATCGATCCACGTGGCGAGGAATACACCGAGGAGACCATCGGCGAACGGCTGTCGGTGCGCAACTTCATGGACGGGCTGCGCAGCACCGGTGTCGAGACGGGTGGGCACGGGATGTACAGCGCGAAGGACAAGCAGGCATTCTCGAATGCGTTGGATCGCGCGCTGACGCGGGCGCGTCGGAAGGCGTAGCGCCCGCGGTTGCGCGAACGGTGACTGGCTGCGGTCGTGGCGCAGCTCTGCACCGTCGCAGCACTGCATCGTCTCCGTACTGCCGCGTCGCGCTAGTGTCGTGTCGCGCTAGTGTCGTGTCGTCACGCGCCGAG
>JACMPK010000120.1 GCA_014377535.1 Gemmatimonadaceae bacterium
AAGTCGCCATGCGTGCCGTTGTCGATCTCCTTCAACGTCTTGCCGGCATCGGTGCTGCGGAACAGCGAGGTGTTCTGCGCATACACGACGTCCGCGTTCCGGTGATCGGCGAAAATGTGCGTGTAGTAGAACGCGCGCTGACGGATGCTGCGCGCATAGTTCATCGGTGTCCAGGTCGCGCCGGCGTCGTCACTCCGGAACAGGCCACCGCTGTCGTTTTCCACCAGCGCGTACACACGCTTGGAGTTCGCGGCCGTCGTCGCGACACCGATGCGTCCGATGAGCCCCGCCGGCAGGCCCGGGTTGCGCGTGATCTCCGTCCAGGTCTCGCCACCGTCGGTGCTCTTGAACAAGCCGCTGCCCGGACCGCCGCTCGACATCTGGTATTCCTTGCGATACGCCTCCCACAGCGCGGCATACATCACGTTCGGGTTGGAGCGATCGAACGCGATGTCGATGGCGCCGGTCTTTTCGTCGCGGAACAGCACTTTCTTCCACGTGGTGCCACCGTCCGTGCTCTTGAACACACCGCGCTCCGGACTCGGCACGCTGTACTTGCCGAACGACGCGACGAAGACGATGTCGGGATTGGTCGGATGGATGCGAATCTTCGAGATGCCATGCGATTCGCTGAAGCCGACCGGCGTCCACGACTTGCCCGCATCGCGGCTGCGGTAGACGCCATCGCCCGGCATGATGTTGCCGCGAATCGCGGTCTCGCCCATGCCGATGAACACGAGGTCAGGCTGCGTCTCACTCACCGCGACGGCGCCGACCGATGCGCTCCGGATCTGCCCATCCGTCACGGGCTGCCAGGTCTCCCCGCCGTCGACCGTCTTCCAGAGCCCGCCGCCGGTCGCCCCGAAATACGCTTCGTTGGGGCGACCCTTGACGCCGCTGGCCGCGATGGAACGACCGCCGCGGTCAGGGCCGATGTTACGCCACCGGTAGCCGGCCATCAACGTCGAGTCGGCGGCAACCGACGGTGTCGGAACAGGATCGCGGACTCGGGAACTCGGGAGACCCGCCGAGAAGGCGGCGAGGACCGGGAATGCGGCGAGGAACAGCGGGCGCGGCGAGAACATGCGCGGGCTCGGTGAGGGGCGACCGTCGGGGAGAACACAAACAATGACTTATAACGGCGGGGACGGCTACAGTGTTGATCTGCGTTGCGTCCCGCGGCGCGGTGCCACGCGATCGGCATTCTCGTCGGCGTGGCACCACTCGTCCGCCGTGCGGTGGTCGGCGATGCAGCCGGAAACTGCCGATCAGTGCGCTCGTGAAACCGGCAGGATCGCGCGGATCACCTGGCCGCGCGTCGCATCCAGTGTCAGCGATTCACCGGTGTGCACATCGGCCAGGATGCCGGACACGTTCGTGACCGACGGCACACCCAGCTCACGCAGGATGATGGAGGCGTGCGACAGTTCGCCGCCGGTCTCGACCACCACCGCGGCCACGCGCCGGAAGAGCAGCGCCCATGCGGCATCCACGGCCGCGACCACGAGGATCGTCTGCTCGGGCACCCAGCCGACGGGTGGCGACGACGTCGGACCCTCGGCGCACCATGCACGCCCGGTCACGCGACCAGGTGACAACCCGATGCCCTGCCACGTCTCGCGCACCGGGTTCGGCGTCTTGCGCGGGTCGCGGCGCAGGTGATCGTAGCGGCGAAAATCCGCCGGTATGGTGACGGCAGCCTCCTCGAGCCGCTCGTGCTCCCGCGCCTCGAAGAATTCCGCGTCATAGGTGGCGCCTACGTCCAGTGCCGTCGCCTCGTGTACCGACAGCAGCCAGAGGTCATCGCGACGACGGAGCGCACCACGCTGCACCCCCGCATCGGCCGCCGTATGGAGCAGTTCGCGAATCATGGCGAATGCCACCATCGCATCGTCACGCAGCCCTTCGCGCGCGCGCAGCGGCCGACGCGCCAGCCACCAGAGCGGCAGCGTGAGCCACTCCCCCGCCGTGCGCAACGGCAGCGAGCGCGGTGCAATGGGGTACGCGAGCTCGTGGCGCAGCAATGCCAGCACCGCCGTCGGCTGCTCACGCCAGCGTGCCTGCGCCAGGTCGGCCTCGTACGGACCGCGGTGCCCATGCCGCTCGAGCCACTGCTTCCACTCGAATGCGCCGGCGACACCGGCGGGCGGCTCACCGACGGCCACACGCGCCACATCGTCGGGATTGTCACGCACCGATGGCACCACGTCGCGACGCAAGGCCTCGATCACGTCACTGCCCGGCGTGCGCTGCCGCGAAAGATGCGCGGCAAGGGTGCCCGTCCGACGCAACAGCGCCAGCGGGAACGCCATCGCGGCCGACAGCGCAAACATCGACTGCACCAGCAGCACGTAGCGACGCTGCGCCGCCTGCACGAGCGGCGACACCTGCCCTTGCGATTGCAGCAGGTCGCGCGCCAGGATCGTGAGCCGCGCGCGACGTGTGGTGCCGATGGCGGTGCACTGTGCCCAGAACATCCGCGCGAGCGCTGGCCACGCGGTGCGCATTCGTGCCACGCGCCAACCCACCGCCCGCACGTCGCGTGCGCCGATGGCGTCGGTCACGTAACGCGTGGGCAGGCCCCAGCCGCGCAGCATGTCGGTGAGCAACGACAGGTTGATGACCGGTCGTCCCTCGAACACCTCGATGAGCGGTCTCGCGGCCGGCAATGCGGCATCGGCGCGACGATACCAGGCGAACAGGCCGCCAGCACACGATGCAATCAACGTCGCCATGAATCGGCTGGGCAGCGGCGGCAAAATTTCGCGATGATCCGCCATCGTGAACCATTCGTTGCGCACCGTCGGCCGCGTGACGGGACGCAGCTGTACCACCCAGCACGTGTCACCATCATCGGCCCATTCCACATCCCAGTCGGCGCTGCCCCACCGATTCACCTGCGCCAGTTCCCGCACGAGTTGCAGCACACGCTGCAGTCGCTGGGCCCACGGCGGAAGCACCGCGTCGGTCGACTCACCGCGACGGCACCGCGGAATGTCCAGCCGCTGTCCACTGACGGTGCCAGCCAGCAGCGCCTCCGCGGTGCCACTGACGACGTTCACCAGGTCGTCCTCGTGCTCCCGCTCCGTGAACGCGACGCCGGCATGATGCGCGTCGATGAACCGCATGATGAGCACATCGCGGCGAACGGCGGCCCCGTGGCCTGACGCACGCACTCGCACCGATGCCGCCGCGAGCGCGCCGGCGTCGGATGCCGACACACGCAGGATACTCGTGAACGCACCGGCACTGCTCGACCGGGCAGTGTCCTCGCTCGAGAACGCCGAGCGGATCACGAGCAGTCCGTCGCGCAACCCGGCGGGCACCGGACAACCGCTGGCAGCCCAGCCCGCGTACGCGTCATCGGGTACGATGATGCACTCGGGAATGCGCACGCCGGCCTGCGCCGCGCGATGCAGCATCGCCGCCTTCGTGGCCGCGTCACCGCCACGACTGTCACGCGCACCAATGACGACGAAATGCTCGTTCACGCGAGATTCGGTGCGCGCGCGGCGGTCAGAACGACGGCGCGCGCTTCGCCATGAAGGCACTCATCGCTTCCCGGAATTCCGCGCCGGCGAGCTGCGCCATGAAGTCGCGCGCCTCATCCTGCATCCGACGGTCGATCCCGGCTGATTCGCTCTTGAGCAGTGCCTTGCTCAATCGGAGCGCGTTCGGTGCCTTGGCCGCAAGCGCCTGCGCCCACGCCATGGCCTCCGTGTCGGCTTCACCGGCCGCGCTGCAGCGGTTGATGATCCCGTAGCGCTCCGCTGCCGCCGCATCAAACATCTCGCCCAGCAGCAGCAGTTCGCTGGCTCGCACATGGCCAACCAGCCGCGGAAGCAGCAGGCTGGACGCCGCCTCGGGCACAAGCCCGAGATTGATGAATGGCAGCGAGAACCGCGTCGACGGATCCGCGACCACGAGGTCGCAATGCAGCAGCATCGTCGTGCCGATACCGATGGCCAGCCCGGTGACGCCCGCGACGATCGGCTTGGGACAGCTCGACAGCTCGCGCAGGAACCGGAAGACCGGACTCTCGAGGTCCGCGGGCGGTGCGGCGGCGAAGTCACGCAGGTCGTTGCCACTCGTGAACGCACCACCGGCCCCGGTGATCATGATGGCGCGCACGTCATCATCCCGCGTGGCCGCGCGCAATGCCTCGGTCATGCCGGTATACATGTCGGCCGTGAGCGCATTCTTCTTCTCTGGCCGCGACATGCGAACGGTGACGACCGCTCCGGAGCGTTCGATCTGGACGTGATCACTCATGTCGGGAACGATCATGCCGGGACCTGCCTGCCGCCAGTGTCATTCCATCAACGGTGCGCGGCGAGCACCGCGTCGATGCGCGCCTGCACGTCGTCCCATCGATAAAAATGAAAGCGGCCGCGGTTTGACATCATTGCGAGCATCCCACGCGGGAATGCCGCACTCACGGCGCGAGCTGTCACGTCCAGACCGTCGGTTTCGCGTGCCCGCACGGGAATTGCGGCGAGCAGCGGATGCGCATGCGCGTTACCCGCAAGACCTTCGCGCGGAAAGATCTGGATGCGGCCTGCGCCCTGATCCGAGAGCACGAGGTAGCCACTGGTCGAATCGCGCGCGTAGATGGCCAACCCTTCATGATCCTCGCGCACGCCTCGCGTGGCGAACAGCGCCAGTTCGCGACTCGACGAATCAGGATCTGCATGATACTTCCGCACGCCGGCGCCTTCGTCTGAGTAGTAGACGTAGCCGAGCGCATCGTCGACCGCGATCGACTCGATCTCCTTGCGACCGCTGTATGCGCCAAATTCTCGCACTTTGGTGCCGGTCACGCGACCGTTCTCGAACGTGAGCCGGTACTGCCCGATGTAGCCAGTCAGTGGCCCGGTCTTGCCGCTTACGAACGCGAACACCTGCCCGTCATGCGGCCGGCGATAAAGCGCGATCCCCATCGGGGCACGCGCCACATCGCCATCGAACACGATGATGCCGCCGCCGTCGATGAGTCGCATGTCCGGCATCGAGAAAACTCTCAGCGCATTCCGGTTGCGCTCCGTCGCCACGGCGATGTCCATGAGCTTACGACCCGCACGGAATCCATACTCCACATCCACGTTGTTCATGCGCAGCAGTGGCGTGATGCTGCGCGCCGGCACGACATGTCCCGCCAGGTCAAACGTGTACACGCCGCCCGTCGAATCGCCCTTGTCGGTGCCGAGCACCACACTCGGCTCAGCCGCCGTGCGGCTCACCCAGATGGCCGGATCGTCGCTGTCGCCCGGCAGCTTGTCAGTGACGATCGCGGGCTCCAGCGTGTCGCGTGACAACGGCAGGACCGCATCAGCTGCCGCGATCGCGGACCGCTGCCCGCGCTCGGCTGTCGACTTTCTTCGTTCCCTTTTCGTGTCACCACACGACGTGGCGGCAAGCAGCAGGAGCATCTGGAACGCTAAAATGCGAAGCAGTGACATCGGTGAGACCGTGAGGGATGTGTGCACCCGGCGTAACACACCGATAGTAAGTGCCCGGGAGCAGAATGATGGATTGTCCGGGTCAATGATGCTGGCCAAGGCTATTCCTCATCATTGCACCATCACCATGGCGGCGATGGCCATGCACCCTACGCCGCCGACCTGCACGCCGGCGACGCAACTCTGTTCACTGCAAGCCTCGTCGACCCTGCGACGACTACCAGCGCAAGTCGAAGTCGTAATTGTCCGGTCCACCGCGCGAGTCGTCAATGCGGACGACCGCGGTCCAGTCGTTCCACGCACGCGGGTATTGCGTGATCACGACATTGCCGCGTCCGGCGAAGCGGCGCAGGTCCAGCGGACGCGCGTAGTCCGGCAGCCCTGCGCCCCGCACGTCGTAGCGCACGTCCGAGAGCCGACGACCACTGCGCGTGACGACGTTCACGCGACGCCCTCGAATCCGGATCTCGGCAACATCATCGACACTGGCACTGAAGCGCAGGCCTCCGGCATCACGCGCACCACTGCCGATGTCATCGCTCTCATTGCCGTCGCCGCGACCGCTCCCGTTACCGTTACCACGGCCGTTACCGTTACCACGGCCGTTACCGTTACCACGGCCGTTTCCCTTGCCATTGCCGCGGCCATTGCCCCACCCGCCGCGATTCTTGCGGTCATCGTCGCGACGATCGTCGTAGCGATCGTTACCGCGGCGATCGTCACCACCGCAATCGTCACCGCGGCGATCGTCGGAGCGGCGATCGTCGGAGCAATCGTCACCGCGGCGTGCATCGTCACCACGGCAATCATCACCGCGGCGATCGTCACCGCGGCGATCATCGGAGCAATCGTCACTGCGGCGTGCATCGTCACCACGACCGTAGCCGATGACGTCGCGGCCACCATCCCAAGTCGCAGTCAGGCGGTAACGATCGGCGCCTGACTGCCGGTCGCGGATCCGCACCCGCGTGGTGTAGCCGTTGAAGGCCGTCGGCTGCTCGATCACGTCGATTTCGCCGCGGCCGTCCGCCCGCTGCACTCGCACCACTCCATTGGTACGCGGCAGTGCCTCGGCGATCCTGACGCGTGCGTCACGCGAGGACTCGAATCCGTCGCCCTGCGTGTTCACGCTGGCACCACGCATCACGATCACCGCTTCGCGATCCACGGTGCCGCTCCAGACGAACAGCGTGCGATCGTCCGCCCGCGCAGGCGAGGCAGTCAGCGCCAGCAGCGTGCCGGTGGTGATCGTGACGGCGAGCATTGAACGAAAGTTGGTCATGCGGGCATCCTCACTGCACAGGGATGATACAGGTGACCGACGCGTCATCGATCACGCGGTGGCGCATCTGGCCATGCGGTCATGCGCCACCACTCCTGAATGCATTCGTGATGCCAGCAGCGGCAGGTCGCCACGGCGTCCGCGCGCCATCAGTCAAGTGCCTCCAATACAACGACTTGGCGAGTCGCAACTTTACCCCCGCCGAAACCGTGCTTCCGTGCCTGTCCCATGCCGAGGACAGCGCTGCGTACCGCTGACGACAATCAGCGATGGGAAAGGTTGGTTGTTGCTCACCGTCACCGTACGGCGTATGCTTCACTTGGTGATCTTGAAAATCGGCTCCCCGGCAGGTATGCGTCGTCGAGTCCGCACGCGACTGCTGGTGCCCACACTCATCGTCGCCGCCTGGTTTTTTGCGCTGGCGGCGTACCGCGCGGTGCAGTTGCGGCATGCACAGGAACAGTTGCAGCTGTCCAATGCGCTGCAACTCGCGAACATGAGTGCTCGCACCATTGATGCCACGATTGCCGAAACGCACACGCTGCTCGTGAGCATCGGTGAACTGCTCGACCCGACGCGCCCCAGCGCGGCCAATGACATTGTGCTTCAGCGCATTTTCAGGGCGGCCCCGGTACCGTACGCCAATCTCTGGATGGCGGACACCAGCGGACGTTCCCTCGGCGCCGCGCGAGTCGCCGACGGCAAGCGCTCCAGCTTCTTCGTCGGTGACCGGAAGTATTTTCGCGATGCCATGCGGCTCAAGCGCTTCAGCATCGGCGACGTCGTTCGATCACGCACCCTGTCCGGCAATCCTCGCGTGATCGCGTTCGCGTTGCCGGTGATCGACAGCATGACCGGACGCGTGATCGCCGTGGTTGGCGCCTCGATCGAGATGGACTCGCTCGAGGCGGTTCGCGCCGCGAGGTCGCTGCCGAACGGATCGGTGCTCACGATCATGGACAGCATGCGGACCATCGTCTACCGCACGCTGGATCCCGATCACTGGATCGGCCGCACGTTCAAAGCGCGGGACGACAAACTCGAGGACTTTGCCGTCGGCCGCGGCGTCGGCACGGGCATGTCGGCTGACGGCACGTTCAGACTGACCGGCTTTCGCACGACGGAACGGGCGCCGTGGGTTTTGTACGTCGGCATTCCTGCGGCCTACACGCTGGGTGTCGTGCAAAACCAATTCGTGCGCGACGTGATGCTCGGCACGCTGATCACGCTTCTCGTGCTCTTCTTCGGTTACCGCTTCATACTCGGCGTCGTGGCACCCATCGAGTCGCTCACCGACGATACGCGGGCCATTGCGGCCGGCAACATGTCACGACGCTCGATCGTGCAGTCGAACGACGAGATCGGCGACCTCGCACGCGCGTTCAATCAGATGGCCGACACCATCGCCGATCGGAATTCGGCCTTGCGCGCATCGCAGGAGCAGCTGCTGCACGTACAGAAGATGGACGCGCTGGGCTCGTTCGCCGGCGGCATCGCGCACGACTTCAACAACTACCTCGCGTCGATCGTCGCGTACACCGAGCTGGCCGACCTGTCTCTGGAAGACGAGCACCCGGCACGCCTCGACCTGCGCGAGGTGCTGGCATCGTCGGCACGCGCCGCCGACCTCACGCGGCAGATCCTGGTGTTTAGCCGCAAGCAGGTGTGGGGGCTGCGCACCCTGGTCATGAACGAGATCGTGCGCGGCATCGAGCGCATGCTGATCCGGCTTGCTGGTGAACACTCCCAGCTGCGCATCCGCTACTCGGAAGACGGCGTGCTGGTACACGCCGACCATGGGCAGTTGGAGCAGGTCATCGTGAATCTCGTCGCGAATGCGCGCGATGCGATGCCTGACGGCGGCACCATCACCCTCAGCATGGCCTGCGTGACGCTGAAGGATGGCGATAAACACCTCGCGGCGCCCGCCGGCGCGACGGTCGCGCAGCTGTCCGTGACCGATGAGGGCACCGGCATCGAGAGCGAAATTCTGGATCGCATCTTCGACCCCTTCTTCAGCACCAAGGAAAGGGGTCGCGGCACGGGCCTTGGCCTGGCGATCGCCTACAGCATCATCGAGCAGCGCGGCGGGAGGCTGTCGGTGGACAGCACGCTGCGCGTTGGCACGACCTTCACCGCCACGCTGCCGCTGGCGGCTGCCTGCGAGGCGGCCGCCCCCCCCGCCGTCACATCCTCGCTGCGCGTGGTGTCCAGCGGCATGGGCCGCATCCTGCTCGCTGAAGACGATGCTGCCGTGCGCTCGAGCTGTGAGCGCATGCTGGTGCACGCGGGCTATTCCGTGATCGCGGCCGCCGATGGTCCGTCAGCACTGCATCAGATGCGGAGCGCCAGTGAACGCTTCGACCTTTTGCTTACCGACGTCGTGATGCCCGGCATGTCCGGCTCCGAGCTTGCGCGACGCGTGAAGGACCTGCAGCCCGACATCGCGGTGCTCTTCATGAGCGGCTACGCCGATGACGTGCTGCTGCAGGATGAGCTGGCGGCGCAGGCGGTCACGTGCATCGCGAAGCCGTTTACGGTACGCGCACTCTGCGATGCAGTCGGCACGGCGATCGCCCAGCGGCAGACGGTGCCTGAGCGCTGACGCGATTATCGACACATACGCCCGCTGCACACCGGCGAGACGGCTCGATCACTATCCCTGCAGCCCTACGCCACTTCCGGGCTTGTCGCTCCGGTATGCACGCAAGTCCTGCCACCACCGCACGCATGCCGACTCGATGGCCGCCTTGGCCGCCTCCGGACGCGCGTTGCCCGATCCGCTTACATGCACCCACGGCTTGCCTAACCGGTTCAGGTGGAAGATCAGCCGGTCATGAAACCACTCGCGATCCGATGACATCACCCGCACACCGTCGGCGATCCAGTCCAGGTCCGGTTCGCAGAGCAGGTACAGGTCGATGGGCTGCCGTGCCGCGACCTCCCAGACATGCGCCGGCACGGGCTGCCTGAGCCACTCGGTCCAGATCGCGGTGACGATGGCCTCGGTGTCGCTCACGCACAAGCCGCGCGCGCGACGCTGAGCCTCGCGAATCAGCACCTGCTGTGCATCCGTCACCAGCACCGCATCGAGTTCGGTCCACTCATGGTGCGGCACGCCGGTGGTGTAGGTGCGGCCGTACTCGTCTACCCACGACGTGTCGTACGAATTCGCCAGCTGCTCGGCAAGCGTGGACTTGCCGACACTCTCGCCGCCGACCAGCGCCACGGTGCGCACGAACCATGGCCGCGCAGCCGGTGCGAGCAGGTTCCAGTGCTGCCACGGATCGCTGCGGATCGCGGCACCGCGCACATCCTCCGCACCGCGGGTGACGTGCACGAACTTCGCACCAAGTCCGCCCGCGATGTCACGCGGGTCGGGGTCACCGGCAAACAGGTGAGTGACCTGCGGCGCGAGTGTTTCGAGCGCCGTGATCCAGGCCGTGCGCGACTCGCCGCCCTCATGCGCGCGCGGCGGCATGGTGAACTCGGGAACCACGACGCGCGCCCATGGGCAGCTCTCCACCAGCCAGCGCCAGCGGACGTCCCACGGTATCGGATCGTCCCATCGCCGCTCCAGCACGATCGTCGTCCGTGAGCACTGGCGACGCGCCGCCTCGAACAGCGCGAGGTGCCCGCAATGCACCGGAAGAAACCGGCCGACCACCAGGGCGTGTGACATCGAGCAGGGACGAGGGACGGATGGCCAGCGGGACGGCGAGCGGAAGACCCGTCGGAAAACACACACGGAAGAATGCACGGCTGCATCGATGTGCGGAATCCACATGCTCGTTCGTCATCAACATGCTGACATCGCACGGCGAACGACGCGTTGGTCCTCCAGCCCTCGTCCTCCCGCCGCACGCGCCTTGGTCCGCCACGCCTTCAACCATTCGCGCGATGCCCGTACAGACGATCGAGAGTGCTCCGCCGGACACCACGCGCCGCACGCCGCGCGTCGTCACCGTGCTCGCATCACCCGTTCCGATTGCCGAGCTGCTCTCGGCACTCTCTCATGCGCTCGACCTCACCGAGGGTGCGCCAGCCGGGCACACGCTGCGCAGCTGCATGATCGCGATGCGCATCGCCGACAGCATCGGCCTTGGCATGTCATCACGCACGGCGCTGTACTACGCGATGCTGCTGAAGGACGCAGGCTGTTCGAGCAATGCGGCACGCGTGACGGCGCTTTTCGGCGCCAATGACCATGATGTCAAGCCGCGCATGAAGATCGTCGATGCCAACAAGCGCATCCGGCTCGCAATCGAAACATTCCGTACCGCAGGCGGCGATCAGGGGCTACGCAGCCGGATCTCACACTTCATGGGCATTGCCCGCGGCGGCGGTGTGACGCGCGAGCTCATCGCGATCCGCTGCGAGCGCGGCGCAAATATCGCGCGGCAGATGGGATTTCGAGAAGAGACCTGCGCTGCGATCCGCTCGCTGGACGAGCACTGGAACGGCTGCGGACATCCGGAAGGGCTGCGTGGGCGTGCGATCCCACTGCTCGCACGAATCGCCAACCTCGCACAGACGGTGGATATCTTCGCCGGCGCGAAAGGCACCGCAGTCACGATGCGCATGGTGAAGGCGCGCCGCGGTACCTGGTTCGATCCGCAGCTGGCCGGCATCGTGCTCACCTGGCGACACGACGCACGCTGGTGGACATACCTGCGCGAGGCGGCACCTGAAACCGAGGTGGCCGAGCTGCAACCCGACCTCGGCGAACGGCTCGTCGATGCCCGCGGTCTGGACATGGTCGCGCAGTCGTTCGCGGACATCGTCGATGCGAAGTCACCATTCACCTATCGGCACAGCACCAACGTATCCCGATGGGCGCGCGCAATCGGTGCGAAGTTCTTCACGGACGAAGCGGAGCTCGTGCGGCTCTCGCGTGCCGGGCTGCTGCACGACGTGGGCAAACTCGGCGTGTCGAACACGATTCTCGACAGGAACGGCCCGCTGTTCGACGCCGAGCGGACTGCCATGCAGGCGCACCCCGTGCATACCTGGGAAATCCTGCGCCGCGTGCGAGCCTTCTCCGACTTTGCGAAGATGGCATCGCTGCACCACGAGAAGCTCGATGGCACCGGCTATCCGTGGAAGGTGCCGGCCGAGGGGCTCAACCTGCCCGCGCGCATCCTCGCGGTGGCCGACATTTTCGAGGCGCTGACCGCCGACCGCCCGTACCGCGCCGGCATGTCCGTCGAGGCTGCGCTGAGTATCGTGCAGCGCGACCGCGGCACGCGGCTGGACGGCGACGTGATCGATGCGCTGGAGCAGGCCACGACGGAGATCCCGCTCGACCCGTGACGGCGTGCAGCAGTGCACGTGGGTCGACGCTGAGGCCCGGGCAGGGCATCTTGACTGCGGCCTTGCCCTGTCCCGACACCCTGTTCGCACATGACGCAGCTTCCAATCACCGTCCACAAGTTCGGCGGTGCCGCACTGGCCGACCTGACTGCCTTCCGGCACGCCGCCGGCATCATCGTCACCAGCGGCGGCCAGCACCCGGTCATCGTCGTCAGCGCCATGCGTGGCGTGACGGATGCCCTTCGTACCGCTGCGACCGTCACACCGCCGAAGTCGCGCGCTGCGCTCACGAGGCTCGAGAAGCGGCATCGCGCGGTGGCCAGGGGCGTCACCGGCTCTGCATCGCGCCGCGCCGAACTGCTGGCGACGATCACATCGGTCTTCGCGGAACTCACGACGATCTGCACCCGCCGCCGCACCGGCGCACTGGGCGCCGCGCTGCAGGACATGGTGATGTCGCGTGGTGAAGTGCTGGCCTCGCTGCTGATGGTCGAGGCGCTGGCGCAGCGGTCGATCAAGGCTATTGCGATCGACGCGACGAAGCTCGTGTACACCGACGGCACGCCCGGCAGTGCGACGCCTGACGTCGCACGCACGACGAAGGCGGCGGCGCGGGTGCTTCGGCCTCGCATCGTGCGCGGCATCGTGCCGGTGGTGCCGGGCTTCGTGGGACGCGGGAAAAAGGCCGCCGTGATCACGCTCGGCCGCGGCGGCTCCGATGTCACGGCAGCGTTGCTGGCCCGCGTGCTGCACGCCGACGCCGTGATGCTGTGGAAGGACGTCCCGGGCCTGTTGACGGCCGACCCGCGCGTGGTGCCCGATGCGCGCCTCATTCCGTCACTGCACGTGCGCGAGGCGTCCGAACTGGCGTACCATGGCGCACGGATCCTGCACCCACGAGCGCTCATCGGCCTTCCCGCTACGACACGCCTGTACCTGCGGCCGCTGGCCGACGTGGCGGCGATGGGCACCGAGATCTCATCGTATACCATCGTCGCTGCACGACGGCGCGGCACGCCCGCACTGCCCGTGAAGGCACTGGCGGTGATCGCGGATCAGGCGCTGGTCACGATCGTGGGCAACGGCATGGCCGGTCTGCCGGGTGTGGCGGCGCGTGCACTGGGCGCACTGGAGCAGATGGGGATCTCGGTGTCATTGATCTCGATGGCATCGTCGGAACATTCGCTCTGCATCGCAGTGCCGGGGCCGATCGCGACGGCCGTCGCGACACGCTGGACGGAGGTGTTCGCGAACGAGATTGCGCGTCGTGACATCGATGGCATCGAGGTGCGGCGCAAGGTGGCGACGCTGGCGATCGTCGGCCTGGGCATGGCCGGCACGCCAGGCGTCTCCGCACGCCTGTTCGACGCGCTGGCACAGAGTCGCATCAACGTCGTCGCAATCGCACAGGGCGCCTCGGAGATGAACATCTCCGTCGTGATCGACGAACGCGTCGCTCCGTTGGCACAACGCGCCGTGCATGCGGCATTCCGCCTCGACAAGATCGGTGGCGGTGACGCCGGTGCACGCCTGCATGCCGACGTGATCGTGCTGGGCTTCGGCCTGATCGGCCGTGAACTCGCGCTGCAGCTGGCGCAGCGTCGCACACCGGACGGGGGGCGGCTCACCGCACCGGTGCGCGTGGTTGGCGTGATCGATCGCAGCGGCTACGTGTTCGACCCGCGCGGCCTGTCGCCGACGAAGCTCACGGCACTTGCCGAGGCCAAGGCGGCGGGCACGCCGCTCGCCCAGCAGGAGGACGGTATCCGCGCCGCGGACGAGGCGGCGGTGCGCGCCATGGCCACGCATGCACTCGAGCGCCCGATCCTCGTCGACGTGACCGCATCGGAAACGTCGTCCACGCTGGAAGCGGCGATCGGCGCCGGCATGGACCTGGTGCTCGCGAACAAGCGCCCACTCGTCACGTCGAGTCGCAACGGCAAGGGACTCGCGAAGCTCGCGGCCATGCGTGGTCGTCGTATGCTGCACGAGGCCACGGTCGGTGCCGGCCTGCCGGTGATCGACACCATCAACAAGCTCGTGGCCTCGGGTGATCGCATCCTGCAGATCGAAGGCTGCCCGTCAGGCACGCTCGGTTTCCTGTTCAGCGAGATGTCACGCGGAACGCCGTTCTCGGTCGCGCTGCAGTCTGCCATGGCGAAGGGCTACACGGAACCTGACCCGCGTGACGACCTTTCGGGCATGGACGTGGCACGCAAGGCGCTGATCCTTGGCCGCATGCTCGGCTATCGCGGTGAGCTGCAGGACATCAAGGTGGAATCGCTCGTGCCGGTGCCGATGCGCAAGCTGCCGCTCGCCGACTTTCTCCGCCGCGCCCCTGACATCGACGCCGTGTGGAGCAAGCGCGTGGGCGCGGCACAGGCGCGTGGCGAGGTGCTGCGCTATCGCATCATCGTCACGACGAAGACGCTGCATGTCGGCGTGGTCGCCGTGGACGCCAGCAGCCCCCTCGGCGCCCTCGGCGGAACCGACAACCTCTTCTCCTTCACGACCACGCGCTACCGGAGCAACCCGCTCGTGATCACCGGACCGGGCGCCGGCGCCGGGGTGACGGCGGCTGGCGTGTTCACGGATGTGCTGACGCTCGCCGAGCAGCGGTGATGGACAGCGTGCAGCATGGCCAGCCGGTCAGCGTGCAGGTGTGCGACGCATGTGACGCCCGGTTCGATGCGCGCGACGCACGCGTGCAGTGCGCATCGTGCGAGGGCCTGCTGCACGTGCAGCACCCGCAACCTCCGACCTGCGGCGTGGCGCTGCGCGAGTCGTTCGACGCGCGACTGCTGCCGGCGCGCGGTCCGCAGGGCACCGGGCCCGGCGACTCTGGCGTCTGGCGTTTTCGCGAGCTCGTGATGCCCGATGCGCGCGATGAGGATCTGGTGACGCAAGGCGAGGGCAACACGCCGCTGCTGGCGCGTCCTCGCATCGCCGCGTGGGCCGGTGTCGACCACCTGCTGCTGAAGCATGAAGGGCTCAACCCGACCGGTTCGTTCAAAGATCGCGGCATGACGGTCGCGATCACGCAGGCGAGGCGCATCAACGCGACGGCCGTCGCCTGTGCATCGACCGGCAACACGTCGTCAGCGCTTGCCTCGTATGCAGCACTTGCGGGACTGCGTGGACTCGTGCTGGTGCCGGCGGGTAAGGTCGCGCTGGGCAAGCTGTCGCAGACCATCGCGTACGGTGCGCAGACCCTGCTCGTGCGCGGTGATTTCGATGATTGCTTGCGTCTCTGCCGTCAGTCGTCCGAGCAACTGGGCGTCTACCTCGCGAACTCGATCAATCCCTGGCGTCTCGAGGGCCAGAAGACGATCATGTTCGACCTGCTGCAGCAGCTGCGCTGGCAGTCACCGGACTGGCTGGTGCTGCCCGCCGGCAATCTGGGGAATACGTCGGCGTTCGGCGCAGCGCTGCGCGAGGCGCGACGACTGGGCCTGATAGACCGTGCGCCTCGCCTCGCCTGTGTGCAGGCGGCGGGCAGCGCGCCCTTTGCGGCGAGCTTCCGTGACGGTTTCGCCACACGCCACACCGTGCGTGCCGAGACCATCGCGACGGCCATCCGCATCGGTGATCCGGCGAGCCACGAGCGTGCCGTGCGCGCCATTCGCGAGACCGATGGTGTGGTGCTGACGGTCACGGATGACGAGATCCTGGAGGCGAAGGCCATCGTCGACGCCAGTGGTGTCGGCTGCGAGCCGGCGAGCGCCGCGAGTGTCGCCGGCACACGGAAGCTCGTGCGTGATGGCACCATCCAACGTGGCGCGCGCGTCGTCGCGCTGCTCACGGGTCACATGCTGAAGGACCCGGAGGTCATGCTGGCGTACCATCGGGACACGGAACCTGCACCAGCATGCGCCAACCGCAGCATCGAGATCGATGCGACGCTCGCCGCCGTGGAGCGGGTGCTTCGCAGCGGTTCCGACCTGTCATGACGGCCATGCGTGCGACGGTCCATGTACCGGGCAGCACGTCGAATCTCGGCGGCGGATTCGACTGCGTCGGTATGGCGGTGAATCGGTGGCTCACGGCAACGGTCGTGATCGACGAGTCGAGGATGGGCGTGACGATGTCGCGCGCCGGGTCGCTCGCGTCGCTGACGTGCGACGCGGCGGATGACCTGCTGCACACCGGCTTCCATGCCGCGTGCGCCCGCGCCGGACGCGCGTTACCGGTGCACATGGCGTTCGATGTGACCTCCACGATTCCCGTCGCGCGCGGACTCGGCTCGTCGGCTGCAGCCTTGGTCGCAGGTGCAGCGCTCGCCGATGCCGCGTTGTCGCTCGGGCTCGGCACGCATGTCATCGCCACGCTCGCGTCACAGATCGAGGGGCACCCGGACAACGCGTCGCCCGCGGCATTCGGCGGAGCGATGCTCGGCGTGGCCCGCGACGACGCCACCGCATTTGCGCCGTGCACGTACACCTTCTCGCCGCTCACTGTGCACGCGACACTTGCGTTCATCTTCGCTGTGCCGCCGATGGAAGTCACCACGGCCGCTGCTCGCGCCGTGCTGCCCGCGCACGTGTCGTTCGGCGACGCCGTGAGCGCCGTGCAGCGAAGTGCGGCGCTGGTGCACGGCCTGGCGACGGGTGACGCGGATTTGCTGGCCCGCGCCCTCGACGATGTGTTGCACGTGCCGTATCGCCGCCAACTTGTGCCGGGCTACGATGCGATTGTGCAGGCCGCCTGCGCCGCTGGTGCATTTGGCGGCACGCTCAGCGGCAGCGGCTCGGCAATGCTCGCCATCGGGCGTCCGGAACAGGCGAAGGAAATCGCGGACGCCATGCAAGTCGCCTTCGCCGACGTCGGCCTGACCGCCGAGACTCTCGTCACCGACGGTGCGGTTGGCGGATTGTGGACCGAGCCGTGAGGGCCGGAAACCTTTCAGGACACCAGTCGTACGACGATCCATACCCCTTTCATGGTGTCACCATGCTGACTGCCCTGCTCCGCCTCTTCGCGCTGCGCCCCATCCTGGCTGGTTCGCTGGTCGGGATTCCGATCCTGACGCTCATCATGCTCGGTCTGGCCACGGCGCTCTTCTTGAAGCTGCTGCTCTTCGTCGTCTTGCCGATCACGCTCGGCCTCTGGCTGCTGCGCAAGGTGCGACGTGCGGGTTGGAACGATGAAGAAACGCCGAAGGTGCAGACGCTCTAGCTCCGACCCCCACGGCGGCAAAGCTGCATACCGCTCCCGGATGACGGCGCCTGACGTCCCCGGATGAACAGCTGAGACGACTTGACTAGCGCCCGCGATCCTGCGTCAGGACCGCGGGCGTTCTGTCAGCGGAAGACGTTGAAGTTGCCCAGCAGCCACCAGAGCACCAAAAAGATCAACACGGTGCTGAAGCAGCCACCGCCCAACTTCTTTGCTCCGTATCCGGCTGCCAGTCCTCGCAGCAACTTGCTCATTGTGGGGCTCCGTTAGTGCAGAGGGTTTCGCGAGAGGAGCAAGATCTCCGACCCCTTGCACTGGAAGCAAGTGGTCAGAGATCTTATCACGGCCTAGCCGTTGCATGTATCGCGCCTGTCGTGTCCGCAGCAATACAGCGTCCCGTATGGAGTTGCATATGAAATACATCCATCGTGCGCAGCGGGCGTCCCTGCACACCGCCATTCCCATCCTCTTGGCGACGGGTTCGCTTGGCCTGATGGCGATCCTGTGGCGGCGTCGGAGCGCTCCACGAGCCGAGGAACAATTGCGCGACCGGCACTGGAACCAGTTCACCGGCACGAGCGCACCGCCGTCTGGCGAAGGCACGCAGGCCGCGGACGATGGCACCGGAGTTCTGGTGCATCGTCGATACGACGTGTCGCTGCCCGATCGCGCCATGAGCCGCGACATCGTCATGCGCCTGATGCAGTTGCACCTGACGGAGCTTGCCCCGGCGGCTCTCGCGAATTTCGAGAAATCGGAAGGCGTCGACTCGGTGTTCCGTGTCGATGACGAATACGAGATCACCATGCTCGGCCCGTGGAACGGCAAGGTACGGGTGACCGAAATGCTGCCGGACAGCTTCACGCTCGTCACACTCGAAGGTCATCCCGAGGCGGGTCACATCACCTTCAGCGTCGATGACGATGTGGAACAGCCCGGCAACCTGCGCGCTCGGATTGAATCGTGGGCGCGCGCCCGAGACTCGCTCGTGGAAGTCGCATACGGCACGCTTGGCATCGGGAAGCAGGTGCAGACTGAAGTGTGGGTCACGTTCCTGCAGCGCCTCAGCGTGTTGGCGGGTGTCACGACACGCCCCGAGGTGCACATCACGACGGAAAACATTCCACAATCCGCGGATAGTAAAGACCGGGATGCCTGAACGACTTCCGCTCGACGAGCGGATCATTGCACGACTTGCCGAGATCGGCGTCATGGAGCCGACCGTCGATCTCGCGAAGCGTGACAGCTACGTCGCGGCGTCGGGATGGAATGTCGATGCGCGCGAAGCGCCGCTCCTGTCTGAACCGCCTGGGCCTCCACTGGCCGACGGCTCCTTCGGCGCTGCGTGCGATATTCTCACGCAATACAGCTTTCCGCCTTCACGCCTGATACGCGGAACGTTTGACCCGATGGCACCGCTGGCCAATCGCGCGATGCTCTTGACGGCGACTTACTTGTGGTTGCGGTTCGAGCTGCCGGTGCGCGTCAGCCGCGTCATCGACACGCAACGGCATGGTCCAAAGGGTGCCGAACGCGCGTGGGGCTACAGTTACCAGACGCTCGCTGGGCACATCGAGCGTGGTGAGATCACTTTCGAGATCATCAAGAACGAGGCGAGCGGGGATGTCGTGTTCCGCATTCATTCATTCTCGCAGACAGGTCACATCTCGAACATTATCAATCGGCTTGGATTCCGGCTCGTTGGCCGTCGTCTGCAGCGCCGATTCGCCGAACAGTCGCTGCTGAACATGCAGCGTCTCGTGGCCGCACGCGCGGCACCGCAGGTCGCGTTGCGCAAGACAGATGGAACCGGGGTCACGTGACAATGATGTGATGAGACAGTCGGCACATTGGCACTCACCTGTCCTGCAGCATGCGGACCTCTGTTACGGCGCGATGTTCCGGCCGGTGACGAGTCCCACAATCAGCGCGATCACCGCGATCACGACAAAGACCATGAATAGCGTCTTCGCAATGCCTGCTGATGCTGACGCGATACCGCCGAAACCGAACAGACCGGCGATCAAAGCCAGAATTAGAAATGCAAATGCCCAGCGTAACATGATGACTACCTCAGGTGATGTCGTCTAGCACGCATTCGACGCAATGTGCGTCGGCGCGCCCGCCTATTCGTTCGAACAGCTCAGCGAGCCCATCGGATCATCGAGATCCAGGCATGAGAAACAATTGAGGCGCGACAGCAACGCCACTCTCGTGGTGCACCGTCACGCCTTCGACTGGCGGAATCACAATCCCGTCCGACAAGGTTCGCCGACATGATGCCGTCAGCTCATTCAACTCACCTGCCGGGGGAGCAAGATTTGTGCTAGGGAAGCTCTGAACAGGTGTGTTGAATTCGTCGCATTGGTCATTGATCATGCTGATCGATCAAGAACGGCACTTCCGTGTGTCGTTTCCGCGCCGCGTGGCCTCGCGTTCGGGCTGCGGGGCGGTCATTTTCCCCGCGG
>JACMPK010000121.1 GCA_014377535.1 Gemmatimonadaceae bacterium
CAGGCACCATCACGCGTTCAGCCAGCAGCAGCGCAGCCACGTCGTCGCGACCATGCGCGGCCAGTCCGGGCTTCGTCGCGACCGTGTACGGCGACCCGGACACCGTGACCGTACGACGGCGCCAGGTGTGATAGTCGGCTGGCGAAACGGAAGGTAGAGCGACTGACATGGCGGCAGGCAGGTGAGACGCACGACGACGGCAGCCCGAAGGCGAAGGATAACCCATCGGTTCAGGCCGGCCGCGCCATCACGACCCCGTGCACCCCGCTCGCACGCTTGAACACCGTTGCCAGTCGTCATGCCGACTGGCATGTTCCATGTTGTCCCTCCGCCCTACCGCTCATGCATGCGTGGCCTGAACGATATTCGCCATTCGCTGTGCATCCGGTGCTCGCCGCGGGCCTTGGCCTGCTCGCGGCACTCAACGCCGCGCAGGCGCAGCAGGTCCGCGGTCAGGCGTTCTTCAACCCGAATCGCGACGCCGTCTGGGGTGCGAGCATCTCGCTCATCGATTCGCTGGGCCGTGAGGCTGCGACCACGAAGTCGAACCGACGCGGTGAATACGCGGTCACGGCGCCGGCACCGGGCACGTACTGGCTGCAGTTCTCGGCGCGCACCGTTGGGCGCAGCGCCTCGCCGGTCTTCGTGCTGGACAGCGGTGCGATCCTGCACTACGAACACATTTTCCGGCAGGGGCTGCGTGCGCGTATCACCGGCGAGGACTTCACCGCACAATCCATCCTGCCTGAACAGTTTCGCGACAGCACGGCCGGCATCATCCTCCGGGGCACCGCGACGAGAGGTCCGCACGTGAACGTCAGCGTGTTCGACGCGACGTCGGGGCGAGCGCTCGCCGGGGCGGAGGTCGCACTGGTCGCCATCGACTCGCGGTTCGACCAGGTGCTCACGAGGCGCACCGGGGCGGATGGCAGCACAGGCTGGCGAGGCATGCAGCAGGGCTGGTACCGCGTCATCGCGCGACAGATCGGGGTGGAGCCTGGTGGAACCCGCTCGTTCCCGATCGTCGGCACTGCCGACGATATCAGCGTGATCCTCCGCCTTGGGAGTGTGACGGTGCTGGACGCAGTAACGGTGATGGAAAAGCGTATCACCGCCTTCGGCTTCAACCTGAAGTTGATGAGCCGGTACTATCTCGGCGGCAACGACCTTGCTGACCGCAACCGGTCCGCCCGAAGCGTCGATGACCTGATCATCTCGCTCGGGATTCCCGGGCTGTCCGTGCAGACCGGTGACATTTTTTCGATCATGGCGTATCGCGGTCAGCGCATCAGGGTGTTCATCCTGGACGGCAGCCGCACCTCCAGTGACCTGCCGCTGGTAGAGCCGTCGGCGGTTGAATCGCTCATGTTCATCCCGCCACATGAGGCTGGGGCAATCTTCGGTGCCGACGCAAGCGGTGGCGTACTCATCATCAACACACGGCAAACCAAAAAACGCTGATGTGCCGGCAGAAAGTGCGCATCTTGGCAAGAAGCGTGAAGACCGGCGCCTGAACGGCCGATAACAGCATATATCGAGCAGTGCACGGCACCGATGTCGTGGCGGAGTGACTCGAGACCTCTGTTCACACCGAGACGATCGTGGCCGTCAGTCATGGAACGATGCTTCAACAAGGTCGAGCCGATGTGGATCGTGCGCTCGGCCTGATTGTGCTCCTTCACCTGCCCGTGGCGCTTGGACTCGCGCTGCTGTACGGAACCTGGACCGTCGCCCTCGCGATCGCCGCCCCGGTTTCACTTGGCGTGTTCTGGCTGACCCGCGCGCGAGCCGGCGAGGCACGCACGCGGCATGCCGTGGGTGCGGCGCTGATGACCTTTTCCGCGATCTTCATTCATCAGGCGCACGGAATGCTGGAGCTGCACTTCCACATCTTCGTCTGCCTGGCATTCCTGGTGACGTACCGCGATTGGCAGGTCCCGATCACGGCGGCCGCTGTCATCGCCGTGCATCATGTCGGCCTCATGTTCATCCAGAACTCGGGCATGCCGGTGTACGGCTTCCCCGTGGGTCATCACATCGCCTTCGGCATCGTGGCGCTGCATGCCGGCTTCGTGGTGATGGAGACCGCGGTGCTCGCATTCATGAGTCTGCGCTTCGCACGCGAAGTAAGCGAGGCCGATGCGCTGCAGGCGGTCGCGAAGGAACTCGCGCGCGGCAACCTCGAGGTCGAGGTGCATGGTGGTGTCATTGCCGACGCCTATCGCCAGACGCAGGCTGTCGTACGGGCCCTCGTTTCCGAGGCCACGGCCGTCTCTGCCGCGACCCGGCGGAACGACTTCTCCCGTCGCGGCAACACGGAATTGTTTCAGGGCTCGTTCCTTCAGGTCATCGTGGGCCTGAATGAATCGATGGACATCGTGCAGACGGCGCAGCGCACGGTCGCCGCACAACGCGACGAGGCACTCACTTTCCTCAGTGCGCTGCGCACTGCGGTTGACGGTGTCGCGGATCGCGACATGACGTCACGCCTCACCGGCACCTACACCGGTGACCAGGACGCGGCGCAGTCCGCATTCAACAATGCCGTGCAGCGGCTCGAGGACACGCTGGCTGACGCGTCCACACTGGCCGGCAAGTGTCATGACGCCAGCGCCGACATCTCCGTCGGCAGCACGCGGCTGGCGCGTGGTGCCTCGGAGCAGGCAGCCGCCGTCGAGGAATCATCGGCATCGCTGCAGGAACTCAGCGCCATGACGCGCTCCACGTATGACCACGCCGTGCAGGCCCGTGCTCTCGCCGACACCACCAGCACGGCCGCGTCCAGCAGTGTGCACGCCATGCACTCGCTGAGCGAGGCGATGGACAAGATCAAGCGAAGTGCCGACGAGACCGCGAAGATCGTCCGCACCATCGACGAGATTGCATTTCAGACCAACCTGCTTGCGCTGAACGCCGCGGTGGAAGCGGCGCGCGCCGGCGATGCGGGACGCGGGTTCGCCGTCGTGGCCGACGAGGTGCGCAGCCTGGCGCTGCGTAGCGCCGAAGCCGCGCGCAATACCTCCGACCTGATCGCGGACTCGGTCACGTATGCAGCCACGGGTGCCAGGCTCTCCGCCGACGTCTCGGCGCGACTGGCCGACATCGACGTGCACGTGCAGAAGGTGCGCGAGGTGATTGCCGAGATCGCGCTGGCGAACCGGCAGCAGGCCGAGGGTGTGGACCAGATCACGACGGCCATCGAGCAGGTGAGCCGCGTCACCATGGACACCTCCGGCAACGCGGAGCAATCGCAGGAGATCGCGTCCGCACTCTCGGCCGAAGCCGCGCGAATGGCGCTGATGCTGGCGGAGTTCACGGTGCGCAGCCGTCAGGATGGACCGCCGCCGCGGTCGAAGCGTCCGATATCCCAGCCTCGCCCCCGCACCGCGGCGCTGATAGGCTGACACCCGAAACACCATGCCCCTCACGACTCGCGCCGCGTTCCCTGGACATCGGGAAACGCGGCGCGAGTTGTGTACAGGTCATCCGCAATCGGGTTCGCTGTCGCCGCCGCGCGACGCAGGCCCCGACGACGCTCCACCAGTCAGGCAGCGTTCACACCTCGCCGTTCAACATCGGAAACACCTCCGCCACCTCGGCCTGCAGCGCCGCCGCCGTTTGCTCCAGGTCCGCCTCCGTGAGTCCAAGCGCCAGAAGTATTGCAGCACTGACTTCACCCGAATCCACAGTGCGTGCGTAACCAAGCCCAGTGCTTGCGGCGAGATGATCGGCAACGTGCACGACCGCGCTCAGGTGTCGCTCGTGTGGCGGCAGCTGCATGGGGCGGTGGTGGTACCCCGTGACTCGCTGCAGTGCGACGGGAAATCGCCACGCGACACACAACGCCTCGCCGAACGCCTCGTGGCTTGCACCGAGGTGTTGCTCCTCTGCAGCGCGAAACGAAAGCGACGGATCTGCGCAGACGGCGCCGATCACCGCGATAAACTCCTCGCGACAGGCCTGCAGCTCGACAATGATGCCGATGTCGTGCATCAACCCGGCAAGGAACGCCTCGCTGGGATCGACCTGTTCGATGTGGGACGCGAGCAGTCGCGCCCCAGCGGCGACCGCAATGGAATGCCGCCACAGTTCACGCGCCTCGAATGACGCACCTACGGCTCCGCCGCGAAACATGCGCGTGAGGCTGGCGGCGATCGCAATGCTCTTCACGGCCCCGAAGCCCAGGAGGGCGATCGCCGTGCCGACCGACGTGACTTCGCGCCGCACTCCGTAGTACGCCGAGTTCACGATGCGCAGCACGCGCGCCACGAGCGTCGGGTCCTTCGACAATACGCGGTCCAGGTCCTCGCCGGTCGCCTGCGGATTCTCCGCGACGCGCATCACCTCGAGCGCAATCTCCGGCAACGTCGCGAGCTGCCCGGCACGCGCGATTGCGGCACGGATCAGTGCCGTGGTATCCGCCATGGCATCATGTGTGTCATCGGTGTCCGGCAGAGATACCTCCATGCGACGACAGCAGTGCGCCGACATCCGCGGCACTCATTGGTTCCGCCAGCAGGAAACCCTGCCCGTAGGCACAGCCCAGCGCCTGCAGCAGCACCAGCTGCTCTTCCGTCTCGATACCCTCGGCAACGACCCTCAGCCCCAGGTTGTCTGCCAGTGTCACCACGGCGTGCAGCAGCGCCGCGTAATCGCGGCCGCGACAGGCGTTCGCCACGAAGCTGCGATCGACCTTGAGCACGTCCAGCGGGAACTCCTGCAGGCACGAGAGCGACGAGTAGCCCGCGCCGAAATTGTCCATGGCGAGTTTGATGCCATGCGATCGCAATTCGGCCAGCAGGACCAGCGCCGACGATCGCTGCTGCATGATCTGCGATTCCTTGACCTCGAGCTGCAGCTGCGACGGGCGCATGCCGGCGTCCTGCACCACTTGCAGCGTGCGCTCCACCAGACGAGCGTCGGAGAACTGCGACTGCGACAAATTCACGCTGATGATGGATGGTGCGTTGACGCCAGCGGTGCGCTGCCACTGCATGAACGCGGCGCACGCCTCGCGCAGCAGCTGCTCGCTCAGCGGCACGATCAGGCCCGTCTCCTCGGCAATCGGGATGAACGCCGCCGGCGAGATCGCGCCACGCACCGGATGCTGCCAGCGCGCCAGGGCCTCGACACCGGCGATCGTGCGATCGTCGAGCGAAACGATCGGCTGGTGCATGAAAAAGAATTGCGAAGTGCCTATCGCGTCCCGGAGCTCGTTCTCCGTCTCGATGCGATCGCGTACCGCGTCTCGCATGCCGGTCGTGAACGACACGTGGCAGGCCTTGCCGCGGGCCTTCGCCTCGTACATCGCGATATCCGCATCGCGCAGCATATCCTCGGGCGTCTCGTAGCCATCACGGCTGCACACCACGCCGATGCTGGCGGAGGACTGCACCGTGTGCGTGCCCAGCTGGTACGGCGCAGCGAGCGCGTTCAACAACCGGTCAGCGATCGCGTTGCGGATGTCCGGCTCGAACACATCATCCAGCACCACGACGAACTCGTCGCCACCAAGCCGCGCCACCGTGTTTCCCGGAGCCTCGCGCGCCGTGGACTGTGTGGAGCGCAGGTTCCGCTGCAGACGGGTTGCGATGGACTGCAACAGCATGTCACCTACATCGTGCCCGAGGCTGTCGTTCGTCAGCTTGAAGCGGTCGAAATCCAGGAACATCAGCGTGAAGCCGTATGCTGGATCAACGCGGGCATGCGCCAGCGCGACCGTCAGGCGATCCATGAGCAGCGTGCGATTTGCAAGGCCGGTCAGCTTGTCCAGCCGAGCGGCGCTGGTGAGCTCCCCGAGCATCCGTTGGCGCTCCAGCACCGAGCCGACGCGGGCACGCAGCTCCGCGGCCGTGAACGGCTTGCGGATGTAGTCTACCGCGCCTGCAGCAAAGCACGCAGACAGCGTCTTGTTGCTTTCGCTTCCCGTTTCCATGATGACGGGAATCACGCGCAGCACCGGATCGGCGCGCAGCCAGTGCAGGACCTCGAGCCCGTTCGCGCCGGGCATCTCGTTGTCCAGCAGGATCAGGTCCGGAGTCTGCAGGCGAAGCTGTGCGAGGCCGTCCTCACCACTCGTCGCGGATGACATGCGTGTGTGCATCGGCTTGAGCATCGCACCCACCAGCGCGTGAATCGACGGATCGTCGTCGATCAGCAGCACGTGCGGTCCCGGCGTGTCAATGCACGCGCCGTCGGCCCGTGGCGCGCCGATCATGGCGCGCCACGCGTGAGGCCGCCCGCCGTCGCCTGACCGCCGCGAATCGCGGCGCGACAGAGCGCAATCAGCGTCTCCACGGCCGCATCGCATTCGCGCTGCGTTCCACCGGATGCGGCGTAGCGCTCCACCTCGCGCGCCGCTGCACTGATCGACATGTAGCCGTAGCCACCGGCGGCGCCCTTGAGCTGGTGCGCCCTGGAGGCCAGTACGGCACGGTCGAGCGGCTGCCGGAGCCGTTCAAACGCCACCGCACGGTCCTCGAGCTGCAGCAGGAACATCTGGACCAGTTCCGCCATGTCCGGATCGTCCGCGAGATCGCTGAGCAGGATCGTGGCATCGTGCGTTGCCCTGTCATCATCAAGTGACTGCACGTCACGCGTGATGACGGCCCGTGCGGCGACATCAGGCGGTGTCGCCATGTTCACTGTTGCAACGGGCGTCGCAGCTGCGCCCTGCGTGCGCATCCACGCGGCGCAGACGGCAATCAGCCTGGCGCGGTCGATGGGCTTCGTGGCGTAATCGCTGCACCCCGCGTCGATGCACTTCGTCCGGTCCATCGACATCGCGTGCGCGGTGAGGGCGATGATCGGGATCGTCACGTTCCGCTTGCGCAGGGTGCGGGCAAGCGTGTAGCCGTCCATCACCGGCATCTGCATGTCGGTGATGAGCAGGTCGAATGGCTGCCCGGCCTGCCGGGCGGCGAGAATCATTTCCAGCGCGATCCGTCCATTCGCGGCGACGCTCACGTCCGCACCCGCACGAGCGAGGTGGTACGTGATCAGCCGTCGATTGTCCTCGCCATCCTCGGCCAGCAAGATGCGCCCGCTCGGCAGGACGGTTTCCTGCTCCCCGGCGATTTCGTCCGCACGACGATCCTGCGTGCATGCATCCAGGTTTTCGACCAGCGGTACGTCAGCCGCTGCCACCAGCGGCAGCTCCAGCACGAATCGCGATCCGCGCCCCGGCATCGTGAACTCAAGCGTGACCGTACCACCCATCAGGCCCGCCAGACGCCTGCAGATGGTCAATCCAAGACCCGTGCCGCCATGACGTCGTGTGACCGACGCATCCGCCTGCGTGAATGGCTGAAACAGCGTTCTCGCCTGCGCGCGCGTCATGCCCGGGCCGGTGTCCTGCACCTCTACACGCAACATGGACCCGCTGCCGTCGGGTGCCTGCACCACGAGTGTCCGAACTTCGATGCGACCCACGTCGGTAAACTTCACCGCGTTACCGACGAGGTTGATCAGGATCTGCCGCAATCGCGTCGGGTCGGTCTGGATACGCTCCGGAATGGGCGTCGAGAGTGAACTCTGCAGCGTCACGTGCTTCGCCATCGCCCGCGCCTGCATCATGCTGTCCACGTCGAACAACAGCTGCGGCAGTTGCATCTCGACCTGGTCGACCACGAGCCGACCAGCCTCGATCTTTGACAAGTCCAGGATGTCGCTGATCACCACCAGCAGGTGTTCGCCCGCCCGCCTGATGGTGTCCACGGCGACAATGCCGCGCACCTCGCACTCGGTGCCGATCAACTCGTCGCGCAGGACGTCGGTATAGCCGAGGATCGCCGTCAGCGGTGTGCGGATCTCGTGGCTCATGTTTGCCAGGAACTCGCTCTTGGCATGACTCGCCATCGCAGCCTGCGCCGCCATGTCGTTGGCGAAGACCGTGGCGTCCTCCAGGGTGCGATTCGTCTCCAGCAGCAATCGATTCGCTTCCTCCGCCTCGGCGCGCGTGGCGCGCAGCAGCTCGGCCGCGACTTTCTGCGCCGAAATGTCAAAGCCGATCGCCACGTACTTTTCAATCGAGCCATCCTCGTGCAAATACGGCACGATGGTGCTGTCCACCCAGTACAGCGTGCCATCCTTGCGACGATTGCAGATTTCACCACGCCAGGCGCGTCCGCTGGCGATGGTGCGCCAGACTGCGGGCCAGAACTCCGGCGGGTGCATGCCACTATGCAGCATGCGATGATCGTTGCCGATCAACTCCTCGGGAGCGTATCCGCTGATGCGTGAGAAGCCGGTGTTCACGTCGATGATGCGGCCACGACGATCCGCGACCGAGAGGATGGAATGTTCGTCGAGGGCGTTGCGCAACGCCGTGACCTCGCGCAACGCAGATTCTGCGTTGCGTCGGGCGTAGATCAGCTGGAATTCGGCTTCCTTGTTGACCTGGATGTCGCGCATCGAGCCAGCCAGTCGCACAGGCCGACCGTCGCGATCACGTTGCGCGCTGCACCGGGTGCGGAACCAGTGAAACTCGCCATTCCGCAGCCGCAGGCGGAGCGCCACGTTGAATGGCGTGTCATGCTGCATGAGGGCATCCAGTCCCTGCTGCGTCTCCGCCAGATCCTCCGGATGCACGCGCGCAAAGAATGCGTCGCGAGGCACGCGTGGATACGGTCCGATGGGCTGATAACCAAGCAATTCCCACGCGCGAGGCGCCAGCCAGATGTCGCCGGTGGCGATCGTCCAGTCGAACAGCCCATCACTCGTGCCGGCGATCGCCGCGTCGTACCGGTCCTGCGCCTCCTCTGCGCGCTCCTCGAGCAGCTTGTTGACCGAGAGATCGAGGTTGATGCCCGTTGCTCGCAGGGGGGTACCGTCTGTCGCGCGTTCGATCACCTGCCCTGCGCCAAGCACCCAGGCCCACGAGCCATCCTTTCGACGCTGCCGGTGCTCGCACCGGAACTCGCGCGTGCGGCCGTCCAGATGCGCGGCCAGCTGCGACATCACGGCGTCACGATCATCCGGGTGCAGCAGGCTTTCCCACATCGCGGCCGTCGGTTCGAATTCCTCCGCCGTGAAGCCCACGATCTCGGCTGACCGCGCATTGTAGATCACGTGACCGCTGGGCACATGCCAGTCCCATGTGCCCAGTCCGGCGCCACGCACCACCATCGCCATGCGATGCTCCTGTTCCTGCAGCGCCGTGACGTCGCTGAAGCTCGTGACGACCGACGTCACCTCGCCGGCCACATCTCTCACCGGCTGGGTGCTCACCGACACCCACCGGAGCGTACCGTCCGGATACCGGATCCCCTGCACGAAGCCGCGCACCGGCACGCCGGATCGCAGCGTCACGGCCGCAGGCAACTCGTCGGGAGGCAGGTCGGTCCCATCGCGACGGACACAGCCCCACGCGGGCGAAAGCGCGACGCGCCCCCGCAATTGATCGACCGACAGTCCGAGAATCTGGCCAGCTGCAGTATTGCACTCCACGATGGAGGCGTCGGCGCCGATCAGTACCACGCCCTCGCTTATTGTCTCGAAGATCAGCGCCAGCCGTTCGCGCTGCTCGACCTGTGCGGTGATGTCCGTCTCGATGGCGGAGAACCCCGTCAGCGCGCCATCGGCGTCATGAATCGGCTGGATGTCCAGCTCGACCCAGTATTCGCGACCGTGCTTGCTGCGGTTGACAAGCTCGCCGCAGAACGGCAGGCCGGCCTGCAACGCTTCTCGCATGGCCGCCACCGTGCTCGGATTGGTGCGTGAGCAGTGCATCAGTGCAGCCGGCGACTTTCCCAGCGCCTCGTTCGCGCTGTACCCCGTCAGGCGCGTGAAGCCGTCGTTCACCCAGGTGATGCGTCGCGCGACGTCGGTGAAGACCACACCATTCGACGTGCGCCTGGCCGCCAGTGACAGCTGCTCCAGCTCCGCACCGCGCTCCTGCATCAGCTGATGCTGGCGCTGCACGCGTCGCACGATGGGCTCAGTGACGAAGACGATCAACAGCACGAGGACACTTGTCATCACGATCACGAGCCCCGGGTCGTCATGCCAGAAGCGCAGCGCACCGACGATGCCGAGCAGCGCGAAGCTGCCCAGGATCGTCACCCGCAGGCGTCGGTACACTTCGCGGCTCTCATCGTCCAGCCGTTCGCGATCCGCGGGGGTGGACGCCTGGGCGGCGTACGATCGCTCGTGGCTACGTCCGATTTCAGGCATGCGTTAGGGTGTCGCGGGACTCTCGTGCATGTGAGGATGCACGAATCTCTTGCTTGTGGTATCGGCCTGCTGCGAACCCCGCATGTGGTGTCGAACGACATGCGAAAACGGCAGCTACGATATTTCATGCAGCTGCCCTTCGCAGGTGATTACCGGGGCGCAGTCGTCATTCAGAATGAATTCAGGATGTCGTCCCCGTCATCGTCGTCATCGAACGGAATCATCGATGATGCCTTGCTGCCCGCGGCAGCGGCCGCGCTGCCCACCGCCGCCTCATGCCGCGGTGACGAAGCCTTTCCTCGAGCCGCCGCCGCCGCGCGCGACGGCGCCGGGCGTCCTGCACCGACTGACACACGCGAGACCGGCGCCTGACGGCGCGACGGTTCCGCCCATGATTGCGTGGACTCGTCGCCGACGTTGAACTGTGCCGCCAGCTCGTGCATCTCGCGGGCCTGTGCCGAGAGCTCGGCCGCCGCACTCGCCGACTCCTCGGCGTTGGCCGCCGTGCGCTGCGTGAGGCTGCCGATCTGCGCCATTGACTGCATGACCTCGGCCAGCTCCTTCTCCTGGGAGACCGCGCCCTGCGCGATTTCATTCATGATGGCGGCCGCACCCTGCACGCCGCTGCGGATCTCCTCCAGGCGACGCTTGACGCTCTCGTTCAGGGTCACGCCCGTCTCCGCTTTCGCGACCGACTCCTCGATTAGCGCCGCCGTGTTGCGTGACGCTTCCGACGCGCGAATGGCCAGGCTGCGCACCTCGTCGGCAACCACCGCAAAGCCCTTGCCTGCATCACCGGCGCGCGCCGCCTCGACGGCCGCGTTCAGCGCCAGCAGGTTGGTCTGGAACGCAATCTCGTCGATGGTCTTCACGATCTTCGCGGTCGCATCGGCAGAGCGCTTGATCTCGGCCACGGCGTCGGCCAGCGCCACCATGCGCTCCACGCCCTGCTCGGTCGACGTGTTGGCGCGGTCCATCGCCGCACGTGCCTCGCGGGCGTTTGCCGCGTTCGCCTTGGTGCGCTCGTCCACCACCTTGATGCGGTTCGTGACCTGATCGATGGCGCCTGCCTGATCCGATGCACCGCTCGCCAGTTCCTGGCTCCCGTCACCGATCTCGGTCGATGCCGCATTCACCTGCTCGATGGCCGCCGTCAGCGACGCGAAGACCTCGGCGATGTTCTCCAGTGCCGTGTTGAGCGACTCCTTCATGGCCGCATGCTCGCCGTTGTAGCTGCCAACCACGCGTGCCGAGAGATCGCGGTCCGCGACGCGACGCAGCACGTCCTTTGCTTCGGTGATTGGCTCCACCACGGCGTCGAGCATCGCATTGGTGCCATCGATCAACTCGAAGTAGGCGCCCTGGAATTGCGTGGCATCGCCGCGCTTCGTCAGGTCGCCATGCTTGGCTGCCTCGATCACGCCGCGCGCCTCGCCCACGATCTTGCGCAGCGTTTCCGTCGCACGGTTGATGCTGCGCGAGAGCACGTCATGCTCCGAGCGTGTCTGCACCGTGGCCGACAGGTCGCCGGATGCAAGCCGGTCCGCCGCCGTCGTGACGCCGCCGATGTACTCCACCATGCCGCGGAACGCGAGGCTCAGCGTGCCGATTTCGTCGGTGCTGTTCACCACGATCTGTTGATCGATCTTGCCCTGCGAGATTTCCGTCGCGGCGGTCGACAACGCCTTCACCGCGCCCACCACGCTGCGCAATGTCGCGACGGCGAGGAAGCCGAGCGCCAGGAGCGACACCACCAGGACACCGGCCGTGATCTGCAACATCAGCGCCTGCGCGCGGTTCGCTGCCGTGAACGCCGTCGCGATGCCGCCCTGCTGCGCCTTGGTGAAGGCAGCGAGATCCTTCGAGAGTTCCGTGTAGCCGCTACGCATGGCTTGCATCGTACCCATCAGGTCCTCGGCATTGCCGCTGATCATTCCGATGGTGCCGGCGCGTGCCTGCTTCGCATAGGTGTCGAAGTCCGTCCTGATCGCGTTCAGCGTCGACGTGTCGACGGCGGCGTTCTTCCGCAGCGAGTCTGCGACCGCCGCGAAGCTCGCCGTCAGGGTGTCGGCGGCAGACACCGACAGTGTATCGCTGGCGGCAACGGCATCGCGCAGTGCGCGCTGATACGAATCGAGGCGCAGCTCGAGGCGACGGCTGGCTTCGAGCGCCGGCATTGCCTGGGTCTCGATGCGCGTCAGCTCGACCTGTGCCCGACGACTCGAGACGACCGATGTGGCAATCGTGACGATGAAGCCGATCATCGCAACGACCGGCAGCGCGAGGATCTTGTAGCGGAGTGTCAGAGACTGGAACATGCGCAACGGTGTGAGCGGTGGGTGGCGGCACGGACGGGGGGCCCGTGGCGCCTCAGGCAGTGGTATCGGCCCGGAGGCCTGTCGCCTGAAGTATTTCAGGTCAGCCTGCACCGATTCACTGCGCCGTCCACCGGCGCCCGCGCGCGTGGACCGTGACATATTCCCCGCGCACACGACCGATCCCGCTCCATATCCTGTTTGCTTGCGCACATTGCCGATCCCTTTTCATGTCCTGTCCGCGCCGAACGGTGTCGGGCCGAGCTCGGACAAACGACGATGCCCCTCCGTCCTGCATTGATCCTGTCGACCGGCGTGCTGCTCGCGGCATCGTCACTGACCTGTGCCATCGCGCAGGCGCCAGCCGCCCGCGTGCCGCTGACCATAGAGCGCCTGATGGCGACACCCGCGCTGACCGGTACCACACCCGCGGCACCGCGCTGGTCGCCGACCTCACGGCAGCTCGCCTTCCTGTGGAACGACCGCGGACTGCCGGCGCGCACACTCTGGCTGGTGGACCGCGCCGGCGTCACGCCACGCCGGCTACTGCCGACATCCAACCAGGCGCCGGTCAGCGACATCGCCTGGCTGCCGGCGGGCGACGCGCTGCTGTTCGTGCAAAACGGTGACATCTGGCGCGCGACCCTAAAGGGACAGCTCACGCGGCTCACCGCCGACGGCGGTGACCGGTCCGACATCGCCGTCTCACCCGATGGCCGGCAGATCTCGTTCCTGCGCGATGGCGATCTCTGGCTGATGCCGGCCAATGGTGGCGCGCCGGTGCGCGTGACCAGCGTGGCGGTCGCTCCGATCGGCACGGTACCATTGGGCACCTACTTCCGTCCGGACGTCGAAATCGGCAGCGCGACGTGGGGCGGCGATGCACCCTCGTACGGCTGGTCGCCGGACTCGAAGACGCTCGCCGTGCACTACGTGGATCGTCGCGGTGTGCCGGTCATGCGCATTCCGTACTACCTCGGCGCGGCGCCCGTGCTGAACAGCGTGCGCCGCAGCGCGCCCGGCGATGCGAACGAGGTGCGCAAGGTCGGCCTGCTGAACGTCGCATCGCGCACGCTGCGCTTCATCGAGCTGCCGGATTCCAGTGCGACACGCATCGTGAACTACGCCTGGTCACCCACCGGCACGCTGCTGATCGATCGTGAGAGCGACGACGCGATCGACCGCGGCGTGTACCTCGTGTCACCGGGCAGCACCAGCGCGCGGCGCATCTGGTACGATCACCGCGAGACACGCATCTACAATGATATCGCTTCGTCGTGGGCGGCAGATGGCGCGCATGTCTTGCTGACGGGCGATCTGGATGACCGCTATCGGGTGTACCTGCTGACACCCGGCGACACCGTGCTGCGCGCACTCACCACAGGTCCGCACGATGTCGCCGGAGCCGCCATCGCGCATGCCGGCACACGCAGCATCACGTGGGTCAGCTCCGAGTCGAATCCTTCCGAGCGGCATGTCTGGCGCATGCAGCCCGACGGCTCCCGGAAGCGTCGGCTCACCACGATTGCCGGAACACACGCACCCTTCGTGTCCCCCGACGGGCAGAGCATTGCCCTGCTGTCGTCGAACGACGTCACGCCGCTGGAACTCTATCTGCTGGACGCAAGGAAAGGCGCGACCGAGCGGCGCATCACGCGTTCTCAGGCCGTTGATTTCACGACGACGCAGTGGGTGCACCCGCAATACGTCTCGCTCCCTGCACGACTCGGCACGCCGCCGCTGCACCTGCGCATCACGTACCCCCCCGCCCTCGACCAGACGAAACAGTATCCGGTGCTCTTCGGCCCCGTGTACTCCAATACGGTGCGTAACCGGTGGGAGGGACGCTACGCCGCGCTGCAGCAGTATCTCGCGATCGAGAAGGGCTACATCGTCGTGCAGGTGGATGTACGCGGCAGCACCGGTTACGGCCGCGAGTTCCGCGAGAAGTTTCTGATGGATTGGGGTGGCGAGGACCTGGAAGACCTGCAGGCTGCCGTGGACTACATGAAGGCGATGCCGTTCGTGGCGCCCACACGATTCGGCATCTGGGGCAGCAGTTACGGTGGCACGCTCACGGTCTATGCACTACTCAAAAAGCCCGGCCTGTTTCAGGCAGGTGTGGCCGGTGCCCCCGCAACTGATCCGAAGTTCTTCGGCAGCGATGACGTGGCCATCGCGCGCCGTCCGCAGACACACCCGCAGACATTCACGCGCGGCGCGCTGCAGTACGCAGGCAACCTGCGCGACCATCTCCTGATCATTCACGGCATGCAGGACGACGTGGTGCCGTTCGCCACCAGCGTCACGCTGGCCGAGGAGTTCATGCGGCTGGGCAAGGACTTCGACTTCGCGTTTGCGCCCGCGGCCACGCATGGCTGGACGCAGCGTCCCTACTACGCCACGTACCTGATACGCCGACTCGTCGATCACTTTGACCGATACATCGGCGCAGGCCCGCGCTGACGGTTGCGGACATTGCGGTCCGTGCGACCGGGGCATCACGTGCGCGGCGGCAACGGCCCAGTGAGAGCTCCCGCTCTTGCGTGCCGATTGCGTAAAGCGCAACACCGTCCGACGTTGCAGGCATGACAAATTCGACACTCCGCCGCACTGCGGCAATCGGCGCCTGTGTTTTGGGCGCACTGTCCACGCACCCCACCGTCGCGGCGGCACAGTCCAGGCCGGCCACCTCGCCTGCGAAGGCACCACCGGGATGGGTCGCGCGGGCCGATGCCGGTGGCAACAATGCCGAGGTACGGCTGGCCGAGATGAAGCCAGGGTTTCACGTCACCACCGGACCCGCCACCATCGTTTTTGACAGCACCATGCGCGCCTCCGGCAACTGGCGGCTCGAGGCGACGCTTCTTCTCTACAACCCCGGTGCACGCGCGGAAGGCTTCGGCGTGATCTTCGGCGGTCGCGGTCTGAGCTCGTCCTCCCCCACCTATGCGTATGCGCTGGTGCGCCGCGACGGCAAGGCACTGTTGAAGGTGCGCGAGGGGGCAGCTACGCGAACCGTACGCGACTGGACTGCGAATGCCGCAATTCCACAATGGACCTCCACTGCCGGCGCAAGCGTGAAGTATCCACTCGTGATCGAGGCGCGTGCGGATCGTGTCACCATGTCGGTGGGCGGCACGCAGGTCTTGGACGCACCGCGCAGCGAGCTGCCCACGGACGGCATTGTTGGCTTACGCGTGAACCATGCGCTGAACCTGCATGTGGACAAGGTGTCCGTCAGGCCGCTCACGTCTCGCTGATCGCCAGCGCGCATGCAGTCAGCGAGGTACTGCCACGCGCAGCGCGCCGGGGTTGATTACGTAGCGCAGTGGCAGCTCCACCGAGGCGATCTCCCCGTCCAGCGCGACGGGGAGCTGGGTCATGGCCGCTTCGTGCGGCATATCGATCGTGGCCTCCGTCGCGCGAAGCATGAGGAGGTCGCTCGAGCCCTGCGCCGTACCGGTAAGAATGCGCCAGGTGAGTTTGAGGAACCCGAGCTGTCCGCTGGTCGCCACGATGTAGATCGCCAGCCGCCCGTCCGTGAGAGACGCTCGTGACCCGGCATCGAAGCCGGCCATGCGATACTCGTTGTTCCCGATGAAGACGAGTGGCGTGGTGCGTGACACGCGCTTCCCATCCACATTTAGTAGCACGCGGAGCGGATTGCTGCGACGCGTGACCCGGAACGTCGCCCACGCTGCGACGACCCACTTCTCGATGCCGCGCGCCTTGTACCGCTCGCGCAGCTGCACGATGCGCGGGTAGAGCCCGACGCTCGAGTTGTTCAGGAAGATGCGCCCGTTCACCTCTGCGACATCCACCGGCACGGTGTGGCCGGCCACGATGACGCGCGCCGCGTCGGCCGCGTCGAGTGGGATGCCCAGGTCGCGCGCAAAATGATTCAGCGTGCCGAGCGGAATGACGCCGAAGGTGACGTCATGCCCGACGACGGCCGCCGCAACGCTGTTCACCGTGCCGTCGCCGCCCCCCGCCACGATGGCGTCCACCCCGGACGCGAGAATGCGCGTGAGCATCGCCGCCAGATCGTCCCCCTCGGCCAGCATCAGGAACTCCGCTCCAATGCCCGCGGCCTCGAAAACCGGCGCGATTGCCAACCGCGCCGCATCGGCCGCACCGTCGCCAGAGGCGTTGTTGAGCACGATGGCCACGCGCGTCATGGGGTTTGTCATCCGCGAAGCATGACCATGCAGGCGGCGCCCGTAAACCCTTGCCCAGCTGAGTGCACTACCGCGACCGTGGGCACCCAGCCTTGCTCGTGCTCGCGTAACTCCTCGAAAAATGAATAATTTGTAACGAACCGCAACGTTAGAAGCCTCATATGGCATTTTCCGCTGCACCCGGTGATGATTGACGCGTGCGCCGGAAAGCGAACTCATTGGCTCCAATTACAACCCGCTTTTTCACGACTGACCCAGGACGTCATGTCAAAGCCTGCAACACGGCAGCAACGACGCCTGGGCGCAACGATCACCGGCTCAGGCGAGCGCGTGATCGTGTTCGGCAACGGGCACGGCACCTCGCAGGCCACCTGGCGTCACGTCACCGAATCGTTGAAGGATCGCGCACGCATCGTGCGCTTCGACAACGTCGATTCACCACTCGCCCCGCCTGGCGCGTATGTCGCCGAAGCGTACGGATCGCTCTTCGCGTACGTGGATGACCTCGTCGAATTGCTGGACGAAATGGATCTGCGTGACGTGCTCTTCGTCGGACACTCCATTTCCGGCATCATCGGGCTCCTCGCCGCGATCGCTGCACCCGAGCGGATCGGCAGGCTCGCACTGATCTGTTCCAGCCCGCGCTACCTGGACGACGTGGATTTTCGCGCCGGCTTTTCGCGCGATGCGATCGAGGCGTTGCTGGCGGGAGCGCAGAATGACTTCGTGACCTGGGCCCGTCAGTTCGCAGTTGATGCCATCGGTCCGGATGCCACTGCCGCGCAGGCCGAGGAATACAGTTCGTTGCTTGCCGCGATACGCCCCGACATCGCACTGCGTACGCTGCAGATGGTTTTCTATGCGGACTTCCGCGCACCGCTGCCGCGCGTGACGCAGCCCGTCTGGGTGTTGCACTCGCTGGTGGACGTTGCGGTGCCCATCACCGCTGGTGAATACCTCGCGCAGCAGCTGCCCAACGCCACGCTCGTGCTGCTCAAGGCGCATGGGCACCTGCCGCATCTCACGGCGCCAGATGAAGTGGCGCAGATTCTGCACCACGTGCTGGATTCCTGGACGTGACCGTACAGAAGCGCACGGGCTCATGCTGATCGCCATCCGACAGCTTGCCGCGGCTGACTTCATCGCGTTGATCCGCTGGCTCGGCGACGATCTCATCGAGGTGAGCGGCGCGGACCCGTCACTGCGGCAGCCGCACACCATGCGCGTGCCTGCGGCATGGCATGAGAACGACGCATCAGTCACGCTCGCGCTGCATGATGCGCGGCGCCTATTGCCACTCGCGGTGCTGCTCCAGCTGCCCACGATGCCGGCCGCCGCCGCGCTCGTGCATGGCCCGGAGAATCTGTCAGGTCGTCGCGGTGTGTCACTGCTGCTCGCCTGGAACGACGTGGCGCAGATTGGTGCGCATGTGCGCGATGATCCGCGGTTCCTGCAGCTGCTGCTCGTCGGACCCGGACCCGGTGCCGATGGCGGTGTTCCCGACGATGTGGCCCGGCTGCGCGCGATCATGGCACACGTGCCGCAAGGCGTGATCTTTGCCGACAGCCTGCGGGCGGAAGCGGTCGTGAATCCGGCCGCAGCCGGCTGGCTCAATATTCCGGCCGGCATCGTGACCGGTGAGGTGATCGCACGGGCAATGGATTCGCTGTTCGCTCGCGTCAGGAACAGCGAGTTCGTGCGCCGCGAGGCCAATCGCATCACGGCCGATCCCGATGCGCGCATCGAGGACTGGATCTGGGAGCTCGACGACGGCAGCAGCAGCACCCTCCGCGTCATGAGCGTCCCGATCGACGCCGAGGCAGGACGCGGCCGACTGTGGACTTTCGATGACATCTCGCACGAGCGCGCGATGCTGCGCGAGCTCGCACAGCATCGCGCCATGGAGGAAAAGCTCCGCCACGTCCAGAAGCTGGAGATCGTGGGACGGCTCGCCGCGAGCGTTGCACACGACTTCAACAATCTCCTCACCATCATCGGCGGTAGCGTCGAGATGCTGGAAGATGCGCAGCTCGATGCGGAGCGTCGGGTCGATCTTGCCAGTATCGGTAACGCCACCGATCGCGCGCGTCGGCTCACGCGCCAGCTGCTCACGTTCACGCGGCTGCAAGTGGAGCAGAGCGTGTCGTTCCGGCTGGACGAACGGTTGCGCGAGACCGCGCCGCTGCTGCGCAAGGTCATCGCACCGCACTGCACGCTCGCATTGCAGCTGCAATCCGGCGCCGCGGAAGTCTTTGCCGATCCGAATCAGGTGGAACTCGCATTGCTGAACCTGCTGGCCAATGCGCGCGACGCAATGCCGGCCGGCGGCGTGATCACGCTGCGAAGTGCCGTTGAACAGCTGCACGGCGAGCGCATGTTCGGCTCGCCGAACCCGCTGTCTGGCGTGCATGTGGCGATCTCCGTGCAGGACACCGGCACGGGCTTCGACGAACAGACGCGTGCACACATGTTCGAGCCGTTCTTCACGACGAAGCCGTCGGGTCAGGGTACGGGGCTTGGCCTGGCTACCGCCCTCTCGATCGCGGAACGTGCCGGCGGCGGTGTACGCTGCAGCAGCACGGTAGGCACCGGCTCCATTTTTTCGATGCTGCTGCCCTGCGTCAACACGTTCACGACTGCACCCGGAAGCGCGTCGGCACCTGGAAGCGCGTCGGCATCGACGCCTCGGGCTGCGCTGCGGCAGTTCGTGCTGCTCGTCGACGACGACGAGGGCCCCCGCGAGACGTTGCGTCGCCTGCTGGTGCACGACGGCTTCGACGTCGAGGTGGCCGACTCCGCCGCGCAGGCGCTGCGGGTGCTGCAGGAAAGCGGCAGCAGCGTGAGCGCACTCGTGACCGATTACATGATGCCGCACATGTCGGGGCGTGAGCTGATTCAACGCATGCGTCTGCAATGGCCCGACCTGCCCGCGGTGGTGATCTCGGGATTCAGCGCCGATGCCGACATGTCGGACTTCCTGCGCCGCATGCGTGCCGGGTTCCTCGCGAAGCCATTTACCGGCCGCCAGCTCGCCGAGGCCATCCGGCAGCAGTTTGCGCTGACCTCGACCGGTCGTTCGCAGGCGGACTGACGGGTGCAATGCCCACGCCTCAGTGAGCGCACGCGGAATGGCATGGCGACCGGGTTGCGCAACGGCCGCTGATCAGGACTGCTATCCTCCGATGTTGTGACGACCGGCGCGCTTGCTGGTCGTAGAATGGGATCACGCGCGCGCCGACCGCCCGTTGCGGCACGCGTGGCGCTCCAAGCGTGGTGACGCCCGCGCCCCAGAGGCATTACCGTGTATCTGTTCTCCACCATCACTCCTGCCACGTCATCATGACCGCACGCCACCGCTTCGCCACGGCCCTGCTGCTCGCCGCCGCTCCTACGATCGTGTCCGCGCAAGTGTCCTGCGCCATCACCGGTCCGGTCGCCGTGCGCGGCTACGCGGCCGATGCCTGCCAGAAGGCCGTGGATCTGTTCCGGTTCATGATGCCGCAGTTCGGCCAGGCCCTCAGCGGCGGTGGAGCCATTCTCGGCACTGCCAACACGCTCGGCGGACTGGGGAAGTTTTCCGCGAACCTGCGCGTCAGTGCCGTTGAAGGGCGCGTGCCGGACGTGGACGACATCACGCTCAGTCCTCTCGGGGCGCGCGCCTCGCAGATAAGGACCACCTCCGCGCCTGTCCCGGCGCCCGTGGTCGACGTCGGCATGGGCCTCTTCAAGGGCTTCCCGGTCGGGCTCACCCGCCTGTTCTCGCTGGACGGCATCGTGAACGTGGCGTACCTGCCCGATGTGGATGTCGAGGAGGTCTCGCTCGTGGTGCCCGGCAAGCGCTTCAAGTTCGGCTACGGCGGCCGCGTCGGCCTCACCCGCGATGCGCACCTCATTCCGGCCATCTCGGCGAGCTACATCAAGCGTGACCTGCCGACGGCCGACCTGACGGCGTCGTTTCAAGGTGGCACGGGTGGTACGGATGCGCTCTCGTTGACCGGGTTCTCGGTCGGCACCGAGGCATATCGACTCTCGGTGTCCAAGAAGCTTGGCTTCATCGAGATTGGTGGCGGCGCCGGTCGTGACACGTACGACACGCGCCTGAACATCAGTGCGTCGGTCAACGAAGGTGGCAACACCGGCGGAGCATCGACGACCCTGGTGCAGCAGACGAAGCGCGACGTCGTGTACGCGTCGCTCGCGTTCAACCTGCCGCTGCTGAAGCTGGCGGCCGAAGTCGGTCAGTCATCGGGTGGCACGTCATTGAACACCTTCAATACGTTCGTGGATGGCGGCCAGAACGAGGCTCGTCGCTTCGCCAGCGCAGGCATCCGCATCAGCTTCTGAGTCGCGCACGAGCGATGTGCGCGTGAAAGGGCCCGGAGTGCCACCCGCGTCGACGATCAGGAGCAGGTCATCACCAAGTATCGCCACCGCCGGTGATCCGGAGCCGCCAGCGCCACGCTTCGACGGGGCCTGACCGCGCGCTATGTTCCCGCCGGACCCAATCAGGAGCGAGACCGCGTGGTGCAGGCCAGTCCCAAGTCACAGACGAAGTACGACGTGATCGTGGTCGGTTCCGGTGCCGGCGGCGGCATGGCCGCTTACCAGCTCGCCGTCGCGGGCCAGAAGGTGCTGGTGCTCGAGGCGGGACGGACCTACGACCCGGTTCGCGAAACACCGATGTTCAAGCTGCCGCGACAGGCGCCGCTGCTCGGGGCCGGCACGAAGCACAAGCCATTCGGCTTCTACGACGCCACGGTAGACGGCGGGTGGGACGTGCCGGGCGAGCCGTACACCAATGCGCCGGGCACCGATTTCAGATGGTGGCGTGCCCGCATGCTCGGCGGGCGCACGAACCACTGGGGCCGCATCTCGCTGCGCATGGGCGCGTATGACTTCAAGCCGAAGACGCGCGACGGATTGGGCGCCGACTGGCCGCTGACGTACGACGACCTGGCACCGTATTACGATCGCACCGAAATGCTGATTGGCGTCTACGGCGGCGACGACAACCTGGAAAACACACCCGCCTCGTCGCCAGGTGTGCTCATGCCACCGCCGGCCCCACGCGCCACCGAGTTGCTGGCAAAGAAGCACGCGGCACCGCTCGGCATCCCCGTCATTCCGTCGCACCTCGCGATCATGACGAAGCGACAGGATGCGGAAACGCTGCCGCAAAAGATCCACCCGGGCAATCCGCTCGCGCAGAAGGTGCTCGCGCAGTCCATGCGACAGCGCCAGGCCTGCCTGTGGGCGACACCGTGCGGGTGGGGCTGCTCGGTGAAGGCGAACTTCCAGTCCACGACCGTGCTGCTGCCGCCTGCACTCATGACCGGCAACGTGGACATCGTGCCCGATGCGATGGTGCGCGAAGTCACAGTGGACCAGACGGGCAAGGCCACCGGCGTGCGTTACATCGACAAGGCGACACGCACCGACCGGCATGTCACCGCGCGCGTCATCGTGCTCGCCGCCAGTGCCTGCGAAACAGCGCGCATCATGCTGGACTCGAAGAGCTCGCAGTTTCCGAACGGCATCTCGAACGGCAGTGGGCTGGTGGGCAAGTACCTGATGGACACCGTCGGTGCCGGTATTGGCGGACAGATTCCGATGCTCGAGAACCTGCCGCCGCACAACACCGATGGCGCTAGCGGCCTACACATGTACATGCCGTGGTGGGAGTACAAGAATCAGCTTGGCGGCAAGCTCGGATTCGCGCGCGGCTACCATGTGGAATTCGGCGGCGGTCGCGAGATGCCGGGCCCGGGAATCTTCGGCGGCCTGGAACGGCACACGAAGGGCGCATATGGCCGGAAGTTCAAGGAGGAGGCGCGTCGATACTACGGCAGCTTCATGCACTTCGACGGTCGTGGCGAGATGATTCCGAACGAGGATTCGTACTGCGAAATCGACCCGACGGTGGTGGATCAGTGGGGCATTCCCGTGCTGCGCTTCCACTGGCAGTGGTCGGAGCACGAGACGAAGCAGGCTGCGCACATGGTGCGCACGTTCGCCGACATCATCACGTCCATGGGCGGCACCGTGAACGGCACGGTGGAAACCGACGGTGCGAAGGTGATCGCCCGTGGTGGACAGATCATTCACGAAGTCGGGACCTGTCGCATGGGCACCGATCCGCGCACCTCGGTGCTGAACCAGTACTGCCAGTCGTGGGAGGTGAAGAATCTTTTCGTCACCGATGGCGCACCCTTCGTGTCGAACGCCGACAAGAACCCGACACTTTCCATCCTCGCGCTGGCGTGGCGCACCTGTGATCACATTCTTGGCGAGATGCAGCGGAGGAACATCTGATGCGTGACGAACGGACACCGCCGATGGACCGCCGCGACGCGCTCAAGGTCATCGCCGTCGTCGCCGCGGGTACGACGCTCGCCGACGGGCTGACTCCCGCTATCGCCGAAGCGCAGCAGCTCATCGCGATCACGCCGCGCGCACGCGCCGGCGACGCGCCGGTGCCGCCGAAATCGGGGCCACGCGGCACGGCGACGGACCCGGACCTGATCACGCCGAAATCGTCGTGGCCACGTCTGTTGTCGGCGCCGGAATTGGCCACACTCGCCGCACTCTGCGACGCGATCATTCCCGCCGACGACACCAGCCCGGCGGCGTCGACCGTCGGCGTGCCAGCCTACATCAACGAGTATGTCAGCGCCCCGTACGACTGGGCCGAGCGCGCGCTGGTGCGCGTGCGCGGTGGGCTCACCTGGCTGAACGTCGAGAGCGGCAGGCGCTTCACGCGAAACTTTGCCCTGCTCACGGTGGCGCAGCAGGCCGCGATCTGCGACGACATCTGCTACGCCCCCGCCGCGACGCCGGCGTTCAAGGCCGGCGCCGTGTTCTTCGCCGAGATCAGGAATCTCACAGCGAGCGGCTTCTACACCAGCGCGGCCGGCATGAAGGACCTGCAGTACATCGGGAACGTGTCGCTGGCAAAGTTCGACGGGCCGCCACAGGAGGTCCTGCGCAAGCTCGGTCTGGCCTGACGCGGGCAGCTGCCCGCAGTCGTCGCACGCGCCCGGTCACCCCAGCATGCGACCGGGCGCGCGTAGCGTTCACCGGCGCATGGACAGCGGCGTCAGTTCCAGCGTCCTGATCTCGACGGCTGCGCCTTCCGACTGGATCGCGATCTGCCCACGGTCCGCCGTGGCATTCGTGCCGCGATTCACGAGTCGATCGTTGACACGCACCGTAATCGTGCGGCCCTGCGCCGTGATCACCATGCGGTTCCACTCGCCCCGCGGGCGTTCCACGCCGTCGATGAGGTGCCGAATCCGACGGCCCTTTCCCTCCGTGATGCCCCACGCAGCACGTGGGCCACGACGACGCAGCATGTTCGGCACCCAAATGTCCTCCACGATGCACCAGAAATCACCGGCGTTCCCCGACTCCATCTGCACCTCGATGGACTTGGGAAACATCGAATAGAGAGCCCGCGGCGTCGACGCGTGAATCAGCACGCCGGCGTTGCCAGGCGTGCCGGGAAAACGGTACTCGACCACCAGTCGATAATTGCGGTAGGTGGAGTCGGTGATCAGGTGGCCGCGCGGTTCGCCGGCAATCTGCAGCACGCCCTGGCGCACGACGAACGGTGACGCGAGCCCGGGCATGGTGTCCGCGTTCGGCACGTCCGCATGCCAGCCGTTCAGGTCCGGCGCAGGCAGCAGCGAGCGAGCCTGCCCATGCGCTGCGGGTGCGGCCGATACCGCAATGACGGTGATGGTAGCGAGCGACAGAAATCGCAAGGTCAATTGCATGGAAGGGTCAGGGGCCAGCTGGGGACATGGATTCGCAAGGCGACCTGCAGTCGCCGACAAGCTACAGCAGCGCACCGATGCAGCGTGACGCGTTCGATGCGTGCGTTGCAGCGTAAGTGACGGTTCATCACGGTGGCGTTGTTCAATGCCGGGCTGCGCACGGCTCATGACCGTTGCTTAGTCAGTCGGTGACAGCACTCGTCACCATCACCGCTGCGATCCGTGCTCATCACGCGCCGATCGCTTCTGGTCGTAAAGCGACTCCACGACAACGGCGTGAAGATCTCGCTCGAGAACGGTCGCGAGATGCGGGACGTATAAATCCAGGGAGGTCGGGTCTGCGTCGAGCTGACACGAGCCCGTACTCATGCACGCGCACGGTGTGACACGATACGCAGTACCGTTGCCAATGGTGAGCTGTGACATATTTGACGACACGTAACATTCTCTGTCGATGACGCAGCGTTGCAGCCTTGATTCAAAAGGTGCAACGATGTTCAGGGTCATTACAGTTGAGCTCACTGACGACGTTCTGCGGATACTCGCGTCCGATACAGCGCACGACTGACAATCAGCAAGGAACCTCGGATGCCCCCCCTGTTCACCCTGCTCATGGACGGCATGCCGCACGGCTACTGCCTGCTCTGGAACCCGCAGCTGCTCTGGCTGCATGCGGTCTCCGATTCGGTGATTGCGCTGGCGTACTTCATGATTCCCGTGTCGTTGCTGCGCTTCGCGAAGCGGCGACCCGATGTGCCGTTCAATCTCGTCTTTCTCTGCTTCGGCGCCTTCATCCTGCTCTGCGGCACCTCACACGTGCTCGGCGTCTACAACATTTGGGTACCGAACTGGTGGCTCAGCGGCATCGTCAAGGCGGCAACGGCCGCGGTATCGGTTTGCACGGCCGTGCTGCTGGTGAAGCTGCTGCCGCAGGCAGTCGCGTTACCCAGCTCCTCGCAGCTGCAGGTGCTCAACGTCCGCCTGCACGACACGAATGCGCAGCTCGTGCACGAGGCGCGCGAGCGTGAATTGGCGCAGCGTGCCCTCGCACGCGCACATGAGGATGCCGAGGAGCTGGTGCGCGTCCGCACTGCTGAACTTTCAGAGGCGCACCTGCGACTCGAGCAGAGCGCGGCGCGGTATCGTGCCCTCGTGCAGGCGTCAGCCGACAGCGTGTGGACGACGACGCCCGACGGCACGCCAAGCGATATGAATGAGTACGAACAATTCACCGGAGCGCCATTGTCGCGTGTGCCCCGCGACACCGGACTGCTGGTGCACGAAGACGATCGCGCTGAGGTGCTGCAGCGCTGGCAGCATGCCATTGATACGCGCACGCCGTTCGACTCGCAGCATCGCCTCCAGCATGCCGACGGTAGCTGGCGCCACGTACGGGCACAGGCTGTACCCGTGTTCGAGCAGACTGGCGATGTACGCGAATGGGTGGGCACACATGTCGACATCAGCGCACAGGTGGAAACGGCGCGCCGGATGGAGGCCATGCAGCAGCAGCTGGAGCAGTCGCAGCGTCTGGAAGCGGTGGGACGCCTCGCGGGTGGCATAGCGCACGACTTCAACAACCTGCTCACCGTGATCACCGGCGCGGGCACGCTCGTGCTGGACGAGATACCTCGCGAACATGCGTGGCGCCGCGACGTGGAGGACGTGGTGGCCGCCGGTACGCGTGCGGCGGCGCTGACGGCACAGCTGCTGGCGTACAGCCGCAAGCAGGTCCTGCAACCATGCCGCCTGGACGTGAACAGCGTGCTGCTGGACGTCCATACGATGCTGCGTCGTCTCATCGGCGCGCAGATCCAGATTGACATGGTGACGCGTCCCGTGACATGGACGGTGCTCGCCGATCCGAACCAGCTGGAGCAGGTGATACTGAACCTTGCCCTCAACGCACGCGATGCGATGCCAGGCGGCGGCACGATCACCTTCGAGACAGAACAGGTGATCGTCGATACCGAGTACAGGGACCAGCACCTCGGTGTCGCGGCCGGTGAATACGTCATGCTCGCGGTCTCGGACAACGGTACCGGGATGGACGACGTGACGCGCGCACAGATATTTGACCCATTTTTCACCACGAAGCCCGTCGGTGCCGGTACAGGTCTCGGGTTGGCCACGGTCTACGGCATCGTTCGACAGAGCGGGGGACACATCTACGTCTACAGCGAACCGGGGCTTGGCACGACATTCAAGGTCTATCTGCCTCGCGCCGCGGGCGACGCGCCAGCGGTTCCTGCGGCGTCACCGCACAGTCTCACGTCGCTCCCGACCGGAGAGTCGATCCTGCTGGTCGAGGATGCCCCCGATGTCCGTGAGTTCGTGGCCCGCGTACTTACCCGCGCAGGGTATGAGGTGCACTCCGCCGATGGACCGACTGCCGCGCTGGCAGCACTCGATGGCGGACTCGAGCACATCGACCTGCTGCTTTCAGACGTCATCATGCCGGGCATGAACGGGCGTGAACTCGCAGACGTAATCGTCGAGAAGCGTCCTGACATTGCCGTGCTGTTCATGTCGGGTTACACCGACAATGCCATCGTGCACCACGGAGTGCTCGACCCACGCACGAATTTCCTGCACAAGCCATTCACGCCCGATCAGTTGCTGAACGAGATCAGGAGAACCATCGCGGAGCACGGGCGTCGGCAGGCTGCGGACTGATGTGCGCCCGCGACGGTGCACAGTCCGCTTCGCCGCGTGCGCTTGCGCGGCGAAGCGGTCTGGACTAACTCACTTGTCCCGTCGATGCGCTCGAGACTCGCGGCGCAGGCTCGCGCCAACGACGGCCAGCACAGCTTTCATACACGCGGAGTATCAGTGCAACGTCGCGGCGCAGCGGGAATGCCAGTATGAGCGCGGAGCCCTTGGTGATGACGCCATCGCGATGTCGCGTGCTCGTGGTGGATGACAATGTGGATAGTGCCGACAGCCTCACGGCGGTGGTGCGCATGCTGGGTCACGACGCCCAGACTGCCTACGACGGTCTGGCTGCCGTCGAAATGGCGGCGGAGCTGCATCCGGACCTGATCCTCATGGACATCACACTGCCCAAGCTGTCCGGCTACGAGGCTGCTGCGCGAATCAGGCAAGCGCCGGATTCCGAGCGCATCGTGCTGGTCGCACTGACCGGCTGGGGTCGCGAGGAGGACAAGCGCGAGGCGCTTGCCGCGGGCTTCACTCATCACTTCATCAAGCCGGTCGACTTTCCAGCCCTGAAGCGACTGCTCGCCGAGACGTCTGCCGCGGCGCCGTGACGACGTCGCAGGCGCGATGTTCTGTTGCGTAAGCGGAAAAGCCCAGGTGACTCCACTGTCACTTGGGCTTTTTTACCATCCTCATGTCCGGACGATCTGCGCAAATCGCTTGAACGTTCCTGCGGTGAAGCGCCATGCGGAACAACACCGCGAAGCCGGTACTTGGCAATCGCTCCGTCGATGGTTCAGAAACAACCTTCGTTATGACGGTCGTGCTGATACCTCGCAGATTGTTTACGAGTACCGCAAACCCGCGATCAGCCGCCGGCTTGATGGTGTGATAGGTCAGTTTGTACCGGGTGTTCTCGATGGTTCTGGCCTGACTCGTCGGAGGCCAGATTAAGGAGGTGACATTGCCGCCGACGCCAATCGTGACCGAGCCCATGACTGAGCCGAGAAACGAGGTGTTGCCGCTGAATGGCGTCGTCATGCATGTGCTCGGAATCTGCGAATGCGCGCGTGTCCCTTTCACTCACTGCCTCACCAAGCGGACACGGACGAGCGACGCATTGCACCGTGCGGCGCCCTGCTTGAAAGTTCAATCGTCGCCAAGCAGTCGGGTTCGGCAACCTGCGCTGCGATCATTGCACGAGCACCTCTGGTGCACGTGAGCAGCGCAGATGTCATGAGGCGGATGAGTGCACGGCACGTCGCAGCTGGTCCTTGGTCAGGAGTGGATACGCTGGCCAGCTGATGACCGGACTCGAGTGCAATTTTCCGTTGGCATACGCTGACGCTGTTCGTTGTGATGCGATGCTGCATGTCGAAAATCAGCGGCCGTTCGCGACTGCCATTCACCGCCGCGCTGACGGCGGAATCCAGGTGCTGAAGGGCGCGAGCCTCCGACGTGCGCGTGCACCTGCAGCGACCTTGGCCATTCTTCGTCGCCTGTCGACGCGCTTTGCGGCGGCATACCTTGCCATGGTGACGATATGGAGTTGATCATACCCGCGTCGGATATGGAGCATGGCATGACAACGGAAAAGACCACGCTGAGTGTGCTCGAGGGGCTGGCGCACGAGTTGCGCACACCCTTGGGCGCGATTGGCGGCTACGCGGAGCTGCTGCGACTGGGCATGCACGGGCCCGTCACAACCGCACAGGCGGAGGTGCTCGCGCGCATCACACGCAACCAGGACATCATGGTCGGGATCATCACCGACTTCATGGCCTATGCGGAACTCGACGCCGGTGCGGTGCGCCTGGTGCCGACACTCGGCGTCATGTCCGACATCGTGCAGGGTGGCATCGAGAAGATTGGGTCGCGCGCGGCTGTCCAGGGAGTGCAGATCAGTCGCAGCACCGACATGCACGCTGATCAGCACCCGTCGCAGGCGCGTGTGCTCGATGCGGCCGACGTGACCGTGCTGGTGGACGTGCAAGCCGCAATGACCGTGGTGGCCGAGCTGCTGCGCGATGCACTCGATACCGCAGGCGCCGACGGTCAGGTGAACGTGGACGTCGCGGTGTCCGACGATCACGTGGACGTGCTGATCGAGAGCAGCGGTGAGCCGATCGCTGCCTCGAGAGTCGACGCGGTCTTCGTGCCATTCGATCGCACGCGCGGTCCCGGGCTTCCGCCAGCACGCCCGCCAGCGCTGTCACTGCCTCACGCGCGCCTGATGGCGCGCCTGATTGGCGGCGATGTGACCGCCGTGCCGCACGAGTCGCGCCGCGCGCTGGTCTTCACGTTACCGGTCTCCGCATGATTCCAGCTTCCGAACGCATCACATGCTGGAACGGCTTGGTCAAACGTGCCTTTCCCGCGGTGTTCATTCCCGATGCATTTCACGTCCCCACGTTTCCCACTCGCGTGACCACACGACCGTGATGAACTCAATTTTCTTGAACGATGCGGCAGGTCCGCCCGCTGGCGAGGCACCCTTGGTGATGGTGGCCGAGGATAACCCCGACAACCGGATGATCGCATCGACGATGCTTCGTCATTCGGGGTATCGCGTCATCGAGGCAACGACCGGCGCCGAGGCCATGCGACTGGCACGACTCGAGAAGCCCGTGCTGATCTTGATGGACGTCGGCATGCCGGACATCGACGGCTGGACCGCAACGCGGACGCTCAAAAGCGATCCCGAGACACAGCACATCATCATCCTGGCGTTCACCGCGCATGCGCTGCCGGCCGATCGCGAGCATGCGCTCCGCGCCGGCTGCGACGGCTATCTCGCCAAGCCGGTGGCGCCGCTACGTCTGGTGCGCGAGGTGCAGCTGGCGCTGTTGGCGGCAACGTCGAAGGCCGCCACACCCGCTGACTGACTCCGTCTGGCAGGTGCGGTGCCCGTCGTGTGGTCTCACACAGTGCCTCATGGCACCCCGGTTCAGCGGGCGCCATCCAGCGAGAAAGCGACGAGTTCCGCATCGTCGCCGCCGCCCGTGGCAATGACGATGTACTGCACGCCATTGGCCCCGCGGTAGGAGACCGGATTCGCGTAGCCGCGGCCCGCGGGCAGATCGAATTGCCAGAGCACGCGACCATCACGCGTGTCGAGCGCGTAGAGCACCGTGCCGCCGCCGGTGGCGAAGAGCAGCCCACCTTTCGTGACTGTGCCGCCAGGTGCACCTGCCACACCCAGCGGTGGAAGTGTCACGCCCGCGAGCAGGGGATGCTGACGGATCGACGGCGTGTCACCCAGCGTCACCTGCCAGCGTCGACGTCCGGTGTCCATGTCGATCGCCGTCATCGTGCCGTACGGCGGCTTGATCAGCGGAAGCTGTTCAGGCGGCAGGTGATCGGCCTTCCCGGAGTCGGGATCGGCGGTCACGCCAAGTCCGCTGTGCACGAGATCGGCGGTGTACGTGAAGCCGATGGTGTCGTTCGGCTGGCCCTGCTGGATGCGATAGAGTGCGGGGCTGTTCGTGGCCTTCACGAACAGTGTGTGCGTCTCCGGATCATATGACGTACTGCCCCACCCCGCGCCGCCGATCGCGCCGGGCATGGTGATCGTGCCCTGCAGCGAGGGCGGTGTGAAGATCGGACCGCTGCGGTACTGCGCAAACAGCTCGCGCGCGCGGCGGTGCAGCTCGGGCGTGAAGTCGATCAGGTCCGATTCGCGCACTTCCTGGCGGGAGAATGGCGCGGGCAGTGTTGGCATGGGCTGCGTGGGCGACGCGCGCTCGCCAGGCACGTCGCTCGCCGGCACCGGCCGTTCCACGATGGGCCAGATCGGCGCACCCGTCACGCGATCGAACACATAGATCCACGCGGTCTTCGACGGCACCGCGACCACGTCACGCGGTGCGCCCTTCCACTGGATCGTCGCCAGGACCGGCGGTGCGGGCAGGTCGTAATCCCAGAGGCCGTGATGTACGATCTGGTAATGCCACACGCGTCGCCCCGTGCGCGCATCCAGCGCCACGACCGATTCGGCGAACAGGTTGTCACCCTTGCGATCGCCGCCGTACCAGTCGTTGGTTGGCGTGGACACAGGCAGGAACAGCAGGCCGCGCGCGGCATCGAGACTCATCGGCGCCCACACGTTGGTGTGGCCCATGTAGGCCCATGAGCCGTTCTCCCACGTCTTCCAACCGAACTCACCGGAATCAGGCACCGTGTGAAAGCTCCAGACGCGCCGTCCGGTGCGTACGTCAAATGCCTGCACGTCGCCCGGTGGATCGTTGCGGTAGCGCAGCCGGTCACCCACGCCGTTACCCACGATCACCAGGTCGCCGTACACCACCGGTGGCGACGTGTTGGTGTAGTGCGCACGGTTGGTGGGGCGACGCAACTGTGCCGTGAGGTCCACCTCGCCGTTCGCGCCGAATGACGGGATCACGCGGCCGGTCGCCGCATCCAGCGCAATGAGCCGGTACCGCGCATTGATGAAGATCCGGCGTTCCTTCGCCGACGACCACGTGGCCACGCCGCGATGCACGAAGCCGGTGCCGTTCGACGGCTGGCCCATGCGCCAGACTTCGGGATCATACTTCCAGAGTTCACGTCCGGATGTCGCATCGAGTGCCGCGACGGCCGCATATGGCGTGGAGACATACAGCGTGTCGCCGATCACCACCGGAGACGCCTGGAACAGGCCGGGTCGTGCGGCCTTGCGGTCAGGTGCCGCGACCACGCTCTTCTCGCCGGTACTCCAGCGCCAGGCCACCTTCAGCCGGCTGACGTTTGCTCGATCGATGTCTGCGACGGGCGCATAGCGCATCGCACCGGCATCACCGCTGGCGCTGGGCCAGTCGACGCGTTGTGCATGCAGCGGCACGGAGAGGAACGGTGCCGAAGCAATGACCAGGAGGCAGCAGGCATCGTGCATGATACGGGCAATTGGTGAATGGCTCATGCGCTCGAATCAGCTTGGCGGGAGCGAGATTGTGAAGGTGCCCCGCGACGCCGTGCCACATCACGGACTGGCTGCGGGTCGGCTGCGGATTGCCACGGCAGCGGTCGACACTCCCAGCGGACTGCCGCTCTCTCGAGGCCGCCGCACTCCCGCGATGTCACCGTCGCATAACTTTCCCGCTGGCTCCGATCGCCGCGCCCATCCGGCGCCGCGTCACGCCGCATACCGACCGACCGCCTTAACCGAATCACCTGTTGCCTTACCTGATGCCTTCATCGAACGACACGCCGCCGGCACGACGCGGCACCACCGCGGCGGCGAGCGGCGCCAAGCCGCGGTCGCGCGCACGCGGACGCAGCGCGCATGCGGCCTCGCCGCTGACCTCGATGCCGACGGGCCGCGCTGCGTATGCCGAGACGCGCGTCTGGCTGGTCAAACAGCATGGTCTCACCTGCGCCTACTGTGCGAAGCGCGTCACCGCGCGCGACCTCACGCTGGATCACGTCGCCCCGCGGCGCGGGATGACCGCCTACGATCGTCGCGACAACCTCGTGCTCTGCTGCCTGGCCTGCAACATTGCGAAGGCCGACAAGACCGCGATGGTCTGGCTGCTGGGCAAGCGTCACCGCGTGATCAACCTGGTGCGCTTCGGTAGCCACCTCAGTCAGGGGCTGGTCGAGATGGTGCATGACCTGGCTGGGGCCGACGGGCTCTCCCTGGCAAAACGATTGTCGGACCCGGACTATCCGTACTCCGACTGATCAAACAGCGGTTTCGAGGTCCTGACCCAGCGGCAGTGTCACCGTGAAGATGCTGCCCTCGCCGACCTGACTCGTGACCGTCAGGTCTCCGCCCATGCCACGCGCCAGATCGCGGCTGATCGCCAGTCCCAGTCCAGCGCCATCGTGCGGCCGCGTGAGCCCTGACGTCACCTGCGTGAATGGCTCGAAGATCGACGCGAGCTTGTCGGCGGGGATGCCGATCCCGGAATCGCGCACCCGGTACGCGCCGAAGGCGCCCTTTGCCTCGCACCACACATCGATGCGAGCCGGCAACACGCCCGCTTGCACGGCGTCGGTGAACTTCACTGCGTTCGCCAGCAGATTGATGAGCACCTGCATCAACTTCTCCGGGTCGGCGCGGACCGTGAGGTGCGACGGGCACTCGCCAACGCAGATCGTCAATCCGCGCGCATGCGCCTGCGGCGACACGAGTGCTTCCGCTGCCAGCACGGACTCGTGCACGGCGACATCGCGGAGCTCGAATGTGACCGAGCCGCTTTCCAGCTTCGCGTAGTTCAGCACCTCGTTCACCAAACCCAGCAGGTGCTGCTGGCTGTGCTGGATGCGCGCGAGATCGTCGAGCTGCTCCCTGGTCACCGGACCGCGAATACCGAGCTGCATCAACTCGGCATATCCGCCAATGGCATTCAGCGGTGTGCGCAGTTCATGACTCATGACCGTCAAGAATTCACCTTTCGCACGGTTCGCGTTCTCCGCCTCCGCGCGCGCCGCGACCGTGACCTGCAGCAATCGCTCGCGTTCGACCTCGGCATGCTTGCGCTGCGAGATGTCGTGAAACAGCACGCCGACCCGGCGAAGCGACGGATCGCCGACCCGGAACGCATACACGGACCACCACCGATCCAGCGGCGTGGAGTTGGCCTCGAAGCGCTCCGGGACACCCGTGGTCGCCACGCGGCCATAGCGCTCGTACCAGTGGCTTTCCTGGTCAGGTGCGATATCACGCATCCAGCGCCCAAGGCCGTCCACGATGCCGGTCTGGCGCTCGAACGACGGGCTGACCTCGATGATGCGGTAGTCGATCGGCGTACCCGCCTCGTCGAACTTCATCTCGAGTGTGCAGAATCCCTGATCGATGGCATTGAATAGCGCGAGGTAACGCTCCTGTGACTCGAGCAACTTCTCTTCGGCGAGCTGTCGCTGCGTGACGTCGCGGAAGTAGCAGGCCAGCCCGCCGCTCGCGTCGTCAGGATAGAAACTGACATCGACCCAGCGGTCCAGCAGTTGCGACTTCGCCTCGAAATGCACGGGTCGACGCTCGTGCATCGCCTCGTCCATGCGCGCGTGTACCTCGGTGCCAACGCCCGTCGGGAACGCCGCCCAGATGTTTCGGCCGAGCAGCGTGTCGCGCGCCACGCCCCACAGCTGCTCGGCCATGCGGTTGACGTAGGTGAAGCAGTAGTTCGCGTCGAGTGCATAAAACGCGTCGGCAATGCTCTCGAGCGTGGATGTGACCTGCGCGCGCGCCGCCTCGCTCTCGCGCAGCAGGCGCTCCACACCGAGTCGCGCCACGACCTGCTCGGTGACATCCACCGAAAAGTTCAGGATGCCGATGATGCCGCCATCGGCATTGCGAACCGGCTCGTAGCGGAGGTCGAACCAGGCGTCCTGCAGGCCCAGTCCGCGCCGGTCGAAGCGGGCGAACGTCTCCCGCGAGATCCACGGCAAGCCAGACGCCAGCACCTCGTCGTAGCGCTCGAGAATACCCTGCCCCACGATCTCCGGATACGCCTCCGCCGGCGTGAGGCCCGTGAGGTCCCGTCCTCCGCTGAGCTTGATGAGTGCCTCGCTCACGATCTCGATCCGGTGATCCGGGCTGCGATGGAAGGCCACCGGCACCGGCATCCGCTCGATCAGCGCACGCATCTGCTGTCGCTCGGTGTCGAGGATCACGATCAGTCGTTCCACCTCGGCACGCTCGCGGCTGATCGCCTCGGAAACGTGGGCGAGCACGGCGATCACGTCGCAGCCCGTTCCGTCAGCGCGTTCCTCGCGCACGGCGCTCAGCGCCACATGCACGGTCAGGTCGGCCGCCACGGCACCTTCACGCGGCACCCGGACGAACTGAACATCACGCAGTTCCACGGCTGGTCCGCCGGCGACAATGCCGACGAACTGCGCCCGCAGCTCGGGCCAGGCGCCGTCCCAGAGCGTCGCGGCGGGCGCGCCGAGTGCTGCGGGATGGCGACACCCCAGCACCGCGCGATACGCGTCGTTGTAGATGGCCACGAACTCCGGTCCCACGTGCAGGCACATTGCCACCGGCGCGTCCAGCATCAGGCGAACGGCTGTGCGGAGCGTCGGCGACCACGAGCCGACGGCGCCAAGCGGCGTTGAGGCCCAGGCATGCGCGCGGCCCAGCGAGCGCACCTCGCCTGCGCCGTCGAAGAGACCGGCGGTGCCACCCGCTGTCGCCCCACCAGCGGAGACTGTGCCTGCTGAAGACTGTGACGCTCTCGTCGCTGCCATATACGCTCCCTGCGCAGAATTCACTTCGGAGAAGATATGTGAGCGAGCGCGAGCGCGAAGCACAGGAGGCGGGCCAGACCCGGAAGCGGGCGACGGTCGCCACGATCAGCTGAGTCCGTGAGCTGTCAATCGACCGGTGCGCGCTGACATCGACGCGCCGACCGGTCCGCGCGGATACATGGGCACGAAGGCGCAAAGCCACCGTGAATGATTCGTGACGCGACGCCGACCGCGACGTGACAAGTCATCGCGAGACCGAGACCCAGCGCGGGTAGTTCTTGTGGCTCACGAGCTGGCAAACCGTCTCCTGTGAGCATTTCATGCGCATCTTCCCAGTCGACCTGTTCACACGCTGCGGTCACGGATGGCTTCACGTTCTCTTCCTGCTCGTCGCATCGGCCGCGGTGCTGAAAGCACAGGGCACAGATGCCTCGGTTGCCGGACGTGTACTCGATGCACAGGGGCAGCCGCTGCCTGGCGCGTCGATCGAGATCCGGAACGTGGGGACTGGCTACACCGCCGCAGGGACGTCGCGCACCAACGGCCGCTTCATCTTCCTGCACCTGCCACTTGGCGGCCCGTACCGCGTCTCGGTGCGTCGCCTTGGGTTGCGCGCACAGGTGCAGGAAGGTTTTCGCCTCACGCAGGGCGACCGTGCCGAGCTGACGTTCCGGCTCGAGCCCGCAGTGCAGCAGCTCGAGGCGCAGGTAGTGCGCGTGGAGGTCGCCACAGGCGCACGACGCGCACGACTCGGTGCCAGCACCAAGATTTCACAGGATGAGATCGCCGAGCTGCCGGTCCAGAACAGGCAATTCACGGATCTGGCGCTGCTTGCACCGACCACGAGCGGCAGCGGCTTCAACATTGGTGGTGCGCGCACCACGTCCACCGACGTCCGTGTAGACGGCGTCAGCGCACGCAACCAGCTCGGCGGCGGACAGGTCGGCAGCGGCCCGTACACCGTTTCACTGGCGGCCATCCGGGAGTTCGAGATCGTCACGAACGGGTACGACGTGACCATGGGACGACAGGGCGGCGGCGCCATCAGTGCGGTGACGCGGAGCGGTACGAATGTGCGTGAAGGCAGCATCTTCGCCTATCATCGCAACGAACAGCTCTCCGGCACGAAAGACTTCCTTGGTCGGCCTCGCGCGTTGCGACAGCAGCAGATCACGCAGTGGGGAGGATCACTGGGCGGACCGCTGATTAGTGACAAGCTGCATTATTTCGTGGTCTACGATCAGCAGAACCAGCAGGAACCATACTTCGTGCTCGACCTGCGCACGCCACAGGACCAGATCGACGCTCGTCTGTCGAAGGATTCGCTGACCCGCCTGATCGACATTCTCGGCCGACGCTACGGCATGCGCTCCACCGCACCCGTTGGCTCGTACGCGCGCACGCCGCTCGCGCGCACCGCATTCGCCCGGCTGGACTGGCGCCTGAACGATCGGCACCTGCTGACGTTACGCAACAACTTCTCGCAATGGAACAATCCGCAGAACGGGCTCAGTGATCAGGGTCGCGCACTGCTGGAGGAGTCACGGCACAGCTTCAATTCGCTCGAAAACCAGGGCCTGGCTTCATTGCGCTCCTCGTTCTCGCCAACGCTGCAGAACGAACTCAAGCTTGCGGTGAGCTACGCACGTCGCGCATTCGTGCCCAACTCGATCCTGCCGCGTGGTGAGGTGCTCATCAACTCGCTGCTGCCCAACGGCACACCGGCACAGACCACGGTGCAGTTCGGTGGCCATCGATTCGCTCCGGAACGCAATCGCGAGACGCAGTACCAGCTGCTGAACACGACGAACTGGCAGCGCGGCAACCAGAACATCACGTTCGGCTTCGACAACTCGCTCACCAACCTCGAGACCTACCTCTCCATCGAAACGGGTGGGCAGTACAACTTCAACAGCCTGGCCGATCTCGAGGCGGGTCGCGCTGATCGCTACCGGCGCAATGTGCCGCTGCTCAGTGCGACGCCAACGGCAAACCAGTGGGTGCTGGACGCAGCGGCATTCGTGCAGACCGAGTGGCATCCGACGCCGCGGCTTAGTGCAACGCTCGGCCTTCGGTGGGACGTCACGAGCTTCCTCACCTCGGCAAAATTCAATGCGACGGCGGACCAGGCACTCGGCTTCCGCACGGACAACACACCCACAGACTGGAACAACGTGCAGCCGCGGGCCGCACTGGTGTGGGACATGACGGGTGACGGGCGCAATCTGCTGCGCATGGGTGCGGGCCTGTTCAGCGCGCAGCCGCATTACTACGCGCACGTCAACCACATCCTCAACAGCGGTGTGGAGCAGGCAGGCATCGACGTGCGCGGTGCGTTGGTTCCAGCACCCGATTACAACGCGTTCCGCGCCGACCCATCCACCATACCCGGCCTGATTCCGGGCGTCGCCACCACCACGCGTGTGGACTTCATCAATCCAGACTTCCAGACGCCGAGCACGGCGAAGGCCAACGTCAGCTACCAGCGGCGAATCACGGACCGTATCACGCTCAGCGGCTCGCTCTTCTACGCAAACGCCTGGAACAACTATCACTACATCGACCGCAACCGCGTCGCGCAGCCATTCTTCACGCTCGACAACGAAGGCAACCGGCCGGTCTGGGTGCCCGCTGCCACGATCACGGCCGCTGGCAACGTGTTCGGTCCGAACAGCTTTGCCACCACACGGGTCGGTCGCGTGCTGGAACTTGTCCCGCTGGGAAAGCTGGATCAGCGCTCGGCGGTACTCGAACTTGGACTGAGTCCGTACCGCGATGCCTCGATCAACATGTCGTACACGCTCAACAGCACACGTGACAACAGTTCCTACAACTGCTGCGTCTCCACCACCGCGACCAACACACCGAACAGCGGTGATCCGAACGACCTGACCAGGCTGTGGGGCCAGTCCGACAGCGATTTCCGTCACAAGGCCGTCGTTTTCGGCTCGCTGCCGGCAATCTGGGGATTCCGGGCCAGTGCTCGCTATGTCGGTGCCAGCGGTCGGCCGTTCTCGCTGGTCGTGAGCCGCGACATCAATGGCGATGCAACACCAAATCCGAATGACCTCGCCTTCATCTTCGATCCGGCGAATCCGAATACGCCGGCGACCGTCGCCACCGGCATGCAACAGCTGATGGATAATCCGAACAGCATCATCGCCAGCTACCTGCGTCGCAATCTCGGTCGTATTGCACAACGGAACGCGATCTACAATCCATGGCAGCAGCGCCTGGACCTGCGCATCGCCAAGCGTATCGGGACGGCACGCGGTCAGGCAGCCGAGCTGACGATCGACATCTTCAACTTCGCCAATTTGCTCAACAGCCAATGGGGCAGCGTGCAGACACTGGGCGGTTCGCAGTCGCTGCTCAACGTGACGGGCTTCGATCAGGCCACCCGCCGGTACCGATATACGGTGAACCAGAATGCGGGCGTGTTGCGCAAGACCGGCGATCCGTACCAGATCCAGGCGGGGCTGGCATACAAGTTCTGATCACGCGACACGACGTCGCAAGGATCCTCGCACTGCTCGCGAACTCAAAACCCCGGAGGACGGGACCGGGTCGCGAGCAGGGGCGAACCCGGATCCGACGCTCAACCGGGCTGTTTCTGGCAAACGGGTGCTTAACTTGTCGCTGTACGACTCCCGACCGCACCAAGGCGCGTACCTGACGAGCGTCATCTACGGCAGCGCTCGTCTTGGTACGGCATGACCCATGCAACTGCTGGGTTTGCACACCGCCTGTCCCGCACGCAGAACGATCATGGATCAGCGGCAGGCTCAACACCAATGGAGCACTCGTGTCACATTCCAAGTCCCTGTCGTTGTTTGCAGTGGTCGCTGCATTCAGTCTCGCATCACCGCTTGCCGCACAGACTCGCAGCACCATTGACGTCAGCTCGCTTAATGCGGCGGTCGTCACGCGTCAGGACCGGAGCCGCTCCGTTGTGAGCACCGCGCTGACGTCGGATCGTGCCCTCGCGGTTGCCGGCAGCATGGGCTTGAGCGCTGATGGCGTTGCAGCGCGCATAGCCGCACTCGACGAGGCGGGCACGAAGCGCCTCGCTGACGAAATTCTCGCTGGCGGCGACTCGACCGTCGTGATCA
>JACMPK010000122.1 GCA_014377535.1 Gemmatimonadaceae bacterium
ATTCTTTGCGGAGAACGCCGTGCTGGACGGCGTCGTGATCTTTGCCAGCGCCTGGGGAGTCATCCTGATGCGCCTGTTTTTATCCGGACGTGGGTTCGAAGCTGGTGCGGCAATTTCCGCCCTCGTGTGGGCTCCGCTGTCCGCTGCGGCGACTGCACTGGTCGGTGCGCTGCTCTTTGCAGTGCTGCGTCCGCTGCTCAAGCCGGCCAGGGCGTGAGTTACCATCCGCATGATGTGTCGCGCCGCGCGTCGTTGGCGCGGCTGCTGCTCGGGCTTGGTTTCGTCGGCCTGATCTCCGCGTTCTTCCGCGCGCAGATTGTCCGGAACAAGGAATTTCTCGCGCAGGCAGAGCAGAACCGGTTCCGCGAGGTGCCGCTTGCCGCGCCGCGTGGCATCATCTACGACCGCAACGGCCGCATCATCGCGGAGAACCTGCCGGGGTATGCGGTGTCGCTGCTGAGTCCCTCGGCAGATTCGCTGCGCGCGGCGATGCGTCGCTTGTCGAACATCATTCCGATCACGGACGAGCAGGTGGAGGCGGCAGTGCGCCGCTGGCGCCGCAACCCGACACGTCCAGCCGTCATTCTACCGGATGCGCCGTTCGACGTAGTGGCAGTGCTCGAGGAGCGTCGTGTCGAGAATCCGACGCTGATCATCCAGAGTACGCCGAAACGGTACTACCCGGACGGGCCCGCGGTCGCTTCGTTCGTGGGTTACACGGGCGAGGTGACGGAACGCGAGTTGGCCGACTCCACGCGCCGCGACTACAAGCCGGGCCAGCAGATCGGCAAGGGTGGGCTGGAGCGTCAGTACGAGGCACAGTTGCGCGGCACGGAAGGTGTGCGATATGTGGAAGTCGATGCACGCGGGCGCGTGGTGCGCGATGCCGGTGCGCGTGCGGAGCAGGCGCCGATTCCGGCGAAGGATCTTCGCACCAACATCGACATGGACCTGCAGCAGTATGTCGTGTCGCTGCTGGGTGATTCCCTGCGTGCGGGTGTCGTCGCGATCGATCCGAACGATGGGGCGGTGCTCGCATTGCACAGCGCACCGACCTACGACCCGAACCGCTTCGTCGGCGGCATTCCGGCCGAGTACTGGCGCGAGCTGAACACGGACTCGCGTCGTCCGTTGTACAACAAGGTGATTCAGGGGCGGTATCCGCCGGCGTCGACCTGGAAGCTCGCAACGGCCGCCATGGCGATGGAAGCGGGGCTCGTTACGCTCGACGACCACATGCCGCAACCGTGCACCGGCGGTTATCGCTACGGACGGTACTTCCGCTGCTGGAATCACAGCGGTCACGGTGACATCAACCTGCGCCAGGCCATTGAGCAGAGTTGCGACGTGTATTTCTACCAGGTCGGCTTGAAGCTCGGGCTTTCGCGTATGGTGGCTGGTGGCCTCAAGCTGAAGATGCGGGAGCGCTCGGGCATCGACCTGCCGAACGAAACGCAGCCGCAGTATCCACCCGACGCGATGAACTACTTCAACGAGCGGTATGGCGCGCGCGGTTGGGTGCCTGGTTCGGTGTCGCTGAACCTGTCGATCGGCCAGGGCGAGAATGCACAGACGTTGATCAACATGGCGCGTTTCTACACAGCGCTGGCGACCGATGGTCGGGCGGCGCGTCCGGAGATCGTGTCACGCGATCCGGAGCGCGTGCGCATCATGAACCTGACCGATGCGCAGATGGTGGGCCTGCGCCTCGCGATGGCCGGCGTGGTCAGCAGTCGCGGTACCGCGAACAGCGCGCGCGTGGAAGGCATCACCGTGGCCGGCAAGACCGGCACGGCGCAGAACCCCCCGAATCCCGACCATGCCTGGTTCATGGGTTTCGCTCCCGCTGAGCGACCGCGTATCGTCGTCGGGGTGTTCGTGGAGTACGGCGAGCATGGCTACGTGGCCGCGCGCATCGCGACCAAGGTGATGGCGCGCTACCTGAAGGCGGCCACGGCTCCCGTGGTGACCACGGAATGACGCGTCGCATCCCGGATATTCCGCTGGTCCTGATTGCGCTGACACTCAGCGCGTTCGGCATCGCGATGGTGTACTCCGCCGGCCAGACCGACTCCGTGTCGTTCGTGGCCAACCTGTGGAAGACACAACTTGGCTGGTTCGCGATCGCCGTGTGCGCCGCATTCGTCGCGAGTCGCGCCTCGGTGCGATTCCTGGATTGGCTCACGCCGTTCGTCTACGTGCTGACGCTGTTCATGCTCGTGCTGACACTCGTGATCGGCGGCGGTGCTGGCACTGCTGCGAGCTCCAAGAGCTGGCTCGTGATTGGCGGCATGCGCATTGGACAACCGGCAGAGCTGGCGAAGATCACGGTGGTCCTGATGCTGGCCCGTGTGCTTGCAAACCGTCGCGAGCCGCCGGAATCACTGCTCGAATTGTGGCATCCGGCATTGGTCGTCGGAATCCCGTGGGTGCTGATCATGCTGCAGCCGGACCTTGGCACCGGCATTGTATTCATCGGGATCTTCTTCGCGATGCTGTTCTGGTCAGGCGTGAACTGGCGCTTGCTGCTGTTGATCGCGAGCCCGGCCATCAGCCTCGTGCTGGCGTTCAGCACGCGATTGTGGGGCGCGTGGTTCCTGTTGCTGCTCGCACTGGTCTGGCTTTACAGGCCCTACCTGATTGAAGGCATCGCGCTGGTCTGCATCAACGTGGTGACGGGTGTGGTGGCACCGATCCTGTGGGAGAAGCTGGCGCCGTATCAGCAGAAGCGATTGCTCGTGTTCCTGGATCCGAGCATCGACGCGAAGGCGTCGGGCTATCACGTGATCCAGTCGCAGGTAGCGATCGGCTCGGGCGGCTGGTTTGGCAAGGGTTTCACGCTCGGCACGCAGAAACGACTGAACTTCGTGCCAGAGCAGCAGACGGACTTCATTTTCGCGGTCGTCGGCGAGGAGCTTGGCTTCATTGGTGTCACGCTTGCCCTGACGCTGTTCCTTGCCCTGTTCCTGCGTGCCGTTCGCATCTCGAGTCGCGCCAACGATCCCTACGCAAGCCTGATCGCGTTTGGCCTGCTGGCGAGTTGGCTCGTGCACGTGGTCGAGAATGTCGGAATGACATTGAACCTGATGCCGATCACCGGCATTCCGCTGCCGTTCTTCAGTTACGGCGGCAGCTTCATGCTGGCGTCGTGGTTGTCGGTGGGCGTCCTGATGCGGATTTCGCGTGAAGGTCGCGGTCGCGGCGAGCTGGCCGCCATCTGAGCGACTTGTCTGGTACCGTGGCAACCCGAAGTATTGCCCGATTCTCCTGAACTAGCGACATTATCGGATGGCATGGTTCCGCAAGGAAAGAAAGCCCCGGCAACCCCGGCGCGAGAAGCTGGAAATCCCTCGCGACACGTGGGTCAAGTGCGAGGCGTGTGGACACACTGACATCCGCGACAGTTTCGAGCGGAACCTGAACGTGTGTCCAAATTGCGACTATCACCGTCGCGTTCGTGCCAGTGACTACCTCTCGATTCTTCTTGACGAGGATACGATCGACGAGACGGAGACCGAGCTCCGCTCGACGGATCCGCTGAATTTCCCCGACTATCCGGCGCGGCTGAAGAAGTCGATCACGAATGCCGGTGACCAGGACGCGGTCATCACAGCCACCGGGCGCCTTGCGGGCATGCCATTGAACGTCGGTGCCATGGACTTCGCCTTCATGGGTGGATCGATGGGCTCCGTGGTCGGCGAAAAGTTGTCGCGCCTCGGCCAGCATTCGCTCGAGAAGAAGTTTCCGCTCGTGATCATCTCTGCGTCGGGCGGCGCGCGCATGCAGGAAGGCGTGCTCTCGCTGATGCAGATGGCGAAAGTGTCTGCCATGCTGTCGATGTTGGCCGAACGCCGTATTCCGTATATTTCCGTGTTGACCAACCCGACCACCGGCGGTGTGAGCGCGAGTTACGCGATGCTCGGCGATGCAATCATCGCAGAACCCGGCGCCGTGATCGGATTCGCGGGTCCGCGTGTGATCAAGTCGACGATCGGGCAGGATCTGCCGGACGGCTTCCAGACTGCCGAATTCCTGCTCGAACATGGCATGCTGGACGCGGTCGTGCACCGTCACGAACTGAAGGCGACGGTGGGACGACTGTTGCGGCACATGACCGGCAAGCCCGCCGCCACAGGCTGGTCGGCCGCCTGACAATGGAGACTAATGGCGGCGCGGCGTCTCCGGACTACCGCGCCGCCATCGCGGCGCTTGCGGCACGCACGACGCACGGCGTCAGGTTTGGTCTGGACCGCACGCGCGCACTGCTCGCTGCATGCGGTTCGCCGCACGAGCGCCTTCGTGCGCTGCACGTAGCCGGAACGAATGGCAAGGGCAGCACCTGCGCGACCATCGATGCCGTACTGCAGCAGCAGGGGCTCACGGTGGGTCGTTACTCGTCGCCGCACCTGATCGACTTCAGCGAACGTGTGCTGATCAACGGTGCGGCCGTCAACGAGTCGCAGGTGATGGAGTGGCTGATCCGCCATGACGCAGACATCGATCGACTTGGCGCCACGTTTTTCGAGGCCACCACGGCAATGGCGTTCGACCTGCTCGTGCAGGCCGGCGTTGACGTCGCGGTCGTCGAGGTGGGCCTTGGTGGGCGTCTCGATTCCACCAACGTGCTCACGCCGCTCGTTGCCGCCGTGACGGCGATCGGCCTCGATCATCGCGAGTATCTGGGTGACACCGTGCAGGAGATCGCGCTCGAGAAGGCAGGAATCTTCAAGCCTGGCGTGCCGGCGGTGATCGGCGAACAGGATCCGGCGGTGATCGAGGTGCTGACCGACGCCGCGCAGCGCGCTGGCGCGTCGCGGATCGTGATCACGGCGAACGAACTGCCGATTCGCTCGGTGCAACTGACGGAAACAGGCACGGAGATCGAGTTGGGCGACGGCACGGAGCCGTTGCGGCTTACCAGCTCGCTGATAGGCGCGCATCAGGCGCAGAACGTGGCGACCGCGGTCGCCGTGCTGCGAGCGGCGGGTGCGCCGTTCATGCCATCGGCGGCGCAGCTCGCAGCGGGTGTCCGCGCCACGCGGCTGGCGGGTCGTTTTCAGCGCGTAGGTCCCTGGCTGTTCGACGTCGCGCACAACCCTGACGGCATGGCGACGGTCGCGCAGTCGGTGCGGGCCATCACGCTGCCACGACCATTGGCAGCGGTGCTCTGCGTGCTGTCGGACAAGGACTGGCGCGCGATGATCGACATGCTGCTTCCCGTACTGGATCAGCTGTGGCTCACGGATGCACCGACGGCTCCCGGATCGCGGCGGTGGCCGCTGAACGAGGTGTTCGCGTACGCGCGCGATCGCGCCGGCGACCGGTGCAGTGTCCACGCCGTGCCGGAGTTCTTCGCCGCCCTGAATCACGCGCGAGCGGCGGCGGCGACGGTGCTCGTCACGGGTTCCTTTCACACGGTGGGGGATGCCATGCAGCGGTTGCAGATCGATCCCCTTGCCGGGTAAGCTTGCAGGATGGCATCGATCCGCCCATTGAATGGTTTTCGCGACTTCTATCCGCCTGCATTCGCCGAGCGTGCGCACATTTTTGCGACCTGGCGTCGGGTGGCCGCGCGATACGGCTTCGTGGAGTATGACGGGCCGCCGTTGGAGCCCCTCGAGCTGTACACGAAGAAGAGCGGCGCCGAGATCGTGGACCAGCTGTACAACTTCGTGGACAAGGGCGGCCGCGACGTGTCGCTGCGCCCGGAGATGACGCCGACGGTGGCGCGCATGGTGGCGGCGCAGGCCAACGCGCTGCGCAAGCCGGTGCGCTGGTTTTCCATTCCGCAACTGTTCCGCTACGAACGGGCGCAGCGTGGACGCCTGCGCGAGCACTTCCAGTTGAATGCGGACATCTTCGGCGACGGCGGCGAATCGGCAGACGCCGAGTTGCTCGCGATGGTGATCGACATCCTGCGCGAGTTCGGGCTGACGAGTGATGACGTGCGTGTGCGTCTGTCGGATCGCCGGTTGCTGAACGCGGTACTGCATGCAATGGGACATCCGGCGGAACGCATTCCGGCGATCTATGCGGTGCTCGACAAGCTGGATCGCCAGCCACGCGAGCTGTCCGTCGAGAAGCTCGCGACCGCCGGCTGCACGACGGCGCAGGTGGATGCGCTGCTGGCGCTGATCGAGCAGACGAATGCGACGGGCGTTGCGGCCCTCGCGCCGCTATTGCAGGACGCCGAGGGTGCAACGCGTCTTGCGGCCATGCAGGAGACGCTCGCGATGACGCAAGCGCTGATCGGCACCGCGGTCGCGCCCTGGGTGCGCCTCGACCTCACGATAGTGCGTGGCCTGGCGTACTACACGGGTATCGTGTTCGAGGTGTTCGATGCAAAGGGCGAACTGCGTGCCGTGTGCGGTGGCGGACGATACGACGAGCTGCTCAACGCGCTCGGTGGCGTCGACATGCCAGCGGCTGGTTTCGGGTGGGGCGATGTCGTGCTGGGCGAGCTGCTGCGTGATCGCGGCCTGCTGCCGTCGGCGCCACCCTCACCGGAAGTATGGGTCGCAGCAGGTGACGATGTGGATGTCGCGACGGTGCGCGCCACGGTCGGCGCATTGCGACGTGCGGGTCGACGCGTGGAGTATGCGTTGCGACCGCAGCAACTCGGCAAGCAGTTGAAGGCCGCCGTCAGTGCAGGCGCGGCACACGCGTTGATCCTGCGCGGCGACGCACCCGAGGGCGGCACCGTGCGTGACCTCACCAGTGGCGCGGAAACATCGGTGGTACTGGCGACGTGGCTCGCCAATCAACGGTGAGCACCCGGTACCCCCAACAGCCGGCGCCCTTGTGCGCCGACGGAGCGGCATGAGCGACGACAAGAAGCTTCCGACGCGCGCCGAGGACTTCAGCGCGTGGTACAACGATCTCGTGCTCAAGTCGGAACTGGCGGACTACTCACCGGTGCGCGGCTGCATGGTGACCCGCCCCGACGGCTACGGCATCTGGGAGCGCATGCAACTGGCGCTGGACCAGATGTTCAAGGCGACGGGTCACCGGAATGCGTACTTCCCGCTTTTCATCCCGGAGAGCTTCCTGAAGAAGGAAGCGAGCCATGTGGAAGGCTTCGCGCCGGAACTTGCCGTCGTCACGCATGGCGGTGGCTCGAAGTTGGAAGAGCCGCTGGTGGTGCGTCCGACGTCGGAGACGATCATCTACCACATGTTCTCAAAGTGGTTGCAGAGCTATCGGGACCTGCCGTTCCTGTACAATCAGTGGGCGAACGTGGTGCGGTGGGAGATGCGCACGCGCCTCTTCCTGCGCACCACGGAATTCCTGTGGCAGGAAGGCCACACGGCGCACGCGACGCATGAGGAGGCTGAGATCGAGACGCGCCAGATGTTGGGCGTTTACCGCACCTTCATGGAACAGTGGATGGCGATGCCGGTGATCACCGGCCAGAAGACCGACAGCGAGCGCTTTGCCGGTGCCGTGCGCACGTATTCGTGCGAAGCGATGATGCAGGACAATCGCGCGTTGCAGGCGGGCACGTCGCACAACCTCGGGCAGAACTTTTCGAAAGCGTTCGACCTCACGTTCCAGACCGAGGCGGGCGGCATCGAGCATGCCTGGAACACGAGCTGGGGCGTGAGCACGCGCATGATCGGCGGACTGGTGATGACGCATGGCGACGACAACGGCCTGCAGATCCCGCCGCGGCTGGCGCATACGGAAGTCGTCATCGTGCCGATCTGGAAGACGGATGAAGAGCGCGAGATGGTGTTTGCGATGGCGCACACGGTGAAGGCGGCGATCAGTGGTCGCGAACGTGGACTGGCCGGCCGCATCACGGCGCACGTCGACGATCGCATCGGCATCAAGCCGGGTGCCAAGTACTACCATTGGGAGTTGCGCGGCATCCCGATCCGCATGGAGATCGGTCCGCGTGACGTGGCCGCGAACCAGTGCGTGCTCGTGCGTCGCGACGTGAAGGGCAAGAACGCCGTGAGCCTGGATGGCGTGCTCGAGACGATTCACGCGATGCTGGACACGATGCAGAACGACATGTTCGCCGCAGCACTTGCGCGGCGCGAGGCGAACAGCTTTCGCGGCGACATCTCGTACGATCGCTTCAAGGAGATCATGGCCGGCCCGGGCGGGTTCGTGTACGCCGGCTGGAATGGTGATCCGGCGGTCGAGGCCAAGGTGAAGGAGGAGACGAAGGCGACGATCCGCTGTATTCCGGATCCGGAGTTCCGGTCAGCCGAAGCACCCGCGCGGTGCATGGTGACCGGTGAACCGGCGAAGTACGAGGTGATATGGGCGAAGGCGTACTGACGACCGGCTTCCAGCGCCGCAATGGTGAGCTGCGCTGTGACGACGTGTCGCTGCGCAGCATCGCTGCCGCGGTGGGGACGCCGAGTTACGTGTACTCTGCGGCGGCAGTTCGCGATGCGTACGGTCGCCTTGAGACCGCGCTGGCCGGCCTGCCGGCGCACATCCACTACGCCATGAAGGCGAACTCCAACCTTGCCGTGCTGCGCGTGCTCCGCGCGTGCGGCGCGGGTGTGGACGTGGTGTCGTCGGGTGAGCTGCATCGCGCGCTGCTGGCCGGTTTCTCGGGGTCGCAGATCGTTTTCGCTGGCGTCGGAAAGACGCGTGCCGAACTGGAACATGCGCTCCACGTCGGCGTGCAATGCGTGAATGTGGAGAGCGAGGCTGAACTCGAGCTGCTCTCGCACGTCGCGATCGCACGCGGAGCAATTGTGCCCGTGTCGCTGCGCATCAATCCCGGCGTCGCGAACGTGACGGCGGGGCATGCGTATATCGCCACGGGCGAGGCAGGCTCGAAGTTCGGCATACCGCTCGCGCGTGGACTTAAGGCAGCCGCACGAGCCGACGCACTGCCGGGCATCGAGCTGGTCGGCCTGGACATGCACATCGGGTCGCAGATCGCCGACGTCGAGGCGTTCGCCGATGCGCAGCGCCGTCTGCGCGGCTTGCTGGATGGCGTGCGAGCCGCGGGCATCACGACGATCCGTTCCGTGGACGTCGGCGGCGGCTTCCCCGTGGCCTATCACGATGCGGAACCCACCGCGGATCTGGATGGATTTGCGCGTGTGCTCCGCGACACGTTCGGCGATGCCGACGTGGCGTTGATCGTGGAACCCGGGCGGTTCCTCGTGGCCGAAGCGGGCGTGCTGTTGACCGAGGTGCTTTACCGCAAGGAGAGTGCGCCAAAGCACTTCATGGTTGTCGACGCGGGCATGAACGACCTGCTGCGTCCGTCGCACTACGCAGCGTATCACGAGATCGAGCCGGTGTTCGAGTCGGCGGCGCCGCTGCAGGTCGTCGATGTCGTCGGGCCGGTATGCGAAAGCGGTGACTTTCTCGCACTCAATCGATCGATGCCGGATGTCGGTGCAGGCACATTGCTCGCCGTGCGCAATGCCGGCGCGTACGGATACGTGATGAGTTCGACTTACAACTCGCGTCCGCGACCAGCCGAGGTCCTGGTGGAAGGGGATCGCTGGGCGATCGTGGCGCTTCGTGAGTCGCAGGACGACATGGTGCGCCTCGAGCGCATTGCACCTGACTGGAGAAGTGCCTGATGCGCATTGGACTGCTCGCCGACACGCACGACCGGGTCGATGCCGTCGCCGAGCTCGCGCGACGCATGATAGCCGGCGGCGTTGGCTACCTGATTCACGCTGGTGATTTCTGCTCGCCATTCAGCCTCAAGCCGATTCAGGACCTGCAGCTGGCGCTGAATGGCGTGTTCGGCCGCAACGATGGCGATCACGAGGCGCTGCGTGCGATGGCCATGACGGGACTTGGCTCGGAGTTGTACGAATCGCCGCACAGCTTCGAGCTGATGGGGAAGAGCATCCTCGTGGTGCACGACCTGAATGAGGCCGTTCCGCGCTCGATCGAGGCGCATGACATCGTGGTGCATGGCTTCACGCATCGCGAGGAGATGAAGACGCGCGGCAAGACGCTGATCGTGAATCCGGGTGAGGCCTGCGGCTGGCTGCACGGGGCACCGACGGCGGCAATTCTCGATCTCGACTCGCGACAGGTCGAGATCATCAAGTTGACCGATGCCGACTGGAGCCACCGGTGAGCAGCCGTATCCTGATCATTGACTGCGGATCGCAGTTCACGCAGCTCATCGCCCGACGTGTGCGCGAAGCGCGCGTGTTTTCCGAGATCCATCCGTCCACGCGCTCGCTCGCGTGGATCCGCGAGTGGAACCCGACCGGCATCATCCTCAGCGGCGGACCGAGCTCGGTGAGCGATGTCGGTGCGCCGACGATCGACCCGGCGCTGCTCGATGTCGCACCCGTGCTGGGCGTCTGCTACGGCATGCAGCTGATCGCGCACCTGCAGGGAGGCCGTGTGATTGGCGGCGGACGTCGCGAGTACGGGCGTGCCGACGTCGAGGTGCTGGAGTCCGCGGGCCTGTTCGCCGGCTTCGAGGTGGGCGACCGCTCGCCAGTCTGGATGAGCCATGGCGACCATGTCGAGGTGGTGCCGCCAGGCTATGTGCAGACGGCGCGCAGTGGTTCGACAATCGCGGGGTTCCGTCACGACTCGAAGCCGATCCACGCGGTGCAGTTCCACGCGGAAGTGATGCACAGCGTGCGTGGCGCCGAGATGATTCAGAACTTCCTGTTTGCAGTCTGTCACTGCACGCCGGACTGGACGCCCGGGCACTTCATCGAGCAGCAGGTGGCAAGCATTCGCGAGCGCGTCGGCGATGCGCAGGTGATCTGCGGACTGTCCGGCGGCGTGGACAGCGCGGTGGCGGCGGCGCTGGTACACAAAGCCATCGGCGATCAGCTGACCTGCATCTTCGTCGACACTGGCCTGCTGCGCCTGCATGAGCGCGAGCAGGTGGAGCGTACGTTCGCATCAGGGCTCGGCATCAAGCTGATCACGGTCCGTGCGGAGAAGCAGTTTCTGGATGCGCTGGCAGGGCAGGGCGATCCGGAAGTGAAGCGCAAGCGCATCGGTCACACGTTCATCGACGTGTTCGAACAGGCGAGCATCGATGCGGGCAAGGATGCAAAGTTCCTCGTGCAGGGCACACTCTATCCCGACGTGATTGAATCGGTGAGCGCGACAGGCGGTCCGTCAGCAACCATCAAGACGCACCACAACGTGGGCGGCTTGAAGCCCGACATGCAGTTCAAGCTCATCGAGCCGTTGCGTGAGCTGTTCAAGGACGAGGTTCGCAACGTGGGTCGCGAACTCGGCCTGCCGGACGAGATGGTCGGCCGTCACCCGTTTCCCGGGCCGGGCCTCGCGATTCGCATCCTCGGCGAGGTGACCGAGCATGCGCTGCACGTCCTGCGGAAGTCGGATGCGATCTATCTCGAGGAAATCCGCGCTGCGGGGCTGTATCCCGACATCTGGCAGGCGTTCGCCGTGTTCCTGCCCGTGCGCTCGGTCGGCGTGATGGGCGATGGTCGCACGTACGAACATGTGATTGCGCTGCGCGCCGTGACGAGCACCGACGGCATGACGGCCGATTGGTTCCCGTTCCCGCACGACATCCTTGCACGCATCTCGAATCGCATCATCAACGAAGTCGATGGCGTGAATCGCGTCGTGTATGACATCAGCTCGAAGCCGCCGGCGACGATCGAGTGGGAGTGAGATTTAAAGGTCGGTGACAGGGCTCACATTCATTGGGAACGCCACCTGCTGCGTCACCGGGCGAGTTCGCGTGCAGCGGCCAGTGCGGATGCCGGTCGTCCAACCGTGAACGGTAGCAGGCTTGCTGTCACGAGCCTGCTGCCGTCGATGGTAAGGTGATTGCCGTCCTGGTAGAGCAGGCGGTCGTGTCGCTGTGCACTGCACCAGAGCGAATCGCA
>JACMPK010000123.1 GCA_014377535.1 Gemmatimonadaceae bacterium
GCAGGTGCGCGCCGTGCTCGCATCATGATGCACGACCGCGACGCCATCGGCCGTCACGCGCACATCGAACTCCACCGCGTCGACACCCAGCGCGAGCGCATGCTCGAACGACGGGATCGTGTTCTCTGGGCGTACCGCCGCCGCGCCGCGATGCCCGATCACGAGCGGCGGACCTGGCTGGTGAATCAGGGACATTATCCACGCACGCAAATGGTGAAATGCAGCACGGGGCGGCTCGGCAGATGCGAGCCGCCCCGTGTGTCCTGCCGCCGCGCACTCAGAACGTGTACGACAGCTTGGACAGCGCGAGACGGCCGAGTGCCGGCACGCCGACGAAGGTGGGCACCTTGTTGTCGAAGATGTTCTGCACGTTGATGCTGAACATCACACCCTTGCCGACGTTCGCGAAGCGCTTGGAGAACTGCACGTCGAACTGGTTGTTGACCGGAACCGGTGCGTACTGAAACGGACCAGCGTTGCTGGGGTTTGTCACGCCGCTCTCGTACACACCCGAGTTGACCGAGAACGCGTCAGTGTAGCGCCAGCGGCCCTCGAAACCGAGGCCGGTATCCTGGCTCTGGTAACGAGCGGTGACGGTGGTCTTCGCACCCGGTGCGTTGAGCGAGAGTGGCGACGTGCCGACCTGCAATTCGTCGAACACCGTGCGGTTCACGAGGCTGCCGGTCCAGTCGAGCGCAAAATCAGGGGTGAACTGGTAGGACATGCCGAGATCGGCACCCCAGACATTGATCGTCTTGTCCACGCGGCGATATGTCGCACGGAGATTGTAATTCGTGTTGATGGGATCATCGAAGCCGATGGTGCCGAGCGGGATGCCGGCCAGCAGCGGCGTGAGGCTCGTGGCCGCTCCGGTTGCGAGTGCCGTACCCGACGCGCCCAGCGCCTGTGCCAAGCCTGCCGCCTGCGCCGGCGTGATGGCGCCTGCCTGCAGCTGCGCGGTGATGTAGGCAGGAATTGCAGCCGCGATCGCCGCACCGGCCTGCGCACCCACGAAGGCGCCGGTCTGCCCGGGGTTTGCGAAGATCCACGGTGTCACGAGCGACGCGGTGATCGCGCCGCCGCCACGCTGCTGTGCCCAGCCGCTGAAGTCGAATGTCAGCTTGCCGCCCATGCCGAGCCCCTTGTAACCGACCTCGAACGTGTTGTCGAAGGAGGCATTGAGCGCCGGCAGGTCCTGCACCGCTCCCGGTCCGGCCAGCAGCGCGCCGCCGAGCCGTCCGACCGTGCCGATCTGGGCGTTGGTCGGCGCGGCCGTGGCGAGGCGCGTGACGACTGCGCCGCCAAGTGCCTGAGCCAGGCCACCAATCTGAGCCGGCGTCAGGCCAAGGGCAGAGAGACCAGCCAGACTCGCGGCGTAGCCTTGGGCGAGTGCACCGGTAAACACCGGCGCCCGGAACGAAACGAATGCCGGCAGGGCCGTCGCGGCGCTGGCACCGACCACCGTCGAGCCGTTGCTGATGAACGGTGACCGCATGCAGAGATTGCCGTATCCGCTCGTCGTCGCGCAGCTGCGATCGAAGGCCATACCGACCTTCGGGCGGTTGCCCGTCGCGATCACGTCGTACGTCGGCAGGTTGAACGGTGCCAGTGACGGATTGCGGCGGAAGCCTGCGGCGTCAACGACCGACGGCAGGTCGAGGAAGAACGAGAAATTCGCCGGCGTGTTGAACGAGCGGTTGAACGTGAAACGGAGCGACTGGTTCTCCGCCGCCTTGTACGTCAGGGCAGCGCGCGGCGAGACGAACTGGCCGTCGATCACGTTGTTCCGGTCGACGCGAAGTGCGCCGAGGAAGTCCAGGCGGCTGGTGAGCGCCGTCTTGCCTTGCACGTAGCCACCGTACTCGGTCACGTTGTCCACGGCTTCATTGTTGCCGTTGATGGTGTTGCCCGTCTGCGGATTCGTCTTGATGTAGTCCACACCGTAGATGAAATCCGTCCGGCCCTTGTTGAAGCCGACCCCGTGCTGGATCTGGCCCGTGTAGACGCGAGACTTGTCCACGATCGGCTGGCCATTGCGAAGCAGGAACGTGCCGCGCGAGTCACCTATGTCCTGGTTGCCGGCGTTGCTGATGTTGGCGAAGCCCTGCATGAAGAGACGGCCGAAGCGGATGCGCTGCTGGAAATTCTGGTAGCTCCAGTTGCGGATCTGCGATGCACCGTTGGCGCCTGTGAGTTCGATCGCACTTGGCACCTTGGTCATGCTGACCGTGGTGATGAATTCCGAGTTGGCGGTGGGGCGGATGTCCATGCGCGCCTCGCCGTTCATGCGCTCGAAGCCGAAGTCGCGCTGGTTGCGCACTCGCGTGCGCGCTCCACCCGGCGTGAGCGGACGCGCGATCGAGTCGGGCTCGCCCGGATCCTTGAACTGGAAGTCGTCGCCCGACATGTACTCGCCGCTCAACTTGTAGCCGAAGCGATCGCCCACGGTGCCTGCATGACGCACGGCGCCGCGA
>JACMPK010000013.1 GCA_014377535.1 Gemmatimonadaceae bacterium
TCGCAGTGCGCCAAGTCGCTTCACCAGACAAACGCGGTCGAGCGTGCGAATCTGGTCGAGTAGGACAAGCCCCTGCTTGCCCTGAAAGGTCAGCGCGATACGAAACGCGGCCGGTCGGGAACCGGTGGTCATTGGCGCGACGATCACGGTGCGAAGATGCGCATTCATCTCACTGGGCGAGATCACGACGCACGGCCGCGTCTTCTGAATCTCGCTGCCGGCCGTGGGGTCGAGCTGCGCGAGCCAGATATCGCCGGGGTTGATTGTCGCGCTGCTCGCGGCGGCAGTCCGTGCGGCGTTCGGCTTTACCACAACAGCGCGGCGTCACCTTCGTTGGCGAACTCGGGCCAGACGAGGGCGTCGTCGCCTTGTGCCGCAATGCGGCGCGCATCGTCAGCCCAGCCCTCACGAGGGTTGCGTGGGAGCGCGCGGATCTCGATGACGCCGTCGCGAACCTGCAAATCGGCGGTATTCTCGAGACCGAGTTGTGCGAGGATCGGCTTCGGGATCAGGACGCCTCGCGAATTGCCCATTTGACGGATGGCGACTTGCATGGTGGGGCTCGGTGTCAGGGAAGCACAATGGTAGCACGGACAGGCGCCGCTGGACAAGGCTGGAGGGGGGAGGCGGGACTGATCGAATCGGTGTCCGGAACGGGGGGCGAGAAACTACCGTCCGGCACGCTCGTACGTGCCGGTGGGTCGCCCAGCCACCATCCATCACACGCCACGCCACCGTGTCACGCCACATACCGCTGTACAGCCTGTTGCTGTCGAGCATGCTGACCACCTCCGTCGGCGCACAGTCCGTATCGGTGCGGGTCGTGGATGGTGACGGCGCGCCGCTGGGTCTGACCAGCGTCGTCATCCGGCCAGCGGCAGATACGGTGGCGACGATTCGTCGAATGACCAGCGCTGCCGGGACGCTCCGTCAGCCGGTGGCCGTCGGCGCGTACACGCTGGTCGCGCGTCGCGTGGGCTTCCGCGCCGACTCGGTGACGATCCACACCGATTCGGCCGCCGCCGGCGCGATCACGCTGCGGCTGCAACGGATTCCGCCGGTGCTGGCAGCGATGGTCGTGCGCGAGACGCCAGACTGCTCGGTCACGGCCGCATCCGCCACTGCCGACGAGTCGCTGTGGGATGAAATCGTGAAGGGTATCGAAGCGCGCAATCTGGTACGGCAGACATACCGCTACGAGCAACGCTTTCACCGGGTGGTCACGCAGGACCCGTCAATGGGCCGGACGCGGGAACGGATCACTGACTCGGTGCACGTGAACGATCCCGCAAGGCGTGACTCCAGCACGCGGTATCGCGCCGGTGGGTACACCTCGCGGTCCGGCAGCACGACGAACATCCGCGTGTTTGACGAGAGTGACCTGACGCGCAGCTCCTTCACGCAATTCCACTGTCACGGTGCACCGTGGCGCGACAGCGCGGATGGCAGCGTGCGCATGGCGTTCGCGCCTCGGCAGGGCATTCGTGGTGCCGACGACGAGAATCGCGTGCGCGGTGTGGTCATCATCGACGGCGTGTCATGGCTGATGCGCAGCGTGACGTACGAGTATGTGCGCGGTGGCAAGCCGGTGGGTCACGGCAGCGTGCAGTACACGCCGATCACGGTGGATGGAACGGTGATCGCGATGCCGGTCAAGCTGATCGGCGACCTGAAGCTCACCGCCCTGTTCGGACTGCGTTCACTGGCCGCGTCGTGGACGATCGAACAGTCGTACGACTCGTTCACCCGGGCGGGGGAGCCGGCGCCGCTGTAGCGGGTCGTCTCTCCTGCGAACGCTCGCCTTTCAGTCTGCGCACCGACGCACAGCGCCGCGATCGCCGTCAGGCCGAATCGTCGAGGGCGCCGTCGTCTTCCGCAGCCCGCGGCAACACGATGGTGAACAGCGTACCGCCACCGGGCCGCGGCGCATGCGCGATCGTGCCGTCCTGCTGCTCCAGCAGTTCCGCCGCCACCGCGAGGCCAAGCCCGGCACGCGCCCCATCAGCCGGCGCTGACGGCGGACGATAGAACGGCTGGTAGATGCGCGCGGCTTCGTCATCAGGAATGCCAGGACCGCGATCGCCGATCCAGAGCGCGACGCGATGTTCGCCGGCCAGCTCGGTGCCGATGTCGATGGTGCCGTCCGCGGGCGTCACCCGGATGGCGTTGTCCACGACGTTGCCGAGTGCGCGCAGCGTCTGCACGAAATCGCAACACACCAGCAGCGGTGGACCCTGCATGTCGACGTGCAGACGGATCTGTCGCGTGCCGAGCGTTCCGCGTACCTGCCGTACCAGTGCCCCGAACAGATCTTCCACCGCATTCATCACGGGCACGACGGTGAAGGTGTGACTTCGCATGCGCGCCAGGTCGAGCATGTTGTTCACGTGCTGCTCCAGCCGCGCGGCCTGCTCATCGATCGCGACACCGATGGCGACACCACTGCGCGCAGCATCCTGTGCCAGTGCACGGATGGTCGTCAGCGGCGTGCGGAGGTCATGCGAAATGCCGCCCAGCACCTGCGTCCTGACTCGTTCCACTGCGGCTTGTCGCCGCGACTCGGCCGCCGCCGTGATCAGCTCGATGCGTTCCTCCGCCAGTGCAGCCATCTCCCGCGACCGTTGCTCCGCCTCCTCGGTACGCTCGCGTGCGCGCACCAGCAATTGCGTGGTGACGATGGCGACGGCAAAGAACGCGAGCAGCACGAGCAGATCGAAAACACCGTCCGCACCGAGTCGTCCGAAGGGACTCTGGAAGGTGAAGTCGATCAGGATCACGGCCAGCACGGCCAACGTGAAGCCGAGGATGCGCTGCGTGAGCGCGCTGGCACTCAGAATGATCAACAGATACGCCAGCACCGCCTGCACTTGCGTGGCCGGCGAGCGACGCAGAAAGAGCCCGGCCGTCACTGCAGCGAATGCGAGCAAGTGCACCAACCAGAGTGCAGCGGTGCGCCACGGTGGAGGACGCATCACGGATCGACGTCCAGCCGGTAACCGACGCCCGGTTCGGTGATGATCCATCGTGGTTGCGTGGGATCAGGTTCGATCTTGCGCCGCAGATGCGTCATGTAGACGCGCAGATATTGTCGCGCATTGCCGAACTCGCGCTTCCAGACACGATCGAAGATCTGCTGATGCGTCAGTGTGCGCCCCGCGCTACTGCCGAGCGCCTCCAGCAGCGCCCATTCGATCGGCGTGAGGCGCACGGTGGTGCCGCTTCTGAGCGCACGTCGATTGGTGATATCGATCTCGATATCGGCGTCGGGCGCGGACAATCGCGGCAGTGCAGCGGTGTTGCGACCGGTGTGACCAGCGCGCCGCAGCAACGCCGAGGCACGCGCAACGAGTTCGGCGACCGTAAAGGGCTTGGTCACGTAGTCGTCAGCACCCTCATCAAGCAGAGACACCTTGTCCGCTTCGGATGTGCGCGCGGACAGCACCAGAATCGGTACCCAGCTTTCCGCGCGCACCAGCCGACACACGTCGCGCCCATCCATGTCGGGCAGGCCGAGGCCCAGCACGATCAGTGCGGGCGTGCTCTCGCGCACGATCGCCAGCGCCGCCATTGCGGTGTTGCATTCTCGCACCGCCAGTCGCAACGGCTCGAGCGCCTGGCGCACGGCCAGGCGCAGCGCCGCGTCGTCCTCGACGAGCAACACGAA
>JACMPK010000124.1 GCA_014377535.1 Gemmatimonadaceae bacterium
AGCGGGCAACGCGTCGTCTTTAAATGACGGTGGCGCGGCGCTGGTGATCATGAGCGAGGCGGTCGCGAAGGCACAGGGCCTCGAGATCATGGCCCGGATCACGGGATACGCCACCGGCGCGGTGGAGCCGAAGGACCTGTTCTTCGCGCCCATCACGGCCGTGCAGACGTTGATGCAGCAGCAGGGCACCACCATCGGCGATTATGGCCTGATCGAGGCCAATGAGGCGTTCGCCTCACAGGCGCTGGCGAATGGTCGCGGCCTGCACTGGGATTGGGATCGCGTGAACGTGAACGGTGGCGCGATCGCGCTGGGCCATCCAATCGGCGCGAGCGGCGCGCGCGTGCTCGTCACACTGCTGCACGCCATGCGCGATCGCAATGTGGAAACGGGCCTTGCGACGCTCTGCCTTGGTGGCGGTGACGCGGTTGCGCTGTCCGTCTCGCGCGCCTGAACGGCAGCGCGCTTCGCAGGCACGCCGTGAGCGATTCGCTGCTCGAGCGCATGACGTACGTGCGTCCTGGTCGCCTGCGCGCCGGATGGCGGATCATGGTGTTCGTGTTGGCGGGGTTTGCCGCGTCGAATGTAGCGGTGCCGCTGGTGGCGATGGGCCTGCCGGCGTTGTCCATGCCGTGGGTCCGGTCATCGCTGGAGTGTGCGGCTGTGCTGTTTGCGACGCGGTATGCGTCACACACGGTCGATGGCGAGGGGTGGAGCGCGGTTGGACTCGGGCCTGACGCGTGGCGTCCGACGCTGCTGCTGCTGGCGGCGGCAACGGGCGCACTCGCCATTGCACTGCCGACGTGGGTGCTGGTGGCGGTCGGCAGCCTGTCTTTCGTGCCTACTCCAGCGGGCGACGGCCTGCGGACGCTGCTGCTCACGGTCGCGGTGCTGGCACCCGCGGCGCTGACCGAGGAGCTGCTGTTGCGCGGCTACCCATTTGCGGTGCTGCGCGGCACCTGGGGCTGGCCGGCGGCAACGGCCATCACATCGGTCGTCTTCGGGCTGCTGCATCTCGGCAATCCCGGGGTGACACCGTCGGCGATCGCGAACGTGATTGCCGCAGGCGTGTTCCTGGCTGGTGTGCGTCTGGTGACGGGCAGCCTGGCGGCGGCGTGGATTGCACACTTCGCCTGGAACTGGACGATGTCGGCCGGCTTCCACGCCGCCGTGAGCGGGCTGCCGTTCGGGACCCCAGGGTACAAGCTCATCGACTCGGGACCTGACTGGCTTTCCGGTGGAGCATGGGGACCCGAAGGCGGCGTTGGTGCAGCAGCAGGAATGATCGGCTCGTTTGCCGCGTTGTCGTGGGCGACGGGTTCCATGCGGCGCAGGGGAATGATGCCCTTCGCGCCGGTCACGGTTTCCATGAACGCGGGCGGTCCCACGGGCCGTCAGGAGCATGAAGCATGAGCGACCGCATCGCGGTCATTGGCGCAGGACAGATGGGCAACGGTATCGCCCACGTCTTTGCGCAGTCGGACTTTCCGGTCACGATCATCGATGTCTCGGCGGCAGCGCTCGAGCGCGGCGTCGCGACGATTCGCAGGAATCTCGATCGCCAGTTGAAGAAGGGCACCATCGATGCCGCTGCGCTGGAGGCAACGATGGGGCGCGTCTCCACGTCCCCCGACATGGACGCGGCGGCTGACGCCTCCGTGATCATCGAGGCCGCGACGGAAAATGTCGCGCTCAAGTTCGACATCTTCACCCGCCTCGATGCGATCGCACCCGCCGGCGCGATCCTCGCCAGTAACACCAGCTCCATCTCGATCACGCAGATCGCAGCACGCACGAAGCGCCCCGCCGACGTCATCGGCATGCACTTCATGAACCCGGTGCCGGTGATGCAGCTGGTCGAGGTGATTCGTGGCATCGCGACGAGCGACGAGACGACCGCCCGCACCGTCGCGCTCGCGAAAGCCATCGGCAAGACGCCGTGCGAGGCAAACGACTTTCCGGGCTTCATTGCGAATCGCATCCTGATGCCGATGATCAACGAGGCGTTCTACTGCCTGATGGAGCACGTCGGCACCGCAGAGTCCATCGACACGGTCATGAAGCTGGGCATGAACCACCCCATGGGACCACTGACGCTCGCGGACTTCATCGGTCTCGATACCTGCGTCGCCATTCTCGATGTGCTGCACGACGGTATCGGCGACCCGAAATACCGTGCCTGCCCGTTGCTGCGGAAGTACGTCGATGCCGGCTGGCTTGGCCGCAAGACGGGACGCGGCGTGTACACCTACGCGAGCACCTGAGCATGCTGCCATCACCCGCGATCTTTCCGCTCACGGAAGAGCAAAGTGAGATTCAGCGTACCGCGCGCGAATTCGCCGCCGCCGAGATCACGCCGTTCACCGCGCAATGGGACCGCGACAGTCACTTCGAGCCGACACTCGTCGCCAAGCTGGGCGCAATGGGCTTTTTGGGCATGCTGATACCCGAGCAGTACGACGGACTCGGACTCGATGCACTGACCTACCTCGTGGCACTGGAAGAAATCTGCACGCACGACGCCTCGGTCGGCGTGATGATGAGCGTGCACAACTCGCTGCCGACGCAGATGATCCTGAATTACGGCAGCGAGGCGCAGAAGGTGCGCTGGCTGCCGCCGATGGCTCGCGGGGAGATCCTGGGCGCATTTGCGCTGTCGGAGGCGGCCAGCGGCAGCGACGCGAGTGCGCTTACCACGCAGGCGGTGCGCGATGGTGACGACTGGATCATCACCGGCTCCAAGGCGTGGGTCACGCATGGAACGCATGCCGGTGCGATCCTGGTGATGGCGCGCACCGATACGCCCGATGCCCGCAAGGGCAGCAAGGGCATTTCGACGTTCATCATCTCGCCGGAATTGCCGGGCTTCAGCATCGGCAAGAAGGAAGTCAAGATGGGAATGCGCGCCAGCCCCACGGTGACGCTGAACTTTGACGAGATGCGCGTGCCGGGTGACCGCATGGTGGGTGAAGAGGGCATGGGCTTCATCTACGCGATGCAGTCACTGGATCATGGGCGACTCGGCATCGCGGCGCAGGCACTCGGCATCGCGACGGCCGCCGCGGAAGCGGCGCGCCGGTATGCCGATGATCGCCGGCAGTTCGGCAAGCCGATCCGCGATTTTCAGGCGGTGCAGTTCAAGCTCGCCGACATGGCCAGCCGCATCGCTGCCACGCGTGCGCTGCTCTACGCGACCGCACGCGCCAAGCAGGCGGGCGAGAACATCACGCAGTTCGGGTCCATGTGCAAGCTGCTCGCCAGCGAGACGGCGATGTGGACCACCACGCAGGCCATCCAGATCTTCGGCGGGTACGGCTACGTGACCGAGTATCCGGTGGAGCGCCTGTTTCGTGATGCGAAGGTGACGGAGATCTACGAAGGCACGTCCGAAGTGCAGCGCATCGTCATTGCCCGCGAACTTTACTCCCGTTCCTGAACGACGCGGCGTGCCCGGCCCGCATGGCACGCCGCGTCCTTGCCATACATCATGAAGCTTTTCGACACGATTGCAGCAATGGGGCACGAGCAGCTGGTGCTCAACTTCGACAAGTCCAGCGGCTACCGTGGCGTGATCGCAATCCACGACACGACGCTTGGTCCGGCGCTCGGCGGCACGCGGTTCTGGCAGTACGGCTCCGATGAAGAGGCGATCATCGACGCGCTGCGTCTGGCCCGCGGCATGACGTACAAGAACGCCGTCGCCGGCCTGAACCTCGGTGGCGGCAAGGCGGTCATCATCGGTGACAACCGCACGCTGAATCGCGAGATGCTGTTCCGCGCCCATGGACGCTTCGTGGATTCGCTGGGCGGCCGCTACGTCACCGCCGAGGACGTGGGGACGAGCACCACGGACATGGATTTCGTGCACATGGAAACCGATTACGTCTCCGGCCTGCAGGGTGCCTCGGGGGACCCGTCGCCGGTGACCGCGCGCGGTGTCTTCCGCGCGATGCAGGCCACGGCGAAGTATCGATGGGGCTCCGACGACCTGAGCGGGCGCACCGTCGCCATCCAGGGCTGTGGCAACGTGGGGTACAATTTGGCCAGGGAGCTGCACGCGGTCGGCGCGACGCTGATCGTGGCCGACATCGATGCAGAGCGGGTGAAGCGTGTCATGCACGACACCGGTGCGCGGGGCGTGGACGTGGCGGAGGTGCTGAACCAGAAGGCCGACATCCTGGCTCCCTGCGCGCTGGGTGGTGGCATGAACGACGACACCATCCCGAAGCTGCGCGTGGAGCTGGTGGTCGGTGCGGCCAACAACCAGCTGCTCGAGGACCGGCACGGCGACATGCTCGAGGCGAGGGGCGTGACATACGCGCCGGACTACGTCGTGAACGCCGGTGGCGTGATCAACGTCTACAGCGAACTGGCCGGCTGGGACCGCACGCGGTCGCTGCGCAAGGCAGACGAGATCTATCAGACTATCCTTGGGGTGTTCGACATCGCGAAGGCCGATGGCGTGACGTCGCACGTGGCGGCGGATCGCCTCGCGGAACGCCGTATCGAGGCCGTACGCGGCATGGTGCGCACCTGGCCGCCGTTTCCCAACAAGTCGCAAGGGTGATCATGGCAGAGCATATCCCGATCGCGTCCGATCACGCGGGCTTCGAGATGAAGGGGCACCTGGCATCGGCACTGGCGGAGATGGGCTTCGCGGTCGCCGACCTGGGCACCCACTCGGCTGATTCCACCGATTACGCCGACTACGCGCATCCCGTCGCCCGGGAGGTATCGTCCGGCGAGGCGAAACGCGGTATTCTGCTCTGCGGCACCGGCCTCGGAATGAGCTACGCCGCCAATCGCTGGCCGCATGTCCGTGCGGCGGTGGCGTGGACACCGGAAGTCGCAAGGCTGGCGCGGGAGCACAATGACGCGAACATCCTGGTGATCCCCGCGCGTTGTGTCAGCGACGAGGAAGGAGTGCAGATTTTGAAGGCGTGGCTCAATACGCCGTTCGAGGGTGGCCGGCACGAACGCCGGATCGCCAAGATCGAGCGGGCCGACGATGTGGAGCGTTGATGCAGCAGCCGTGGAATGATTGGGACCGTTGCCCGCCGGGCGCCGCACTGCGCGCCGCCGATCCCGAGATCGCGTCACTGATCGAAGCCGAGATCGAGCGTCAGAACGACGGCATCGAGTTAATTGCGAGCGAGAATTTCGTGTCGCCGGCGGTGATGGAAGCCATGGGCTCCCCGCTCACGAACAAGTATGCCGAGGGCCTGCCGGGCAAGCGGTATTACGGCGGCTGTGAAGTCGTGGACAAGGTGGAGCAGCTGGCCATCGACCGCGTGAAGGAGTTATTCGGGGCCGAGCACGCAAACGTGCAGCCGCATTCCGGGGCGACCGCCAACGCCGCTGTTTTCCTGGCATTCCTGAAGCCGGGCGACACCATCGTGGGACTCGACCTGGCGCAGGGCGGGCACCTCACGCACGGCTCGCCCGTGAACTTCTCGGGCCTGACCTACAACGCCTGTCATTACGGCGTGACGGACGAAGGTCTGATCGACTATGACGCGATGCGCGCCATGGTTCGCGAGAAGAAGCCGAAGCTCCTGATCGCCGGCTACAGCGCCTACTCGCGCGTGCTGGATTACCAGGCCTTCCGTGACGCTGCCGATGAAGTCGGCGCGATCTTCCTGGTGGACATGGCACACTTCGCCGGGTTGGCCGCCACGGGCGTGTATCCGAGCCCGGTGCCGTTCGCCGATGTCGTGACCACCACCACGCACAAGACGCTGCGCGGACCCCGTGGCGGGTTGATCCTGTGCAAGGCCGTGCATGCGAAGGCGATCGACAAGGCGATGTTCCCCGGCACGCAGGGCGGGCCGCTGGAGCATGTGATCGCAGCCAAGGCCGTGGCGTTCCGCGAGGCACTGCTGCCGTCGTTCACCGAGTACTGCCAGCAGGTGGTGCGCAACGCGCAGGCGCTGGCATCGGAGCTGATCGCACTCGGCGGATCGATCGTCTCGGGTGGCACGGACAATCACCTGATGCTGATGGACCTGCGTTCGCGCGGTGTGGACTCGCTGACCGGCAAGCTGGCCGAGAATGCGCTGAACCTTGCGGGCATCACGGTGAACAAGAACACGGTGCCGAAGGAGACGCGCTCGCCGTTCGTGACGAGCGGCATCCGCATCGGTACGCCCGCCGTCACCACGCGTGGCATGAAGGAGTCTGAGATGCAGCGCATCGCCGTTCTCATCGATCGTGTGCTGCAAGCCCCGGACAATGAAGCCAACCTGCGCGCGGTGCATGCCGACGTGAAGGACCTGGCGGCAGGCTTTCCGCTTTATCCTGCGCCGGTTGGCGCAGAGGTCTGATTGCCGGACCGATTTCCCGAGTGAGGTAGGACGTGGCAGAGTTGGCGTTCAAGGACGGCATCATGGAGCAGATTCGCCTGCGCGAACCGCGTTTCCATGAGCATGCATTTCTCTTCGTGCTGGCGGCGCTGGAACAGTGCCAGCAGCACCTGGGCGAGCGTCGCCACATCTCGGGGCGGGAGCTGGCCGAAACGTGTCGTGACCTGGCGATCGAGCGTTACGGGGTCATGTCGCGTCTCGTGCTCGATCACTGGGGTATCCGGGAGTCGGTGCACTTCGGTGATATCGTGTTCGCACTCGTGGACCTCGGCATGCTGATCAAGCAGCCGAATGACCAGCGCGAGGATTTCGCGGATGCCTTCGATTTCCGGCACGCGTTTGAATCTGCATATCCCTGGCGGAACGTGCCGCAGGGTTGAGACGCAACGTGCCGACCGGCCGTGCAAGCGCCGGCGGCACGTCCATGTTTCTGTGAGTCCACCGCATGACTTCCATCGCTGCGCGCGTCCCAGTGCTGTCGGCCCTCGAAGCGCGGCTGCTCGACGTGCGCACGATCGCGACGCTGCCGGATTCTTTTGCGCTGATGCATCGCGCAGGCACCGCCGCCGCCGAGTGGCTGCACGCGCAACCGTGGCGCAGTGCGGCGATCTACGTGGGCGGCGGCAACAACGGTGGCGACGGCTGGGTGATCGCCAAGCTGCTTCGGCAGCGTGGCTGGTCCGTGACCGTGCACGAGGCACTCGCGCCGCGTACGCCGGATGCGCAGCGCGCGAGGGCTGATGCGCTGCTGGACGGACACTTTGCGCCACCGTCCGGCGTCGAGGCCGTCGTGCTCGACGCGCTGCTCGGCACCGGCGCGAGCGGCGCGCCGCGCGACGGCATTGCCGATGCACTTGCCGCAGTGCGCACGCGGCACGCATCACCCAACGCCATCATCGCGATCGACATGCCATCGGGGCTGAATGCGACGACGGGCGACGACGGCGGCGCCGTTGCTGCGTCGCATACCGTGACCTTCGGCAGCGCAAAGCCGGGACAGCTCCTGCGCCGCGATCTCGTCGGCGTGCTGCATGTGCTGGACATCGGCCTGCTCGATGCAGCACCCGGCACAGCGCACCTGATCGATGCCAGCGCGGTGCGCGCATGGATCCCGGTGCTGGCCCCGGATGCGCACAAGGGCTCGCGCAAGCGGCTTGCGATCGTGGGCGGTGGCGCCGGCATGGCAGGCGCCGCGATTCTCGCTGCGCGTGGCGCACATGCGTCGGGCATCGGCATGGTGCGCGCCCATGTCGCGCCAGAATCGGCGCTGGCGCTGCAGGTCGCGGTGCCGTTCGCGACGGCGCACGCGGTGGGCGTCGACGAGTGGCATACCATCGACACGACGTGGCCCGACGCGATGGTGATTGGCCCCGGTCTCGACGGCGCAACGCGTGACATGCGCGAGCGCGTGCTGCGGCTGCTGCACACGTATCGCGGTGCGGTGGTGCTGGATGCAGGGGCGTTGAGCGCATTCCGCGCGCAGCCGTTCGTGGACGCGGAGCAGATCGATGACGCGGGCGATGGCTTGTCAGGTGATCTCGTCCGCCTGCGCCACGCGCTGCGCGGACGGCCCGCGCTGCTGACGCCGCATGTGGGTGAGTTCGCAGCCCTGTGGACGTTGCTGCACGCAGGGAATACCTCGTCGTTCCCGACGGCAGCCCCGTTGCAGCGGTTCGATGATCCGCTCCGGCTGTCGCAGGCGCTTGGTGCCACAGTGCTGCTCAAGGGCGTGCCCTCCGTCATCGCATCGCCCGACGGATCGCGACTGGTCTCGGCCACCGGCAATCCGGCGTTGGCAATGGGTGGCACCGGTGACCTGCTCGCCGGCATTGCCGGCACGCTGCTGGCACAGGGACACTCGCCGTTGCACGCCGGCGCCATGGCGGCGTGGGTGCATGGGCAGGCGGCGGAGCAGGCGGTAGTCGCACATGGCGGCTGGCGCGGCGTCACGATGGACCTGCTCTTGCACGAAGTGAGTAACGTGTGGCCCCGACTCTTTGCGCACGCACACACGTCGACCCAGCCGCACACCTTGCTCGAACTTCCCGCCGTACCCTTTTCATGACCAGTCCGATGTCGGTCGCACTCGGCCCGGGACGGGAATTCGCGTCGATTGCCCGCTGGGTGCGCCAATGGGGCTCGCGTGCGCACGGCATTGGCGACGATGCCGCCATTCTCGATGTGCCCACCGGCACGCGGCTTGTGGTGAGCACGGACACGACCACTGAAGACGTGCATTTTCGGCGCGCCTGGCTCGCCCCGATCGAGATCGGGTGGCGTGCCACCATGGCCGCGCTCTCGGACCTAGCCGCGATGGGTGCCGAGCCGCTGGGCGTGTTGATCGCGCTCGGCGCACCCGCCTCGTGGGATGGCGCGCTGGACGAGGTGCTTCATGGGGTCGGCGACGCCTGTGAGGCGGCGAAGGTCCCGATCATCGGCGGCGATACCACGCGCTCGCCGGTGCTCACGCTGGGCATCACGGTGCTCGGTACGGCCACCGCCCCGATGCGGCGCGACGGCGCGCGCCCGGGTGACCTGATCTATCTCACTGGAAGCCTTGGTGGCCCGCGTGCGGCGCTCGAGGCGTGGCAGGCAGGGAAGCTGCCTCGCGCCACCCATCGCGCGCGCTTCGCGCGGCCTGTCGCCCGGCTGAGCATGGGTGCCTGGTGCGCCGCCAACGGCGCGACAGCGGCCATTGACCTGTCCGACGGCCTCGTGGCCGACGCGGGACACATCGCCGCTGCGTCCGGCATGCAGCTGACCATAGAACTCGCTGCGGTGCCCGTGCTGGGCGGCGTGATGGCGCGCGACGCGCTTGCGAGCGGCGAGGAATATGAGCTGCTCGTCACCGGACCGTCCGGGATGGACGCGGCGGCGAAGCTCGCCCGGATCGGCACGCTGACGCCCATCGGGCGCGTGGTCGCCACGACACTGGCAGACGGGGCCTGTGTCGTGGTACGCGATGGGCCGCGCCGCGTTGACCCTCCCCCGGGATACGACCACCTTTCGCCGCAATGATGACTTTCATCGCGGCGCTGGTGGCAGTGCTGGTCACGATCCCGGTGGTCGCGATCGTGGTCACCGCCTCGCTGCTGCATGTGCCGATCGGGCATGGCAGCATTTACGAGACCGTGCAGGGCTTCTGGGCGCGCACCATGGTGCGCGGCGGCGGTGTTCGCGTGCAGGTGCACGGTGCGGAGCACATCCAGCAGTCGGCGGCCTGCGTCTACGTGGCCAACCACGTGAGCTGGTTCGATGTGTTCTGCCTGGCGAGCGTGCTGCCGCGCTGGAGCTTCGTGGCCAAGGCGGAACTCCGGAAGATCCCGATCTTCGGCCGCGGCGCCGCGGGAGTGGGCACCATCTTCGTCGAGCGCACCAATCGTCGTGCAGCGCTGCAGATGTACGAGGCTGCGGCGGTCCGGATCCGGGAAGGCGCATCGGTGGTGGTGTATGCCGAGGGCACGCGTGGTGACGAGTACGCGCTGCGCCCGTTCAAGAAGGGGCCGTTCGTGCTCGCGATCCAGGCTGGCGTGCCGATCATCCCGGTCGTGATCATGGGCACGCGCGAGGTCATGCGGCGCGGACAGTGGCGCGTGACTCCGGGCGAGGTGCACATCCACTTCCTTGATCCCATTCCGACGGCGGCGCTGCACTACACCGATCGCGATCGACTGGTGGACACGGTGTGGACGCGCATGGCCGCGCTGCTCGCCAGCGCGTACGGCATCGAAAGCGATTGCCGCAATGCACTGGCTGCCGATGAGGGATCCGAACTCGCGACACCCGTGAATGTGGGCGTCGTCACGCAGTAGCTGGTGCAGGCGCAGGATGCAGGCAGGCAGCGCAGTCGACGTAATTGCAGGTCATTCCTCGCACGACGCACGACACCAACCGTCTCCTCCCGAACTCCCGATCCATGTCGACCATCGTAGACATCACCGCGCGCGAAATCCTGGACAGCCGCGGCAATCCGACCATTGAAGCCGACGTCACGCTGGACAGCGGCGTCGTGGGCCGTGCCGCCGTGCCAAGCGGCGCGTCGACTGGCGAGCGCGAGGCAGTCGAACTGCGCGATGGCGACAAGTCGCGGTACCTGGGCAAGGGTGTGCTGAACGCCGTGCAGGCCGTGGAAGAGCAGATTGCGCCGGCGCTGGCCGGCATGTCGGCGCAGGATCAGATGGGCGTGGACAACGCGATGCTGGAGCTGGATGGTACACCGAACAAGGCCAAGCTCGGTGCGAACGCGATCCTCGCGGTATCGCTGGCTACCGCCCGGGCAGCAGCCGAAGACGTCGACATGCCGCTCTGGCGCTACCTCGGCGGTCCAATGGCGCGCACGATGCCGGTGCCGATGATGAACATCCTCAACGGCGGCGCCCACGCGACCAACACGGTGGATTTTCAGGAATACATGATCGTCCCGATCGGCGCCGAAACGTTTCGCGATGCGCTGCGCATGGGCGCGGAAGTCTTTCACGCGCTGAAGAAAGTGTTGGTGAAGCGCGGGCTGGCGACGGGTGTCGGCGACGAAGGCGGCTTTGCGCCGGACCTCAAGACGGACGAGGATGCCTTAAAGCTGGTGATCGAGGCCATTGAGTCAGCCGGCTTCGCACCAGGCCAGGAGATCGCGATCGCGCTGGACTGCGCTGCAAGCGAGTTGTTCAAGGGAGGCACGTACGACTTCAAGAAGAGCAAGGCCGGCACGATGGACGCGCAGGGCATGATCGACATGTACGCGCGCTGGATGGAGCTGTATCCGATCGTGAGCATCGAGGACGGCCTCGCCGAGAACGATTGGGATGGCTGGCAGGCGATGACGTCGCAGCTTGGTACCAAGGTGCAGCTCGTCGGCGATGACCTGTTCTGCACGAATTCCGAGATTCTCGCCAGGGGCATCGAGAACGACGTCGCGAACTCGATTCTCATCAAGGTGAACCAGATCGGCACGTTGACGGAAACGTTGCTGGCGATGGAGTTGGCGAAGAGCGCCGGCTATGCCAGCATCGTGTCGCATCGCAGTGGTGAGACAGAAGACACGTTCATCGCCGATCTTGCCGTCGGCACGGGCGCTGGCCAGATCAAGACGGGCAGCGCCAGCCGCACCGACCGTGTGGCCAAGTACAATCAGCTGCTGCGCATCGAGGAAGCACTGGGCGACGCCGCGGAGTATCCCGGTGGTAGCGTGTACGGTCTCTGATCGTGGCACGAGCGCAGGCCACCGAAGCGGATCCGCCGCGAAAGCGGCGGCCGCTGATGCTCGTTGCGCGGATCGCGGTCTGGGCCGTGATCGCGTCGTTCGCGGTCGAGGCAGGTGAGTACGGCACGAGTGACCTGTTGCGGGTGCGACGTCGGATCGGCGACACGAAGTCGGCGATCGATTCGCTGAAACGGGTCGTCGATTCGCTGAGCCTGCAGAAGCGCGATGTGATGACAAATCCCGCCGTGCAGGAGCGCATCGCGCGTGAAGAGTTCGGCATGGTGAAGGGCGATCGCGAGTTGATCTATCACATCTTGCGCCCTGACTCGTCCGCCGTGTCGCCTGACAGTGCGACGCGGATCCAGTTTCCCTGAATGCGAAACACGAAACGCCCCGACCATTCAATGGCCGGGGCGCTTCGTGTTTCATGCAGGTGATGCCGGCATTGAACGGGTCAGGCGAAACTTCCCACTGCGCGCGCGTCTGTCGGGACGCGCGCCCTGAGATCAGGCTTGACGGCGACGGCGTGCGACGACGCCAAGGCCAAGGAGGCCGGAGGCGAGCAGCGCGTACGTGGACGGCTCGGGGACCGGTGCAAAGCTTCTGGCCGAGTACAGCGAAGCGTGCGACAGCCCGTTCGGGATGTCTCCACTGTTCAGATTCGTGCCGGCGGTCGTGTAATTGACTGACGCGCGCGTGCCAACGTTGTTCAAGAAATAATACAAGCTGAACTGATCGCCGGCCTTGAGGGCAAGCACGAATGCGCCGGAGATCGGCGTGTCAAACGTCAGCGTGCCAGTCGAGGCGCTGGGATTGCTGATGAATGGGCCGAACGTGCCGGCTTCGTCAGAGGAACCGAGAAGACTCCAGCTGCCGCCGAAATCTGTATTGAGCTGTGTGATCACCAACGGCCTGTTCACGGCCGTCAAATTGTTGCCGTTGTAGGCGCCCTTGCATGACGTCGCCATCAAGATCGTGAGGGCGCTGCCGTTCGTGCACACCGGTGACGTCATTGTGAGTTGTGCGGAAACCGCCCTTGGAGCAAGCAGGGCGACTGCAGCGATGGCGGTGATGAAAAGATTGCGACGCATCGAGAATCTCCGAATTAGTGAAGTACGCCACCAGAACGGTGATCGTACGAATAACCTACCACTTGGCAATCATCATGCCAGACTCATCCGTTTATAATCTTCAGGCCACGGATTGTAAATCGTTGCAGCACAATATCTTACACATCAAATTGTTGGGATCGGCTCAGCCGCTAGCGCCCGGGTCGCCCGCCCGTGTCGTCCGTTTCCGGCACATGTGGGAGGAATACTGCATGGAAGAGCACGCTAGAGTATAGCGGACTTCACTGTGCAGCAGATGTTGTTGGCAGATAATGCAACCCGTGACTGGACGCCACAGTTCAGCGTACGCTACAGAGCAGCTCGTGCCGAGAGTGAGCGAATGCCAACGGTGAGCGAATGCTATTGGTCGCGAATGCCATAGGTTGGCCAGTCCCGTAGGTCAGCGAATACCATAGATGAGCGAATATCATGGCGCAATCTGCGTAACAGGTGCAGATGGGTTGACTGCAGAGCATCTTCGACTATCTTAACGTTCTGCCGCGGGGTGGAGCAGCCTGGTAGCTCGTCGGGCTCATAACCCGAAGGCCGCGGGTTCAAATCCCGCCCCCGCCATACACGAACGGTCCGTCATTCCAATGACGGGCCGTTCGTGTTTCCAGATCCTGCAGCCACGCTCCGGCACCTGCTCCTGCTTCGCATCAACACCAGCGCAAGGCAGCGAAACCACGTCGCTGCCTCGCGTGACGCGCGCACGATGCGATCCGGACGTCGCGCTCGGCACGATCGGAAAGCGTCTGCGCGTTGCTGTCTACGGGCGCGCCAAGGCCTCGATGAGCTCGACATCGAATACGAGCACGCTGTTGGGTGGAATGCTGATGTTGCCGTTGATGTCACGCACGGTCGAGAAGCGGTAGGCGAAATCCGGACCGACGAGCATACGCCGCGTGCCCCCGACCTTCATACCTGGCAGGCCGTTCACCCACCCCTTGATCAGGCGCGTGGTGTCGAGCACCGTGGCGAAAGTCGTTGCCGGCCGCGCACGTGCATCAAACTGGAACCCGCCGCTCAGTCGGCCCACGTAGTACACCGAGATGCTGTCACCGACCGCCACGGTGCGCCCGGTGCCGGCAATGATGTCCTGCGTGTAGACCTGCGCATTCACGCGCGTCATGGTGGCAAGCGTGACGCCAGTGCTGGTCGCGTAGCTCTGCGTGGCGGGGTCGGAGAACGGCGGGAGGCCAGTGTTGTCACCGGCCAGCGAGCAGCCAACGAGCGTTGCGCCCGAGCCGACGAGGGCGAAGGTGATGACGAGGCGTCGGGAGCGGGCAAGGACAGGAAGCATGGAAAATCTGGATGGACGGAGTGATGCGAGGCGCGACATCTCACGTTCCGGCGCCAATCGCTGCTGCGGAGGCTAAGTGCGGTTGCCTCGGCAGGCCAGAGCGGACTATCTTTTTTGGCTCAGCGGCAGGGTAGCTCAGCTGGTTAGAGCACGGCACTCATAATGCCGGGGTCGCGGGTTCGAGTCCCGCTCCTGCTATGGCAGTGATGATGCTTGAAAGCCATACAGAACAGAGATTCATACAAGGCGACCATCTCCAGCGGAGGTGGTCGTTTTTGTGTCAGATACGGGTCTGTTCCGGATCATGCCCGCGACTGATGCAACCGCGCGCGCAATCCCGAGCGCTTGGCGGAGTGCGCAACCATGGGCGTGGCGCACGAGCGGGTTGCGACGCTCGCGAGAACAGGGCACAGGCAGGGTGTCGAACCGGGTGCGCAATCGCCTCCGCAGCTGCCGTTCATGCGGCGACCTGCCGCCGCATCAGGCGTCGGAGCCGGCCGCGCAGCTTGCCCTTGAGCAGGAACCAGCGCGCTTCGGACGGCGAGTAGCCACGCGTCAGCAAGTGCGTTCGTCCGCTCAGACTGAGGCAGTCCAGACCCTGCTGCGCAGCCAGCAGTTGCAGCGATTGGCGCGAGTGCAGGGAGACATGGCCGTTGCGCGGTGCTGCATACCACCTTTCCAGCCGGCCGGCATCGGAGACTGCATCATCGTGTACGTGGGTGCCGATGAGCACTGCCAGGCGTCCGGGGGTGCACCAGTGCACCACGTCGGCGATGAAGGCTCGCGGATCCGGCGTGTGTTCAGCCACTTCGAAGGCGGAGCAGAAGTTGTAGCTGCCGCGAGAGCTTTCGAGGGCAGTGCTTCTGCCGAAAGGGTCATGGCAGGCTTAGTCATAGCCCATGGCCTGCAGGTAGCGGGCAGTTTCGCCGTTGCCGCCGCCGTAGTCGAGGCCGCGCCAGTCACTCGTGTGGTCGTTGAGCATCGCGTCCACCACGCCGGCGTTGGCGCGCGGCCGAATCTCGCGGTATGCGGGGTCGATGCTGCTGTAATACGCGTCGTTGTAGACCCAGCTTGTCCATTGCCTGCGCGTGAGGCCGTCGAAGAAGTTCGTGCCGATGAAGCGGCAGCGAGTGCAGCGGCGGTAGTAGACGGGAATGCCGGATGCTGGCGGTGCGCCGGGTTGGACGTCGCACGTTCTGGCGAAGTCGAGCACGTCAAACAATTCGGCGTCGGCGCCGCACACCTTGCATGCCTCCCGGCGAACGGTCTGCTCATGCCGCAGGCGCTGCTGCGCGTGCATCATGAGCTCGGCGGGCCAGTCGACAGATGCGGACTGTTCAATCATGGGCATCGGATGCGGAGTTCATCGATCGCGACGCTCGGCGTCGACGGCCGCCGTCACCGTCGCGACGAACCGCCCGGCCCGCGCCTCCAACGCCTCGCCAACCGCCGTCGGCCACGCGGAGTGCATCACGACGACGAGCCGCCGCGTGGGATCGACGTGGATGGACTGCCCGAAGATCCCCTGCGCCTCGAAGGTGCCGTCGTCGCTCGTCCACCACTGGTAGCCGTACCCGTGCCCCGGCGCTCCGATATCCGCCTGCTTCGACGTGGCCGCGCGCATCCATCCCTCGGGAACGATCGCCGCACCGTTCACGCGCGCCCCGTCGAGCACGAACTGCCCGATCCGCCCGTAGTCACGCAGCGTCGCCTGCAGGCAGCACCCGCCTTGCTCCACACCCGCGTCATCCACCACCCATGACGCGTCGGCCTCCATACCGTACGGTGCCCAGAGCTTTTCGCTCGCGTACTGCGCAAGCGGCTTCTTCGTCGCCGCAACGACCAGGTTGGCGAGCAGGTGCGCCTCGACGGTCTTGTACCGCCATGTGGTTCCGGCAGGCGTTTCCCGCCGCAGCGCCTTCGCGACGCCGAGCGGCGAGGGGATCGACGCTCCCACGCCGTTGTAGAGTTGCACGATGTCCGACCGTGGGTCGGCGTACGTCTCGTTCCACGCAACGCCTGACGTCATGGTGAGCAGCTGCCGCACGGTGACGCCGTCGTAGACGCTTCCCGTCAGCGCCGTCAGGTACGCCGCAACGTTGTCGTCGAGCGAGCGAATGGCGCCGTCCTTCACCGCTGCCCCCGCAAGCGTCGACGTGAGGCTCTTGCCTACGGAGAACGACGTCCAGCGCCTCGTCGCCGAGTGGCCGAGGGCGTAGCGCTCGAGCCGCACGCGCCCGTCCACGAGCACGAGGAGCCCCGCCACCTCGTTGGCGCGCATGAAGGCGTTGACGGTGCTGCGCGACATGGCGAGCGCGCGGCCGGCCGGCAGCGGGTGCACCGCTGTGCCCCGCCGCACCGGGTGCGCAGCGAAGATGGAGTCGAACGCCGGGAAGCCGCGCAGTTTCTCCTCGCGCGACCAGAAGTAGACAGCGGAGCGCATGCTTAACGGGCGCGTCGCGGGCGCGTCCTGCGCGCCGAGGGGAGCCGCGGTGGCGGCGAGCAGCGCGAACGCGATCACGACGGAGGAATGGCGCATCGGCAGCTCGGGGGCAGGGTGGGGTGCGGCAGTGGAAAATCTAGCGCCACCCGATCCTGATCATCCCCCGCCGATTGCGACCAGATCACATCGCGAGCCAGCGCCGCCGCCACGCCGGCGACGCATGTCGCGACACACGATGCTCAATTGCCCACGACGGCGGTGCTGCGGGAGAGCGTACGCCGCAGGTCACGGTCGTGACGATACGTGATGAACCACACCCACGGTGCACTCGCCGCACCGAGCCACTCCTGCAGCTGCAACGGAATCGGCAGTTTTTCGCGGCGCAGCAACCGCCGCGTAACACGTCGCACCATCCACGGCAGCCAGGTGCCAAATGCGTATCGCGCCACATCGAGCCTGCGCTCCTCCTGTCGTGACCAGCGGGTGAGGAGGTACACGCCGAACGCGCGACCGTTGTCGCGCAGCTGGCGCCGCAGCGCGTGCATCTCGCGACGATGATGATGATGCACGAGCGCCGAGGGCTCGTAGCGTGCCGCACCGCCGGCGGCAAGTGAGCGAAAGATGATGTCGATGTCACCACCACCTTGTGATGCCGTGCCGACATCGAGCGCCGTGTCGAACCCGCCAAGCGCGTGCAGCCACTGCCGGCGAAAGGCCAGGTTGGCGCCCACGCCGACATGGTGTGCACCGAGTCGGGTGTACGCATGCGTCTCCGTGCTCCCGAGCACGCCGCTTTGCATGCCCTTGCCCATGCCGCCGTAGAAATCCTCGAAGATGACCTGTGCGTCCGTCTCGAGCTCGGCGGGCACTACGAGGCCAGTCACCAGCTCGATGCTGGCATCGGCAAATCCACGCTGCAAGCCGTGCAGCCACCGCGCGTCGACTCGCACATCATCGTCGGTATAGGCGATAATTTCGCCACGCGATTCCTGCAGGCCTCGATTGCGTGCCCAGTTCAGACCAGGCGTGGGTTCGTGCACATGTCGCAGCAGGTCATGCGCACGCGCGCTCGCGCCGCGAAGCCGCGCAACGCAATCAGCGGTCATGGTGGTGGTGGGCGCGTTGTCCACCACGATGACCTCGAACGACGGGTACGACATGGCCAGCACTGCATCGAGGCATCGCGCGAGCGAGTCGGTGCGATCGCGCGTGCACACGACCACACTGATGAACGGAGACGTGAGTGCTCCAGCCACTGGCAGATGGGCCTCGAGCTGCTGCCGCACGACGCTGCGCAAGGTGGCTTGCGGCAGCTGTGCAATGAGTTCGCGCCGCAGCCGCGCG
>JACMPK010000125.1 GCA_014377535.1 Gemmatimonadaceae bacterium
ATGCAGAGCAGGAACGACCCGAGGACAAACACGGCGAACGAACGGTCCTTCATGAGGGCCAGTGCATCGAGGCCGAGCAGGTCACGCACCGACAGCTTCCGGCCGGCGTTGTGCGGCGGCGTGTGCGGCAGTGTGAGGCAGTACGCCGCCATGATCACCGACGCCGCGGCGCCGAGCTGCAGCGGCAGCGCCGTCGCATCGGCACCAAGCTGGCCGATGGCGAGTCCGGCGGCGATGAAGCCGATGGTGCCGAGCACCCGGATGCGCGGGAACTCCTTGGACGGCTCGCTCATGTGATCGAAGGCCAGCGCGTTGGTGAGCGCGAGCGTGGGCATGTAACACAGTGTGTACAACAGGAAGAGTGGCCAGAAGCTGGCCACGGAGCCCTGCGTGGTAGCGACGTAGAGCAGGCCTGCGCCCGCGAGATGCAGGAACGCCAGCACCTTCTGCGTCGCGAAGAAGCGATCGGCGATCATGCCCACCAGGAATGGCGAGACGATCGCGGCCATGGCCGGCAGCGAGTACATGAAGCCGATCTCGGTGCCGCTGGCCTTCAGTGCGGTGCCAAGAAAGGTGCCGAGCGTGACGAGCCACGACCCGTAGATGAAGTACTGCACGAACATCATCGCCGAGAGGCGGAGGCGGATGGAGCTGCTGCCGGCGGCGGCGGTACTCATGGAAGTTCCCTGATGCGCATCCCGCGGATGCTGAGCGTTCCTGCGTGATCACCCTGCAGCGCGAGAAATCCGCGCGGGGCGAGGCCGTAGCCGGGAAATTCGCTGAACTTGCTGGCTTTCACCTTTGCCGTCCAGTCAGGGCTTTTGAGTTCATACTGCACGACCTGCTGCCCGTTGAGCCAGTGCTCCACGAAGTTGCGGCTGACCACGATGCGTGCGCTGTTCCACTGTCCGGCGGGCTTCACGACGCCGGCCGGTGCAGCATGAAGGCCGTATGCGGATGCTGCGGCGCGCAGGCGATCCTTGCCATCGGGGTGCCGCTCGTCGTCGAGCAACTGGTATTCCGGGCCGCTCCAGTAGGGCATGTCATACTGCTCGGTGACGCGATAGAACACTCCCGCATTGCCGCCCTCGCCGACCATCCAGTCGAACTCGAGCTCGAAGTTCGCATACTGCGCGCGCGACTCCAGGTCACCCACGTTTCCGTTCTTCGTGAGCAGGTCATCCGTCGCCGTCCAGCCGGCGGGCATCACATCCTTCTTCCAGGCACGCCACTGGCTCATCGACGAATCCACGAGCGGCGTCCACACTACGGTGCTGGACACGGGCAGGTCTCCCTTGGTGGTCGTGGGCTGCGCCTGTGCGGCGACGGTGGCGGCAGAGGAATCGCTGGCCGGCTTGTCCGTGCCGGCACAGCCGAATGTCGCAATGCCGAGCAGCAACGCGCCGGCCAGTTCAGGCATCAGTCGATGCGTCATCGCTGTCATTGATATCGTGAGGCTGCAGAGGTTAGACCGTGTCACTGATCGAGACCGACCAAGCCCACGCCGAAGCACCAGCGCATGCGGGCCGTGTGCAGATCGTCTTGAATGCGGTGTTCCGTATCGTGATCAGTACAGGTGCATGCACTGCCGCTACAGGCTCCAGCCCGCACGGTACTCGCGCGTGAGGAAGGCGTTCGCCTCGGGCACATTCGTGACGCGCATCGCCTCGCCATCATACAGGATCCTGCGGCCCTGGCCAGCGCGCAGCGCCACGAGGCCCAGCAGCATGACTTCCGTGAGCGGAGCGGCGTACGAGAACGGCGTCGACGCGGTGCCCTTGCCCTTGCAGGCGTCGGCCCAGTTCATCTCGTGTGACGTGGTGACGCGTGCGAGTGTCTGCGGCACGCGGTCCACCCGCTCGGCGAGGGACGCAGGGTAGACCCTCGGGTTGTTGCCATAGGTGTCGTAGACCAGCACGCCCTTCGAGCCGACGAAGATGCCGCCGCCGTCAGGATTCAATTTGATGTCGTCCGGCAGGAACGAGGGCCGCGGCGGCAGCAGGCCACCGTCATACCACATCATCTGCACCGCAGGCTTGCCACGACCGCGCTCCGCGAACTCGTACTGCACCATCGTGGAGAGCGGGTACGACGCCGGCGTGTTGTTGCCGCCGCCCCATGGCGTGGACGATGCGCTGATGCTGGTGGGATAGCCCAGGTCGAGCGCCCAGAACGGCTGGTCGATGAGGTGCGCGCCCATGTCGCCGATGGCACTGACGCCGAAGTCGAGCCACCCGCGCCAGCTGAACGGGTGATAGGCCGGGTGGTACGGCACGGATGGCACCGCGCCGACGAACAGGTCCCAGTTCAGCGTGGCCGGAGGTGCCTGCTTCGCTTCCTCCATCGCCTTGAGCACCGCACGATCAACCGTGCGCATGTTCCACTGCGGCGGCACGTCGGTGGTCGACGGTGCGACGACCTGCGACGCGCCGGGACGCGGCACACCCTGCGCCCAGTAGCGCTGCGGGCGATCGGTCCAGACGTGCACCTGGGTCACCTCGCCGATGATGCCCGCGTCGATGAGTTCCTTGATGCGCCGTGTGCCGTCACCAGAGTGCCCCTGGTTGCCCATCTGCGTGACGACCTTGATGTCGCGCGACGCCTTGTGCAGGGCGCGGGCCTCGAGCACCGAGTAGGTCAGCGGCTTCTGCACGAAGACGTGCTTGCCCGCCTTCATCGCCTGCAGCGCGATCATGGCATGCATGTGGTCCGGCGTCGCGACGACGACCGCGTCGATGTCCTTCTGCTTCTCCAGCATCTCGCGGTAGTCGGCGTACTTTGTCGCGCCCTTGTATGCCGCCTCCATGGTCTTTGCGTCCTGCGCCTGCCTGACGGCATCGGCGGTGCGCTTCGTGGCCCACGCCTGCGCCTCCGCGCCGCTCAGGCTCGACGGCGCGGTGAACGGGCCGGTGTTGGTGCGCAGGCGGTTGGCGAGCGAGCGTTCCACGTAACCGAAGTCCACGTCGGCAATCGCGACCGTGCGCTCGGTCAGGAGTTGCCCCCAGTTCGACATGCCCATGCCACCCGCCCCGACGTAGGCGATGTTCAGCGTGTCACTCGGCGCCTGGAAACCGCGGCCAAGGACATGACGGGGCACGATCATCGGCGGTGCGACCAGCGCACCGAGGGCGAGTGTGGCACTACCGGCGACGAAATCGCGTCGGGTGACGGGCGTGGAATCCATGCGTGGGCGTGGTGAGAGCCATTCGTGCGCTGCACCCGGGGACACGGGTGCGCGGAATGTTCGTAATCTTGAAGCGGGACCGCGATTACGGCACCGTGCGCGTCATTCGCCCCGACGTTGACCTGCATAGCGCACCGGGTGTGAAGGCGGCGACGGGGAGGCACCGGCGCGCCTCACGGTGTGGCCCTGTGCGCCAGGGCCGTCCGCGCGATAGGATGCTCGCGTCCGGCGTTGCCGTGTCCCGCGGCGACCACCTGGCCACTCGCTGCCTGCCTCTCCCTCTTCCGCCGGTCGCCGGCGCTTCGTGGAGCCCTCGTGGATCTCGTCCCCGTCATCCATCTGTCGGCAATCGATTACGCCGTGATGGCCATGTATTTCGTCTTCGTGCTCGGTATCGGCTTCGCGCTGCGCCGCAGCACCAAGTCGAGCTCCGACTTCTTTCAGTCCGGCCGTTCGCTGCCGCCCTGGGTCACGGGGCTGGCATTCCTGTCCGCCAATCTTGGCGCGCAGGAAGTGATCGGCATGGGAGCCTCGGGTGCCAAGTATGGTATCGCGACGGCGCACTTCTACTGGATCGGTGCCATCCCTGCGATGGTGTTCGTCGCGCTCTTCATGATGCCGTTCTACTACGGCTCGCGCGCGCGGAGCGTGCCGGAATACCTCAAGCTGCGCTTCGACGAGAAGACGCGCACACTGAATGCGCTGAGCTTCGCGGCGATGACGATCTTCTCGTCGGGCATCTCGATGTACGCCATGGGCAAGCTCTTCAACCTGCTGCTGGGCTGGAGCTTCGACGTGAGCGTGCTGGTGTCGGCCGTGATCGTGCTGGCCTACGTCTTTGCCGGTGGCCTCACGAGCGCGATCTACAACGAGGTGCTGCAGTTCTTCATGATTGCGTTCGGCTTTGCACCGCTGGTGTTCCTGGGCCTGCGGTCGGTGGGTGGATGGGCCGGGCTGACGGCGCGCCTGACTGAAGCGGCGGCGACGAAGGGCCTTGCACCGGGTGCGTACACGCATGCATGGCAGGGCATGACGAGTGCGGCGACCAATCCGTTGGGAGTCGAGTGGTTCGGCCTCGTGATGGGACTTGGCTTCGTGCTGTCGTTCGGCTACTGGTGCACGGACTTCCTGGTGGTGCAGCGCGCGATGGCTGCCGACAGCATGATCGCGGCACGTCGCACGCCGCTGATTGCCGCGGTGCCGAAAATGCTGTTCCCGTTCCTGGTGATCCTGCCGGGCATGATTGCACTGGCACTGACCGGTGCGGCGGGCGGTGGCATCATTCCGGCCAAGCTGGCGGCCGACGGTGCCCCGCTGCTCGACGCGGCGGGCCGCGTGGTGATGGACTTCGACCTTGCGACACCGATGCTGCTGATCAAGCTCTTTCCCGAAGGCATGCTGGGCCTTGGCCTGACGGCGCTGCTCGCGTCGTTCTTGTCCGGCATGGCCGGCAATGTGACGGCGGTCAACACCCTGTGGGCCTACGACATCTACCAGAGCCACATCAAGAAGGACGGCAGCGACGCGCATTACCTGTGGATGGGACGCGCGGCGACCGTCGGCGGCATTCTGCTGTCGATTGCGGCGGCGTATGTCGCGGGCGCGTTCAACAACATCATGGAAGTGCTGCAGCTGGTATTCGCGTTCGTGAACGCTCCGCTCTTCGCCACGTTTGCACTCGGCATGTTCTGGAAGCGCACCACCGGGCATGGCGCTTTCTGGGGCCTCGCGGCGGGCATGAGCGGCGCACTGCTGCACCATGGCTTCACGCTGCCCAACGGCTCGGTGCCAGGCATCAAGGGCGGCTTCTTCGGCCTGCTGCACACCTACCCCAGCGAGATGGCGCAGACATTCTGGACGGCCATCGTGGCTTTCATGACCTGCGTGATCATCAGCATCGCGATCAGCCTGGTGACGACGCCGCGCCAGGACATCGAGTTGAAGGGGCTCGTGTATTCACTGACCGACAAGCCGCAGGATCAGGGCATTCCGTTCTTCAAGCGTCCCGTGACGTTCGCCGCCGCCGTGCTGGCCGCGACGATCGCGCTGAATCTCATCTTCCTCTGACCGCGAGCCTCACATGAGTGCAGAAGGTTCACTCGACCTGCGTCTCCCGATTGGCTGGCTATTCGTCACACTGGGCATCATGCTCGCGGGGTACGGGCTGGCGACAGGCGGCAACGCGGCGATGTACGAGAAGTCGGGCGGCATGAACATCAACCTGATCTGGGGCGTGGTGATGCTGCTGACCGGTGTGGTGTTCCTGCTGCTGGCAAAGCGGGGCGCAGCGAAGGGGTGATTGCGGCGATGTCGTGATCGCACGATGACGGGGACGCTGCGCATGATGCGCGGCGTCCCCGTGTCACGACATGCGTCCAGCGCGCCTGGCGCCATCACTTCGTCACGGCGGCGGCGTCGAGCTCCGTGATCGCGCCCAGCTTCAGCGCGGCAATGCCGGCGCGAATCTTCGCGAGATCGCCGACGACCACGATCGTCGCACGGTTCGCCGGCAGGTATGTTCGCGCGACACGCTGCACATCCGCCGCCGTCACGGCATTCACCTTGGTGATGAACTCGCTGATCGATGTCAGCGGCAGGCCGAACGCATCCAGTCCGACCAGCTGACCGGCAATCTGGCCATTGGTCTCGAAGTCGCCCGGTACGGCGAGCGCAACGTATGCCTTGCCACGTGCCAGTTCCGTGGCGTCGACACGCGTGTCCTGCAGCAGCTTGACCTCGCGGAAGATCTCGATCAGCGAGGAGTCCGTCACATCGGTGCGCACACCGCTGCCGATGCGGAATGCGCCGGGCACGGGCGACCAGTCGAACTGCGACCCGATGCCGTACGTGTAGCCCTTCGTCTCGCGCAGGTTCGAGTTCAGGCGCGAACTGAACGACTCGCCGAGCAGCGTGTTCATCACCACCAGCGCCGCGTAGTCGGCGCTGAGTCGTGACACACCCGGCGCGCCGATGCTGATCACCGACTGCGCCGCGCCGGGCTTGTCGATGAGCAGTATCGTGTTCGCGGCGTTGCGCCGCGCGGTGACCGTGACCGGCTGCATCGCGACGGGCTGCGCCCCGGCAGACCATGTACCGAATCGCGAACCGACCAGCGTTGCCGCTTCTGCGACCTCGATGTCACCGACCACGAAGAATTTTGCGCGAGACGGCACGAAGGTTCGTGCATGGAAGGCGCGGATCCGCGCCGAATCAAGGCGTGCGGTGGATGCCGAATCACCATCGGCCGGATTGTGGTACGGGTGGCCTGCGGGAAAGACGATGGCGTTGAATGCCAGCGAGGCCAGCGCATTCGGCTGGTCGCGGCGCTGCAGGATGCCTGCCGCACGCAGCGCGCGCTGGCGACGCACATCAGTGCTGGCGAATGCGGGTCGCTGCACCACGTCGGCCATCAGATCGAGCGCGGCACCGAGCGACCGCTTCGGCACGTTCAGCAGCACCACGAATGCATCCCATGTCGTACCGGCCGACAGCGTCGCGCCAAGAAACGCGAGTTCGCTCTGCAGCGTGTTGGCGTCCTTGCCACCGGCGCCTTCGGTGAGCATGCGGGACATGAACGAGGCAATGCCCGGTTCAGCACCATCGAGGCGCGAGCCGCCGGCCACGGTCATCGTGACCTGCACCAGTGGCAGCTCATGCTGCGGCACGACGCGCAGTGCGATGCCGTTGCCGAGTCGTGAACTGGCGACCGCCGGCAGCACCATGCGCGGAGCCGCGGGCAGTGCCGGAGGCTCCGTACGATCGACGGCCGACTGCGCCTGCGCACCGCATGGCAGCAGCAGCGCGAGTGCAAGCATATGGCGCATCATGGGGTCACCTTCTTCATCGTGGCGGCGAGCGCCGGCTTGCCTTGTGGAACGACCGAGATCATCACGCGGGGGGCCTGCAGGTAGGTACGGACGACCCGCTGGATGTCGGCCGCGCTGACCGCGCGCAATTGGTCCAGATCATCCTGAAATCCATCAGGAGTGCCCCGCTGGTAGTAGTACTCATTCAGCTGGTCGGCCTTGCCGCTCACGGTCTGGACGCTGCGCAGGAACGACGCCTCGGTGGCATTGCGTGCCTGTTCCAGCTCGCGGGTCGTTGGTCCGTCGGCGGCAAGTTGCTGCAGCTGTTGATCAATCACCCTCTGCAGCGTGTCCAGCGCCAAGCCTGGCCGCGCCGTGGCGACGACGGCAAAGTCACCATCGAGCCGCTTGGCATCGTTGTAAGCCTGCACGGTGGTGGCCAGCTCGCTGTCGTACACCAACGCCTGCGTCAGTCGGCCCGTGCGCGATCCCGCCAGTACATATGCGGCCACCTGCAGCGCCGGCGAGTCGGCGGCGGTGCCTTTCACCGTGTGCCAGTTCAGGTAAAGGCGCGCCAGCTGCACGCGGTCCTGCAGCGTCACGGCGGTGTCGCGCACCGTGAACGGCGTAGGCGATGGGCGCTCGATGGCGGGACCGCGCGGAATCTCGCCGAAATACTCGCGCACCAGCGCGCGCACCTCGTCGGCCTTCACGTCGCCCGCAACGACCAGCGTGGCATTGTTCGGCGCGTAGTAGCGACGGAAGAAGTTTTTCACGTCGTCCAGCGATGCGGCCGAGAGATCCGCCATGGACCCGATCACCGGCCACGAGTAGGGATGCCCTGCAGGGTACGTCAGCGCGGGCTGCACGTCGGCCACCATGCCGTACGGCTGGTTTTCATAGCTCTGACGCCGCTCGTTCTTCACCACGTCGCGCTGCAGGTCCACTTTGGGCGTGTCCATCGTGGGCAGCAGCCAGCCCATGCGATCGGCCTCCAGCCAGAGCATGAGGCGCAACGACGAGCTGGGACCGAACTCGTAATAGTTCGTGCGATCCTCGGTCGTCGAGCCGTTGTTCGACGCGCCCGCGGCTTCCAGCAGCCGGTCGAACTGCGGGTACGGCGCATGCCCCGAGCCCATGAACATCAGGTGCTCGAAGAGATGTGCGAAGCCGGTGCGTCCGGTCTTCTCGTCGCCGGAGCCGACGTGGAACCAGACGTTGGTCGTGACGATCGGCACGGAGTGATCCTCGTGCACGATCAGGGTCAGGCCGTTGGCCAGCGTGTCGAGCGTGTACGGCACACGAAGCCGCGTGGACTGCGCGCTGCACAGGGCCGGAAGGAGCGCGAGCGCACCGGCGGCGATGAGGTGGCGGAATGTCATGCAGAAAAGCTATCGGTTCTCCCGGAACCGGCGAGCCGACGCGTGCACGTCACGCTGAACAGCGTGCATCGATGCGCGGCCTGCCTCCACCGATCGTCAGCCGAACGTCACACCCCACTGCGCCACGTGCCTGGACCCGACGGCGAGTTCGCGCAGTCCCCACGCAGGATGATTCAGCGCATCCGTCGCGCAGGTCATCGGCTCGATGGCAATGCTCGTGCGACGCACACCCTGAGGCAGCGCATCGCCGGTATAGATGACGACGTAGCCGAAGCTCTCGTCCATCCACACGGCGAACGATCGCAGTCCATACGTCAGCATGACACGAGCCACTCCGTCCGGGCCACGAATCGGCGATGCAAAGCAGTGATTGATGGTCGTGTCGCCGATCCGGCGCGGGCTCCGGAAATCGAGTCCCGCCTCCGCGACACCCAGCACCCGGCCAGTCGGCAGCAGGTCACTGAACTCGAGCACGTCGTCGAACGGAACGGTCAGCGTGTCCTCGTCCACCTGTGCGGATCCCACCGTGAAGTAGGGATGGAATCCCATGCCGATGGGTGCGGGGTGCGAGCCGGTGTTGGTTACCGCACAGTTCACCCGAAGCCCCTCGTGGTCCAGGCTGTACTCGAGCCTGAGGTGCAGCGGAAACGGATAGCCGGGCACGCCCGCGAAGCGCAGCACAAAGGCGGTGCTCGCCGCTGTCACGGACTCCAGGTCCCACGCGACGTTCCGCACGAAGCCGTGAATGGCGTTCGGTCCATTCTTGTCGGTCAGCGGAAGCTGGTGTTGCACACCGTGCCATTGATAGCGGCCACCGGTAACGCGGCCCGGGAACGGAATCAGCACGTCGCCCTGCCCGCCCTGCTTTCCGGCGGCGCCATGATAGCCCGTCACCACGGGCTGGCCGGCATGCGTCACGCCACGCAGGCTCGCGCCGAGCGAGGACACGACGGCCTGCCACACGCCCGCCTGCAGTCTCACCTCGGTTTCGTCACCCATGCCGCACAGCACACCGCCCCACACGCGCCTGCGCCGGGCGCGGGCCGCCGATGCGACGTCATGGTGGCGGAACGCGGTGGGATGCGACACCATACGCCAGTGCACGACGATCCCGCCGCTGCCCGACGCCTCGACACCGACCCGCACCGCACCAATGACCTTTCCTCGAGCTGCCGGCGTCCTGCTGCATCCGACTTCACTTCCAGGCACCGATGGTATTGGTGACCTGGGTCCGGATGCGCACCGTTTTCTGGACGTTCTGGCCCAGTCAGGGCTGAAGATCTGGCAGATGCTCCCCCTTGGCCCCACTGGTTACGGTGACTCGCCCTACCAGTGCTTCTCGGCGTTCGCGGGCAATCCGATGCTGATCCACATCCCGGGAGGCACGCCGACGAACTTCCCGGAGCATGCGGTGGAGTGGGAGCATGTGCTTCCATACAAGCGCCACCGGCTTCGCACCGCACTTGCCGCGTATACGCCTGATGAGCGCTTTCAGGCATTCGTGCGCGAGCACACCGACTGGCTGCCGGACTACGCGCTCTTCATGGCGCTGAAGGAGGCGCATGACGGCATGGAGTGGACGCGCTGGGAGCCGGGCGCTGCGCGTCGTGATCCGGCCGCACTCGCGTCGTGGCGCACGACGCTCGCCGACAGCATTGGCCTGTACGAGCGCGAGCAATATTTTTTCTTCACGCAGTTCCAAGCGTTGAAGACCGCCGCGAAAACGCGCGACATTGAACTGATGGGCGACCTGCCCATCTACGTCGCGCATGACAGTGCCGACGTGTGGGCGCATCGCGACTGCTTCATGCTCGACGAAAATGGCCACAAGCTGGTGCAGGCCGGTGTGCCGCCGGATTACTTCTCGGCCACGGGTCAGTGTTGGGGCAACCCGATCTACAACTGGGCAGCCCTGAAGCAGACGGGCTACGCCTGGTGGGTGCGCCGCATGCGCGCGGCTTTCCAGCTGTTCGACAGCGTGCGCCTGGATCATTTCCGCGGCTTCGAGGCGTACTGGGAAGTGCCGGGCGACGCCGTCACCGCCGAACGCGGCACGTGGGTCACCGGACCGGGTGCCGATCTCTTCATCGCGATCGAGACGGCGCTGGGCACACTGCCCATCGTGGCCGAGAATCTGGGCCTGATCACGCCGGACGTGGAGGCGCTGCGCGAGCAGTTCGGCTTCCCGGGCATGAGCATCCTGCAGTTCGCGTTCGGCGGCGACGGACAGGCACACGAATTCAAGCCGCACAACTTTCCACGCGAACGCGTGGTGTACACCGGCACGCACGACAACGACACCACGATGGGCTGGTGGACGTCCACCGGCCTCGCCGACTCCACACGCACATCCGACGAAGTGGCCCGCGAGAAACAGTACGCGCTGAACTACCTCGGTACCGATGGCGCAGAAATGAACTGGACACTGATCCGCGTCGGTCTGGCCTCGGTGGCGAACACCGTGCTGATCCCGATGCAGGACATTCTGGGGCTGGGCAGCGAGACGCGCATGAACAAGCCGGGCAGCCAGTCTGGCAACTGGGCATTCCGTTTCAGCTGGGACCAGCTCACACCCGGAATCACCGCAAGACTCCGCACCATGGTCGACATCTATGATCGCTGATTGCACGATTCTCGCGCGACGGGCCGGCGGCCGCCTGCGCATGCGCACGCGTGCGATGTCGCTCGCTGCACTGTTCACGGCATCGGCGGTGGGCGCGCAGGCGCCGCTGATCGAGAAGGTGGATCCGCCGAACTGGTGGGGTCAGCATTCGATCAATCCCGTGCGCGTGCTGATCCGCGGGAAGCATCTGTCAGGCGCGCGACTGGAGTGTGCGAAACTGCAGTGCGCGCGCGTGACCGTGAACGCGGCCGGAACCTACGCCTTCGTCGATATCACGATTCCGTCGACGGCGCGACCGGGCCGCTATCCGCTCACGCTGCGCACGACAGGTGGCAGGGCGCCGGTACCCTTCATCGTCTCGCCGTCACTGGCACGTGCGGGCCGCTTTCAGGGCTTCAGCCAGGACGACGCGATGTACCTGGTGATGCCCGATCGCTTTGCGAATGGCGATACGACCAACGATTCGCCCGCGGTGTCGCCGGGCATGCACGACCGGACGCGCACCCGCTACTACCATGGCGGTGATCTGGAAGGCTTGCGTCGCAAGCTTCCATACCTGAAGCAGCTCGGCATCACCGCGATCTGGCTGAACCCGTTGTACGACAACTACAACGCGCTCAACCGGAAGGAGATGTACGACGGGCAGCCGATCACGGATTATCACGGCTACGGTGCGACCGACATGTACGCCGTGGACGAGCACTTCGGCGACATGAACCTGTTCCGCCGCGTGGTAGACGAGGCGCATCGCATGGGTTTCAAGATCATCCTCGACATGGTTGCGAACCATACGGGCCCGTACCACCCGTGGGCCTCGGATTCACCAACGCCGACCTGGTTTCACGGCACCACGGCGAGCCACCCGAAGAACACCTGGCAGACGTGGACGCTGCACGACCCGTACTCGCCGCTGGCCATGCGCCAGGCGACACTCGACGGGTGGTTCATCGACATCCTGCCGGACTTCAATCAGGACGACCCGGAGGTCGCCAGGTACATCGTGCAGAACACCCTCTGGTGGGTGGGCATGAGCGGCATGGACGGCATCAGGCAGGACACGTGGCCCTATGTGCCGCGCACATTCTGGCGCAGCTGGATGCAGGCGATCAAGACGGAGTATCCATCGCTCAAGGTCGTGGGCGAAGTGCTGGACGGCGACCCCACATTCGTCTCGTTCTTCCAGGGCGGACGAACGCAGTACGACGGCATTGACGACAAGGTGGATGCGCTGTTCGACTTCCCCATGCACTTCGTGCTGCGCAACGTGTTTGCGAACGGCGGATCCATACGCGAGGTGCCGCAGATGCTGGCGCGCGATCACCTCTATCCAAATCCGAACGCGCTCGTCACGCTGCTTGGCCTGCACGACGTGCACCGCTTCATGCACGAGCCGGGTGCGACGACGGCGGGACTGAAGCTCGCCTACACTTTCCTGGCGACGGCGCGCGGCACGCCGCTGGTGTACTACGGTGACGAAATCGCGATGCCGGGCGGCAACGATCCCGACAACCGTCGTGACTTCCCCGGCGGCTGGGCCGAGGATGGCCGTAACGCGTTCGATGCGGCGGGTCGTACCGACGTGGAGCAGGGAGTCTGGTCGCATCTGCAGACGCTGCTCACGCTGCGCGCACAGCGCCCGGACCTGCGTCGCGGCACCATGGTGAACCTGCACGTCAGCGATCAGGCCTATGTCTATCGTCGTGGCGGCACGGTGGTCGCGCTGAACAACGGCACGGCACCGGCCGTGGTGACGCTGCCGGCAATGCCGATGGATGCGGATGTTCTGAAGACCTGCGCAATACCGCGATCCGATGGCAGCGGCACCACGCTCACGATTCCCGCGCGATCGAGCTGCGTGTTCTAGCCGCGATCACGCACGACTGCGGGGCGACGGCACCGACTACGGCGCGCGGTCGCCCTGCGCAAAGCGGATGGTGAAGGCCGCGATCCGATCGCCATGCGCACTGCCTTCAACGATGTCATTGCGGAAATGGATGCCGCCGTACATGCGCGACATGCCCGCTTGATCCGACATCGCCTTGAACGTGGGTGCCGCACCCGGGAACAGGTAGCCGAGCACATTCGCGGCGGCTGCCGAAAATGTCGAATGGCCCGATGGATACGCCGGAAAGTTCGGCAGCCCGATCTCGGTGCGGATGCTGGGGTCGAGCTGCGACGGCCGCGGACTGAAGTAGCGGAACTTCGCCTCCCAGCACCCGACGGACGCATCGTGCATCGCCATGTTCAGCAAGGCGAACGCGCGCGCGGCACGCACCTCACTGAACTGCGCGTCGCGGATGTATTCGGCGGCGATGTCGTTCCAGTGCCCCGGTGGCGCATACGTCCCGGCACCGTCGTTCCACTTCAGCGCAATCGCGCGCTGCTCGCGCGTCAGGCCCTTCACCGTGCGACGGACTTCGGCCAGTTCCGCCTGCATCTCGGCGGACGATGTGCTGAACGGCGCCTTCGGGCGCGCGGCGACGACGTCGGCGCTCGTCATGGCCCACGACAGCACCGCACCGAAATTTGGCAGCATGGGGGGCCGTGCCGGCCCGTCGAGGCTGATCCATGGGATCTCGCCGCGTGCGCGAGCGCTGTCGGCCAGTGCCGCCCACTGCATCGGCGTGCCAACGGCGGCGGCAGTGCCATCGGTGCTCATGCGCGCAAGCACCTGCGCCGCGACCGCGCGACCGAGCGCCAGGCCTGCCGCAAGATCGCTGCTGGACGCCTTCCCGGAGAGCAGTGCCGCCTCGCGCTGGTCGGCACCGCGTCGCGTGATCTCTTCCACCGCCGCCGGAAAGAGCGCCTGCAGCATTGCGACGCTCGCGCCGGCCATCACCGCATCCTCCGATGGATACGCCGGCAGCTCGGAGACGGGCATCAGCGCGCGCACATCGGCGTCGACCCTGGCCGGCGACGGGCGATTGTACTGGAACTTGTAGAACCACGCCGCCTTGAGCGCCTCGTACTGCGCCACGGCGACAAAACTGTACGCGCGAGCCGCATACGGCGGATTCGCAAAGGGGAACGCGGGATCGGCGAACGGGTTGCTGGCATCCGGTACCGGATAGCTCCCGCCGGCACGCGGGGCAGGCGGCAGGTTGTAGCGCGCCACGAGGCCGCGCAGCACCTGGTCCCACCGCAGCACGCCGCCGCCGGACCAGTGGGCAATGCGTTCGCGCTGCGCCGCAGTCATCACGCGCTGCGCCGACTTGATCGCCGCCAGCTCCAGCCTGTACGCGTCGCTGGTAATGGAGGCCGGCGCCGGCACGGCTACCTGATTCGGTGCCGACAGCACGATCATCTTCCAGCTGCCGGCTGATGCATCGAGACTCGAGGCCACGAGCGATGGCAGCTGTTCCGTCTGCGTGATGGACCGGTCGCAGCTGATGACCGTGGTGGCGACGACGGCCAGTGCGGCAGCGCGCGCGATGCGGGCGAGGCGTGACATGGTGAAGGACCTCAGGTTCATCAGAGCTTCCCCGCCAGCAGCAGCCCAGCCATGACCGTCGTACCCTGGCCGACGTTGCGGCCGTTCAGTACGCGCGACACGCCAGCATGCAGCACCACGCCCGGCAGCTTCGGCAGCGTGTACTGCACGCGCGCATCCATCCGCGTGAAGTTCATCCGGTTGGAAACGAACGGCATGTCCTGGCGCCTGATGTCACCACCACCAAGCGTCACCTGATTGGTGAGCACGATGGGCACCACGAGGTTCGGGCGTGCATAGCCGAGCGTGATGGCCGTCTCGCGCACATCGGGCATCGCGACTTCGTTGCTCAGCACGAGCTGGTCGTTGGTGAAGTACGCCACACGATCCAGCCTGACGTTGCCGCGACGAGTGTACGCAGCCGACCCGTTGAGGTACCAGCCACGATGCGATTGGAACGAGAGCAGTCCGCGCGCGGTGGCGCGACGGCTCGCCGTGCCGATCGACAGCGGCATGAAGTCCGGGGAATAGTCGGTCGTGGGCATGCTCACGGCCGCGACACCGATCACGTGCAGCGTGCCGACCGACGTGAGCGGCGTACTGAGCGCGTTGTACTTCACGCCGAGCGAGATGTCCTGGCTGCCGCTCTGTCGCTGCAGCACGCCCTGACTGACTCTCGTCCAGACATATGGCAGCGACGCCAGCAGGTTGAGGCGATCCGTCACACCGTAGGCGCCCATCCACGTGGCCTGCTGTGTCGTGACGTCACCGATGTTGCCGCTGGTCCGCTTCCGCGAGCCTTCCCAGTACTCACTCCACTGCTCACGCGTATAGAGCAGTCCTGCGCAGAGCACGCGCCGATCCATGAAGATCGCGTCGTCCATGCTCTGCGCGCGAAGTGCTGCCGGCCACGCCACCGCCAGCGACGCAGCGGTGCACAGCGCGAGCGCGATGGTGCGCCATGGCGCCGCACGGGTGTGACTCGAATGAGGACCGACGCACATGGTCAAGCGGGATACGGAGGAGACGCGCTCCCCCTGGGATACGGGAACATACGACTAACGGCTCTGTACGGGGGCGAGCACCGGTACCGTCGCGCCCTGACTCACGCCCGACGGCACGACAGCCGCGGCAGCGTCCACATCGTCCACGAATTGCACACAGAACGCAGCGATCAGCATGCAGACACCGCCCACCATCACGACATATAACGGCGAATTCGGGTTGTTCGTGCCGAAGAAGAAGCGCGTCAGCGGACCAAAGGTCAGCGCGGCGAAGATCTCGGGCAGCACGATGAAGAAGTTGAACACGCCCATGTAGACGCCGATGCGCGCCGGCGGCAGCGAACTGGAAAGCATGGCGTACGGCATGGACAGAATGGACGCCCATGCAATGCCGACGCCGACCATCGAGAGCAGCAGCATGTACTGGTTGTGAATCAGGTAGACGGACAGCAGGCCGGCGGCACCACACAGCAGCGCGATGCAGTGCACGGTCTTGCGGCTGGTTGCCGCGGCCGCGCGCGCCAGCACAAGGGCCACCACGAAGCAGGTGATGGAGTAAAAGGCGAACACGAACCCGCCCCACTCCACGCCGCGCGCGTACAGCTCCGACTGCGGATCGGTTGCGCCAAACACATGGCGCGCCACCGCGGGCACGAAGAAGAGCCACATGCAGAACAGCCCGAGCCAGGTGAACGTCTGCACGACGGCGAGCTGCTTCATGGTCTTCGGCATTTCGCGAACGGCCTCGACGACCTCAGCGAGCACGGCACCCGCACCAACGCCCTCGGCCTTCATCTTCGTGAACGCCGCCATGTCCTCGGGTGGATACTCGTCGGTCGTGAACACCGTCCAGAGCACCGCCAGCAGGAACACCACGGCACCGAACTGGAACGAGTACTTCACCGTCAACGGAATGCCGCTGGCCGTATTGCCGATGACGCCGAACTTGCTCAGCACGAAGGGCAGCGCGTTGGCGAAGCTGGCGCCGATGCCGATCATCAGTGACTGCATCAGGAAGCCGGCCGTGCGTTGCGACGACGAAAGCTTGTCGGCGACGAAGGCGCGAAACGGCTCCATCGAGACGTTGATCGAACCGTCCAGGATCCAGAGCAGGCTGGCTGCCATCCAGAGCGAGCTGGATGTCGGCATGAAGAACAGCGCGATCGAGGCCAGGATCGCGCCGGTCAGGAAATACGGGCGCCGGCGTCCCAGGCGGTTCCAGGTGCGGTCACTCAGCGCACCGATGATCGGTTGCACCAGCAGACCCGTGACCGGAGCCGCCAGCCAGAGCAGCGGCACGTCGTCAGGCTTGGCACCGAGCCGCTCGTAGACGGCCGACATGTTCGCGAGTTGCAGTCCCCACCCGAACTGGATGCCCAGGAATCCGAAGCTCATGTTGAAGAGCTGCCGGGAATTCAGGCGTTTTCTCTCCATGCGGGAAGTTCCTGTGCGTGTGGGGGTGGCCGAGTTCGGGAGTGATTCCCGGAAGCCTGCGACGATTCCGCGCGGGCTTCAACACGAGAATGTGAATACCGTGCTGATCGTTGTGAAGCGCCGCCAACCAACATCGCACGGGCGCGAGCGAGCTGACACGGCTATTTTCACGCATGCCTTCTCTTTCGCCATACCGATCCCTGTCGAGCGAGCGCCGCGTGGCGCTTGTAACCTACGAACTCAAGACGCAACGCGATGCCCGCGCGATCTTCATCCAGCGGCTCGTCAGCCGCGGCGGCGGTTTCCGTCCCGCGAGCTTCCAGAATTGGCCTGCGGAGCGACTCGCGCAGGAAGTCGTGCGCCTCAAGGTCGAGTCAGCGCAGGACGAACTGGGCCTGATGCAGACGCTGTACGTGGACCTCGAGCCAGCCATCCAGACCACGTTTCTCGATGCGGCGGGTGTGAAACACACCGACGGGCGGATCGACGAGGATCAGGAGCCGCCGTTCTGCGATGCGGCATCCGTCGAGAAGGCCTCGGCCGCGCTGATTGCGGCGCATGGTGACGAGGGCGTTCGTTATCTGCGCACCATCCATCGATACGCGGTCGAATCATGGCCAGGGCTGGAGACGGTGCTCGCCGGCATCGACGCCGCGCCGACTGCCTGATGTCTGGTGATGTCGCGCCGCGTTGACGCTGTTCGGCGCGGCGCGACATCGCACGCCGACTGCAGGACCCCGGTGTTCAGTCCCGCGTGGTCGCGGGCTGGAACGACCGCCAGCTGTGCCAGAACTCCTGGCTGGCCGTGATTGCGCTCAGCGCTCCGGCAGGCCCGCGCCCGTTGAGCGCATAGCGGCCGGCGTCACTCGCGAGCGAGTCGCCCATCATGCGGAACTGCGTGCCGGCATCCGGTCGGCGGAACGCAAAGAAGCTGACGCGGTCCGGCCCCATGGCCAGCACGATCGGCACACCGCCCACCACGTCGTTGATCACGCGCTCGCGGCACAGCCGCTTCCAGTCATATGCCTTCGCGGCACCGTGCAGCGCAACGCCGACGACCCACGACTTGTCCTGCCACGACGCCGTATCCGTGCCCGTGAGCCCGCCCCGCTTCGTGCCGCGTTCATAAGCGTAATCCTTCGTGTATTCGTGGGTGAAGGCCGGGTCGGGCTGCATGACGAGCGTGTTCGGATGCAGCGCGATCCACTGCGCGAGTGCGACCTGCACGCTGGGCAGCTCCGGCATCGCGATACCCTGCAGCGGACCGATCACCGCCTGCCCGTTGGCCTGGCGCCACCAGCTGCCAGTGGCGCGATCCTCGAACATTGCGTTGAACTGATCCATGCCCACGAGCCGGAACGTTTCCGGTGCGCCGTGCACCGTGGGCTTGAAGACGCGCCCGGTGCGACACACCGTGCAATAGCTCACGAGCAGTGCCTGTCCGGCCAGCGAATCGCGCACCTGGTGGTGATAGCCGATGAACTGCAGCGGATACGCCTTGGCCTGTCCATCGATCTCGATGCCGACGACGAGCCGGTCCAATGCCACGCGGTTCGACACGACAGGCGCCATCACCAGTGTGCGCGGCTGCAGGAACATGCGGTCGGCGGCCATGCGGAAATTCACGACATATGCCAACGCGACCAGCGCGACGAGCGACGCGGGCACGAGCATCCGCATGCGGGCCGCGCAGCGCCGCGCGCCACCAAGACCGACAAGCACGAGCACACCGAAGAGTGCGCGCGCGGCCCAGCGCCAGGAATGCAATGCATACGCGAGCTCGAGGCTGCGCATCCGCTGGCTGCCCGGCATCGGCATGATGAAATACACCAACGCGATTTCCAGCACCGCGAGCCCCACGATACCAATCCAGAAGAGTCGCGACGCCAGCGTTCCCGGCAGACCAGTCATCGCACGGATCCCATCGTCGCGAGCGCCAACGCGACACCGTTCGTCCAGCCGAAGCCGTCCTGCGTGGGATACTCGCCGCCGCCGGCCGGTCGCGTGAGATCGACCACGTCGTACTTCTCGGTCATCTTGCCCGTGGCCGCATACGTGCGACGGTTGACGGCCAGCCAGCGATCACGCGCCAGGTCCGCCAGGTCGGCGCGACCGTAGCGGCGCACGCCCTCCATTGCGATCCATTGCAGCGGCGGCCAGCCGTTCGGTGCGTCCCACTGCTGGCCGGAGCGGACCAACGTGGTCACGAAGCCGCCGGGCCGCAGGAAGTCGCGCTCCAGCCGCGCGGCCACGGCACGGCCCTGTTCCGCGGTCGCAAGCCCGAAGAAGAGTGGCGCGGCGGCGGCCATCGTGGGACGATCAGTCACACGTGCGCCGCTGCGCCACCGCACGTCGTAGAAGAAACCCGAGCGCGCATCCCACGCGGCGCCAAGCAGCGCTGCACGACGCGCGTCGGCGGCCGCGGTGAACGTCGCCGCCACCGCGGCATCGCCGACGCCCTTCCTGAACGTGCGGAACGCCGCGATCGTACGCTCCATGTGATACATGAGGCTATTGAGGTCCACCGGCACGAGGTCGATGGTCTCCAGTGTGCGCAGGTCCGTAGTATCGCGCATCCAGCGACTCGAGAAATCCCACCCGCTCTCGGCTGCCGCGCGAATGTTGCGGTACAGCGCCTCACGCTTCGCCTCCGGAAGTGTGGTGCCGAGCTCGAAATCCTCGCGGTACGATTCGGGCCGCGGCTCAGGACGATCGTCGTAGAATCGATTGAGCAGCGCGCCATCACGCATGCGCACCACACGACGATTGGCCGTGCCGGGCGCAAGCTTCGCGGCACCATCCATCCAGAAGTCGTGCTCCGCTTCCATCGCCTCCAGGTACTGCAGTGCCTTCGTCGTATCGGTGGCTGTCGCATACAGACCCACCATCGCCGCGAAGTACGGCGGCTGGCTGCGGCTCAGGTAATACGTGCGATTCGCGTTCGGAATGTGACCGACCGTGGTGACCAGGTGCGCGAAGTTGTCGAGCATGTTGCCGACGAGATCCGTGCGCCCGCTCTCGACGAGTCCGAGCATCGTGAAGTACGAATCCCAGTAGTACACCTCGCGGAAACGCCCGCCCGGCACCACGTACGGCTTTGGCAGCGGCAGCAGGGGGGAGCCACTGTCCGACGTGTCTGCGGCACGCGTCAGCAACGGCCAGAGATCACGGATGTGCTGCTCCATGCCTGTCAGTGCGACCGTGGCGGGCACGAGACCCGCGGGCGGCGGCGGCATGATCCACCGGTTCACGAACGTCGTCAGGTCGAAGCCCGGCGCACCCCGTTCCGCGGCGTACCGCGCGGTCAGTGCCGCGGGCGCCTCGAGCGGTCGTGCGTCAACCAGCGTCTTCGAATCGGCGAAGAGTCGCGCAAGCTGGATGTCGTGGAACAGCGGCCCCAGATCGCGCGCCGGATCGTAACCGATGATCGGCGTCGGATTCTGCGTGATCTCGACTGTGGTCTTCGTGACGGTGCGGCAGGCGGGCAGCGCGATCATTGCCGCCAGCGTGAGTGCGCTGCTCGCAGTGCGATACCTCAATGTCCACCCACCGGTGCGAGCACCGCGCTCGCCATCGCCTCGCGCGAGACCGTTTTCACGAACAGCACGGAGACGGCCGCGCACAGCAGCAACCCGCCGGCCAGCCTGATGACATTCGCCGGGTTGCCGCCGAGTAATGAGTCGTAGTACAGCGGCAGCGTGAAGATCTGGATCATCATCGGGATCACGATGAACATGTTGAAGATGCCCATGTAGACGCCAACGCGCTGCGCCGGAATGCTGCCAGCCAGCATCACGTACGGGTTGCCCATGATGCTGGCCCACGCCAGACCCACGCCGATCATCGGCACGAACAGCAGCGTGCGACTGGTGATCATTGGAATCGAGAGCATCGCGAGCCCTGCCAGCGTGAGGCAGAACGCGTGCATCACCTTCGGGCCGAAGCGCTTCGTGAACGGCACCATCGCGAAGGCACCGACGAACGCGACGAAGTTGTAGAAGCCGCCGATCTGCCCGTTCACCAGGCCCGCCTCGCGGAAGCCCGCGCTGGTGGCATCGCGCGTGTCGAACAGCGTCACGGCCAGCGACAGCACGATGTACTGCCAGTAACAGAACATGGCATACCACTGGAACAGCTTCATCACCGCCAGCTGCTTCATGGTGGACGGCATGTCGCGAATGGCTTCCGCCACCTCATTGAGCGCGGCGCCGAATCCGCGCGGCATCGCCCTGATGCGGGCGACCTCCTCGCTGCTCAGCGGAAGCTCCGGTGTGGTCCTGACGGTCCAGAGAATGGAGCTGATCGAGAAGATCGCGCCGATCAGGAACGCACCCATCGTGATGTACGGAATGCCACGTCCGTTCACGCCATCACGGTTCATGCCGAGCACCACGAGAATGGACGGCGTGAGATACGACAGCGTCTGTCCGAGACCGGTGAACGCGCTCTGCGTGAGGAAGCCGAGCGAGTGCTGGCTGGCATCCAGGCGATCGCTCACGAAGGCGCGATACGGCTCCATGGTGACGTTGTTCGCGGCATCCAGGATCCAGAGCAGGCCCGCCGCCATCCAGAGCGCGGAGCTGAACGGCATTGCGAGCAGCGCCACGCTGCACAGCAGTGCGCCGACCAGGAAATACGGCGTGCGGCGACCGCGCGGGCTGAGCGTCTTGTCGCTCATCGCACCGATGATCGGCTGCACCAGCAGGCCGGTCATCGGCCCTGCCAGCCAGAGCAGCGGCAAGCTCGCCTCGTCGGCACCGAGATAGCGATAGATCGGGCTCATGTTGCCTTGCTGCAACCCGAAGCTGTACTGGATTCCGAAGAATCCGATGTTCATGTTCACGATCTGCCCAAACGTGAGCCGGGCTCGCGTTGGCGTGGACGTTGTGGACATCGGGGGCGTGACCTGGTTCGCGTGCGCTGTTCGGACGACCGGCTGGCCGCACCGTACCACCAGTGGCGGTGACCATGCCAGTGTACGTACGGGACGCGGTCGCGACCAGCGGCGTCGGCGCAATCAGCGAGCCACGACGGTCCGCGTGCCGGAAAACAGCTGCGGCGCCGCCGACCCTGCCAGCGCCGGCCAGAGTATCGGATGCAAGCACGCAGTAAGATGCGCTGCACGACTGTCCCGCTTTATCCGCCCGAGGCTTCCGTGACCGTCCCCCATCTCCACGCCGCCACGTCCCTGCTCCGCGCGCTCAGCGGACCGCATGGCATCCACGCCTCGCAGGCGGGCACCGCGAACTATCGCGCGATCTTCTCGCGCGATGGC
>JACMPK010000126.1 GCA_014377535.1 Gemmatimonadaceae bacterium
ACGAAACACTCCAGCAGGATAAAGGCAGCCGGGCGACCATGCGGCACCCGGTCGGGACGAGAACGACACAAACTAGCTTGTTCCAGTCAGTGCGCAGCGTAAGCGACTCACGCCGCGTTAACCGACGCACATCCCGTCGCTCACGCTGCGCGTTCTGCACCGCGAGGTCCTCACCGCCAGCTTGGCATTGCGAGGTCTCCGACGCCAGGTCCGTATTTCCCGTTTCGCACCACCAGTTCTACACCACGATTCCTGCAGGACTTTCACGCGCGCCCCGGAGCATGCTCATGTCGTCGGTCCCCGCACGCCGCCTCGCACGTGCCGTCTCGCTCGCACTGCTGCTCACGCTTCCGCCGCATGTCGCAGCGGCGCAGACGCGAGGCACCGTGGTGCTGCGCGCCGCGCGTGTCATCGATGGCACGGGCAAGCTGCTTACCAACACCGACATCACCGTCAGCGATGGGCGCATCACGGCGGTTCGCCCGTCCAGCGGTGCGCTACCGGCAAACGGTATCGACCTCGGGACGCGCACGGTGTTGCCGGGACTCATCGACACGCACGTGCACATTGGCTGGTACGTGAATACGAAGAACCGGCTGCACACCGAGTCCGATGGCGACTCGCCCGCCACGCAGGCGTACAGCCAGGCCGGCAACGCATGGGCGACGCTGCATGCCGGCTTCACCACCGTGCAGAGCATCGGTGAGGAAGACAACGGCACACTCCGCGACGCCATCAACCGCGGCACCATTCCTGGTCCGCGCGTGCTGACGTCGCTCGGCTCCATGAACGAGCGCTCTGCCGGCGGCAGCCCGGGCTCGCTGCGCGCAGTCGTCCGACGCTTCAAGGCTGCGGGGGCCGACGTGATCAAGGTCTTCGCATCGAAGTCCATCCGTGACGGTGGCGAGGCGACCATGTCCGACGCGCAGCTTGCGGCGGCCTGCGGCGAATCGACCGCGCAGGGGCTTCGCTCGGTGGTGCACGCGCACTCCGCCGAGGCGGTGCAGCGTGCGGCGCGCAATGGCTGCACGCAGGTGGAGCATGGCGTGTTCGCCGATGACATCACGCGCTCCATGCTCGTGCGCAACGGCACGTTCTTCGATCCGCAGTGCGGGCTGGTGTTCCACAACTACCTGGACAACAAGATCCGCTTCGAGGGCATCGGGAACTACAACTCCGTCGGCTTCGCCTCGATGGAGAAGGCGCTTCCGCTGGCCGAAGCCGGCATCGGGTCAGCCAGTCGCACCCCGACGCTGAAGCTCGTCTTCGGCACCGACGCGGTCGCAGGCGCCCATGGCCGCAACGCCGAGGAACTCGTCTGCCGTGTGCGCCGCGGCGGGCAGCCGGCGATGGATGCGATCGTGTCGGCCACCTCGCGCGCTGCGGAGTCGCTGCGGCTCGATCGCGAGATCGGGCGCATCGCCGTGGGGTATGCCGCGGATATCATCGCGACCGACGGTAATCCCGTGACCGAGATCGAGGCCACGCAGCGCGTCGTGTTCGTGATGCGCAATGGCCTGGTCTACCGTAACGATGGCGCGCGTCGGCGCTGACCCTTCCCGCTGCGCACGCATCGCTTGCCTTGCCCTGAGCGGCAGGGCAGACTCATCAGAGGTGTCGGCCGTTCCGGGCCGCCGCCGCTCTTCCTGCTGGAGGCGTTCGTGTCCATGCGTTGCCTAGCCGTTGCCGCCGTTGCCCTCACTACCGCGCTCGGCGCGCAGCAACCGGGCCCCGGCCGCGCGGGTGGCCGTCCCGCGGAGCGGCCGCTCCCGCTGGATGCCTCGCGCAGCTTCACGCTGGACACGCGCGAAGGCACCTGGCTGTCGCTCGACGTCAGCCCCGATGGAACGACGCTCGTCTTCGACATGCTTGGCGATCTCTATTCGCTGCCGTTCACCGGCGGCGACGCGACGAGGCTGACCAGCGGCATGGCATACGATGCGCAGCCGCGATTCAGTCCTGATGGAAAGCAGGTGGTGTTCATCTCGGATCGTGATGGCGCTGACAACGTGCACGTGATTGACCTTGGCACGAAGGCCGTCAAGGCGATCACGCGCGGCAAGTCGTCGGTGTACCTGTCGCCCGACTGGTCGCCCGATGGTCAGTACATCGTGGCGAGCAAGGGATCGTTTCGCGGCAGCCTGCCGAAGCTGTGGATGTACCACGCCGATGGTGGCAATGGCGTCGCGCTGTACACCGACCCGCCAAACCCCGCACCAGGCAGCGCCGTGCAGCAGGCTGGCGCCGCATTCAGCGCCGATGGCAAGACCATCTGGTACACGCAGCGCACGGGTGCCTGGAACTACAATGCGCAGTTTCCGCAGTACCAGGTCTGGATCTACGACCGCGAGACCGGCGAGCGCGAAGCGCAGTCGTCGCGCTACGGATCGGCGGTCCGGCCCACGTTGAGTCCCGATGGTCGCTACATGGCGTACGGCTCGCGCTACGAGGCGCAGACAGGTCTTCGCCTTCGCGATCTCGCGACGGGCACCGAGCGCTGGCTCGCCTACCCCACGCAGCGTGACGAGATGGAGTCGCGCGCACCGATGGATGCGCTGCCGGGCATGAGCTTCACACCGGACTCGAAGGAACTGGTCGCGAGCTACGGCAATCGCATCTGGCGCGTGAACGTGGACGGCAGCGGACAGGCCGAGATTCCGTTCCGCGTGCAGGCCACCATCGAAGCGGGCCCCGAGCTCGCCTTTCGCTATCCGATCGCCGACAGCACCCAGTTCACCGTGCGACAGATCCGCGATGGCGTGCCATCGCCCGATGGGAAGATGCTCGCCTTCATCTCGCTCGATCGACTGTACGTGATGGACTGGCCCGGCGGCACACCGCGTCGCGTCAGCACCTCCGCGGCGATCGAGGCGGAGCCGGCATGGTCACCTGATGGTCGCTCGCTGGCGTGGGTCACCTGGACCAACGACGGTGGTCGCCTGTACAAGGCGGCACTCACCCCGTCGCGCGGCAGCAGCGTCGTGGCACTGAGCCGCGGCACCGGCATGCTGCGTCAGCCGGCGTGGTCGCGCGACGGTTCGCGCATCGTCGTGCTGCAGACGGCCGCACAGGGTCGCCGCGACCAGACGGGCATCACCGCGCAGACGAACCTCGTCTGGTACCCGTCGACAGCCACCGGCACCGAGGGCAGCGCTGCGGCGCTGATCGCGCGCGCCGCCGGTCGCAGTCGTCCCCACTTTGCGCGCGACACCACGCGCATCTACCTGTCGTCGGCGCAGAACGGCCTCGTCTCGATACGGTGGGATGGCAGCGACGAACAGCGCCACCTGCGCGTGACCGGACCGGCGGCACCGCTGGGCAGCGATGATCACGACCTCTCCGAACTCGAGTCGCCGCGAACGCACGAGGAGCCCGGCTCGCCCGGCCCACCGGCGCTGCTGACGATGATGTCACCGAACGGCGACATGGCGCTCGCGCAGGTGAACCAGGACTTCTACACCGTCGTCGTGCCGCCGCGCGGCGTGCAGTCGTCAGTCAGCATTGCGGATACGAACACCGCCATCGTGCCGATGCGCAAGCTCACCGACATCGGCGGCCAGTTCCCTGCCTGGTCGGCAGATGGGCGGCGGGTGCACTGGTCCATCGGCAACGCACATGTCGTCTACGACCTGGATTCGGCGCGCGCACGCGATCAGCTGGTCGCCGCACTGCGTCGCGACTCGTCGCAGGCGACTGACACGACTCGAACGAAGGCGTACGCACCCATCGAGCGTCGCATCCTCCTGCAGGCCACGCGCGACATTCCGCGTGGCACGGTCGTGCTGCGCAACGCGCGTATCATCACCATGAAGGGCGACGAGATCATTGCGAGTGGCGACATCGTCGTGCGTGACAATCGCATTGCCGCAATCGGTGCTGCCGGTACGGTGGCCGTGCCGGCTGGTGCGACATCGATGGACATGACCGGCACCACCATCATGCCCGGTTTCGTGGACACGCACGCGCACCTGCGGGCCGAGCGGAACACCATCCACGAGACGCAGCCGTGGGCTTACCTCGCGAACCTCGCGTACGGCGTCACGACCACGCGTGATCCGCAGACCGCGACGACCGACGTGCTCACGTACCAGGATCTGGTCGAGACGGGACAGATCGTGGGACCGCGCATCTACTCCACCGGCCCGGGCATCTTCGACCAGGACCAGATCCGCGACCAGGAGCATGCGCGCAACATGCTCACGCGCTACAGCAGCTACTACGACACCAAGACGATCAAGATGTACGTCGCCGGCGTGCGACAGACGCGCCAGTGGATCATCAAGGCGGCGCGCGAGCAGCAGCTCATGCCGACCACCGAAGGGTCGCTCGACGTGAAGCTGAATCTCACTGAAACCATCGACGGCTACCCCGGCCTGGAGCATTCGATGGGCATCACGCCGCTGGGTCGCGACGTGACGTCGTTCATGGCGTGGTCGAACCGCACGTACACGCCGACGCTGCTGGTGAACTACGGCGGGCCGTGGGGCGAGAACTATTTCTACACGCGCGAGAATCCGTACGCCGATCCCAAGCTCCAGCGTTTTACGGCCTATGAGGAACTGGCGCAGAAGACGCGTCGCCGCATGGCCAGCATGCCCGGTGGCGGCACGGCCGGCGGCTGGTTCCGCGACGAGGAATACATCTTCCCGAAGCTCGCCGACGATGCCACGCGCATCCTGCGCGCGGGTGGGCGACTTGGCATTGGCAGCCATGGCCAGCTGCAGGGCCTTGGCTACCACTGGGAGCTGTGGCTGATGGGCAGCGGCGGCATGACGGCGCACGAGGCACTGCGTGTCTCCACGGCCCTCGGTGCACAGGCCATCGGCTTGCAGGGCGACGTGGGCTCGCTGGAAGTCGGCAAGCTCGCCGACCTCATCGTGCTGGAACGTGATCCGCTCGCGGATCTGCGCAACACGAACAGCCTGCGCTACGTGATGAAGAACGGTCGCCTGTACGACGCGTCATCGCTGGCCGAGCTGCATCCCACAAAGCGCAACGCGCCCGAAGTCCCGAATCGCCCCATTGCACCGGCCACGAAGGCCGGCCTGCGTTGATGCAACGTCTCGACCGACACACCACACACCACCAGCACACCGTCATGAGCGAGCAGAAACACACCGCGAATCGCCGCAGCTTCCTGAAGCTCGCCGGCACACTCGCCGCCACGGCAGCCGTCGGCGGCTGCGAGCTCGAGACGCGCATTCCCGGCAATGCAGCGACCACCGCCTCCGATCGCATTCCTGGATCGGAGCGCCTCACGGGCTTCGATCCAGGCCTGCTGTCGGCAGTCGGCGCAGCGGTTCTGCCTGACGAACTGGGCGAACAGGGACGACAGGCGGCGGTCACGTCGTTCGTGGCCTGGGCCGACGGCTACGATCCCGTCGCCGAGGAGATGCATGGCTACGGGTACTCCGACATCCGCTATCTGCCTGCCGATCCGTCGCCCGCATGGCGTGCACAGCTGACCGCGCTCGACCTGCTCGCGCGTCGATCGCGGCAGACGCCGTTCGGTCAGCTGCCGGTCGAAGCGCGACGCGAACTGCTGACGATCGCGCTCGATGGTGTTCGCGGCGGTCGCCTGCCCGCTCCGCTCACCGCGCCGCACATCGCACTGGCTCTGCTGTCGCACTGGGCATCGACCGGCGACGCGTGGGACCTTGCACTCGGCGTGAAGGTGCAGACCGGCAACTGCCGCGTGCTGGGCGATGCGAATGCGAAGCCGTTGCCAATCACCGGATTGCGCGCATGAAGACCATCGACGCAGACATCGTCATCATCGGCAGCGGCATCACCGCCGCGCTGATGGCCGCACGCCTCGCCGAGACCACGAAGCGCAGCATCACCGTGATCGAGGCCGGCAAGCCGACCACGCCACTCGCCGATCGCACGAAGGCGCGCGCACGCTTCCTGGCCTACGGTGAAAGTCCATGGAAGCAGGATCACCTGGATGACCAGAACGCGTATGGCACCACGTGGGGCTTCTCGCCCAGCATGACCGTCGGCGGACTGGCCATGCACTGGGGTGGTGTGTCACCGCGCTATTCGCCGGAGGATTTCCGGCTGAAGTCATTGTATGGCGTGGGTGACGACTGGCCGTTCACGTACGACGAACTCGATCCGTTCTATCAGGAAGCGGAAGAACGGATGGGCGTTGCCGGTGAGCAGGGGCCCGTGGCACTTGATCCGCGCGGCAAGCCGTACCCGCTGCCGCCGCTGCCGGTGAACTACAACCTGAAGCAGCTGCAGCAGTTCGCCGCCGCCGCCGGCATCGCGGCGTGGAGCACACCGTCGGCGAAGAACTCCATCCCGCGCGACGGTCGCGCGCAATGCCAGCGCTGCGACACCTGCTATCCCGTCTGCCCCACCGGCGCGAAGTACTCGCCGGACTTCACCTGGAACGCGCTCGAACAGGCGTCGAAGATCACGCTCGTCACCCAGACGCTGGTACGTCGACTGGTGTCGGATCCGAAAACCGGTGCAATCATCCAGGCCACCGGAAATCGCACCGATGCCGATGGTGAGGCGGTCACGATCAACGCGAAGACCTTCGTGCTGGCCGCAGGCTTCACCTGGTCGCCGCACCTGCTGCTGCTCTCGCGCGATGCCGCGCATCCGCAGGGTCTCGCGAATCGCAGTGGGCTGGTGGGCAAGTATCTCGCCGGACATCGCAACGTGAACGCGTACCTCACGCTGCCGATGGAGCTCTATCCCGGCATCAACGCGCAGCATTCGCTGGTGTCGAAGCAGTTCATGCGCGTGCCCAGGTCAGGGCGATACCTGCGCCACGACCTGCGGCTCTGGGAATCGAGCGTAGGTCGCGAGCCGCGACTGCGTGACGACACGGGCGCGCCGCTGTTCGGCAACGCCATGCTCTCCGACTGGCGCACGCGTGCCAGGGGCGCGACCGCACGCGTGCGCGCATACTACGACGTGATTCCCGACAAGGAGAGCACGCTCACGCTGGACAGTAAGCGCACGAACCGGTTCGGCGATCCCATGCCGACGCTCGCGTTCCGCGACGATCCCGTCAGCGCCGCGCTCAAGCCGTGGCAGGAAGAGCAGATCGCGACACTCTTCCGCACGATGGCGAAGGCCGGCAAGGGGCAGCTGCTCAAAATGGAGAACAGCGTCAACGATCTCGGACAGGAGCACCCGACCGGCGGCTGCCGCATGGGCGATGACCCGACGACCAGCGTCGTGGATCGATGGGGACGTGCGCACGATCACGAGAATCTCTGGATCGCCGGCGCACCGACGCAGCCCAGCGCGAGCTGTTGCAACGGCACATTGACGTTCGCGGCGAACGGATTACGAACGGCATCGGCGATCGCGAAGGGCTGAGTCGTCTGCACGCTGCACGACGCACGGGGCCACTCCGCCCGTGCGCCGTATCGCGGTCAGCGAAACGTCGACAGCGACGTGGCCACGCCGAGCAGCGCCGCTTCCATCTCGTCCCACGTCGAGCCATCACGGAACGCCGCGTCCCACACACGCAGCGCATCACGGTCATCCGTCGGCCGGAACGTGCGCGCCACCGTTCGCAATCCGTCCATGATCGCGAACGACGTGAGCTTGCGGCGCGACACACTCTCGGCCCAGTCCACGAAGCTGGCCACGAACGTGAAGTGCTGCAGGAAGTACCGCCACGACGCCACCGTGCACTGCAGGCCAAGCAGCGCGGTCCAGCGCATGGGATCGCAGCGATAGCGCGTCATGCCGTCATCCACCATCAGCACGATGTCCGCCTCGGCCATGCGATCCAGGGCGCGGCGGATGGCCGAGGGCGTGTAGCCCGTGGCGAGTGCGATCTCGGTGACGGTCGACCAGGCCGTGCCGCGCGCGAGCAGGGACGCCAGTGCGTCCGCGCGTGCGCCCACGCCGAAGGCCATGCGGAATCGCAGCACCAGCAGCGCGTCGCGCTCCACGGCCAGTCGATCGAAGGGCAGTGGCGGGCGCGTGTCGTTGCGAACCGGCGCGGCGTCGCCCTCGTCGCTGTTTCCCCGCGAGCGCGCATGGCCGCCCTTGATCACCGGCGACCAGCGGAAGTCCTTGCCACGCTCATGCGCGGTGACTGCCACCGCGCGCAGCTCACCCTGCACTGCATCCGAATACGCCCGGGCAATGTTCCGGGTGCGTTGCACGCTGAGCAGGTCGGACCATCGCGCCACCCAATCGTGCACGGTGGGCCAGAGTGCCGGCTCGCGCGGCAGGAGCCAGAGCGAGACCAGCAGCAACGCCTCGGGATCGATGATGGTCGCGTCGCCCGCGGTGTTGCCGGGCGGCGCGTGCATGACGATCCACTGGCTGATGGCGGCATCGCGCGCCGCGCACGCGAGCGTGTCGGACATGGTCGCTACGGCGCGCTGTGCCTCGATGCACGGAGCAGTGTGCTCGAGCGCGGGTGTTTCGGTGTCCATCGTCCTCGTTGGCTCAGGACAGACATGTGTTTGCACGTGCAAACAGCAGCGAGCGCGACCTGAAAGCAATACCGACACACTATTAAATGATGGTCAGGCCAGCGAACGAGTTGCGAAGCGCCGTTGTCGAGCGCATCGTCGGAGATGATCACGTTCCGGGACCCACCGCCACTGCGCGCCCGCGTCCAGCCGCCGCGCCCCGTCGTGATCCCGCGCCGGGCGGAGACTCCGGTCGCGCTATGGAGCATCGGACTGCTGGCGCTTGCGCTGACGCTGGCCGGCCACTTCGGCGTGCGGTCATGGCTCACTCGCGGCAACGACCAGCTGCTGGGCGATGCGCTCCGCAACACGATTCCGGACATGGCGGAGCGTGGCGCGAGGCAGCAACTGCCCGTGGGCACGCCGATGCGCGACGTCGTCTCGCAGGTCGAGGCGCTCAGGGCGGTCTGCCGAGCGGAGCCGGACTCCCTGCCGGGCGCCTCGACCCATACCTGCCTAGGGCAGCCCGTGATCCGGTCGAACTCCTACACCCGGATGGTTTTCCGCTTTTCTGCACGAGACGGGCGCCTGACCGGCATCAGCGCCTGCCCCGCGGCGATGCACTGGTCATCGATCGCCCTTCCAACGCACATCGCGGCGGCGCTCAGCACGACGGCAGGCCAGAGCGGATGCTGGCGCCACGGTGCCAACGTGGCCGACAACGAATGGGGATTTGCGACGCTGCCGGACCGGCGTTACACCGTCGCCCTGGTGCATGCGTCGGACAGCCTGTTCCGGCGCGAGACACCGACGGCCGACACTTTAATTGTGCGCTGGTAGCTGACCCACTGAGCCCGGCAGGTCAGACAACCGAGGCTGTTCCTTCGCGAGCTACCGGTCGGCGGGCTTCGGCCTCACCGGTATCACGCCGCCCGTTGCTCGCTTGGTCCAGATCGCGACCACGCCGCAGCCGCTGGCCATGGTCATGAATTCCGGCGGCACCATGTTCACGCGAGGGTAGATCTCGATCGCCGCGATGTCCTCGAGGCGGGCGATCTCGTCGATGGAAATGTTGGCGGTGGTCGATGCCGCGAGCGGCGACCCGTCGATCACGACCGTGGCCGAACATTCCACACCATTCATGGCACGCAGCATGACGGTCTGCCCGAACCCTCCGACCTGGCGCACCGACGCGCCGTTGATGCCGCGCAATGCGTCGGTCACGAACAACGTCGCCCTCTCGCGCACCGTCCGTCCGTCCATGATCGTGCCGGTGCCCGTCCGCCAGCGACGCTCGATGGCCCGCACCTCCGGCGCGATCGTCTTGCCTGCCACGACCCGCACCGTGTCCAGCTGCACGCGCTGCACGGGCAAGCGCAGGGTCACCACGGTCGGCTCGCTCTCGCGCAGCTGCACCGGCTGCCGCACGGGTTGATACCCGATGGCGCGCGCCTCGACGGTCTGCGTTCCCGCGCCAGCATCGACGATCGCGAAGTTTCCCTCGGCGTTCGTGCGCACCTGCGTTCCGCTGCCCAGGACCCGCACGACTGCATTGGCCAGCGGCCGACGATCGAGCGTCGTGACGCGGCCGCGCACAGTCGCGCGACCGCGGCGAACCGTCGCCGTCGCTGTGGTGACTGGGGCCGAGTCGATGCGGACGGCGAGTCGTTCCACAGGCGCGATGAAGAAATCGAGGACCGTGTAGCCGTCATCGGGCACCGCGACCTCGATGGCACCGGTGCTGTCGGCCCCCTGGAATGCCAGCCCCTTGAGCGTGCTGCCCGACGGTGCGCCACAGAGCGTGTACCGGCCCAGCGAGTCCGCGACTGCGGTGCGCCGACGGATGTCCGTCACCATCTGGCCGCGCTGCAGCACCCATTCCGGCCACTGCATCTCGACCATCGCGCCCGGCATGGGCGCATCGTCGCTCGCACTGCGCACACTGCCGACGATCGCGCCGTTGTCGGCCGCCTGCGGACCACGGCAGCTGCCCGTGACCAACGTCCGCGCCGACGGTGTTGCCAGCGGCACGGTCACCACCCCGGGTTCCGTGATCACGATCTGCACGATGCCGGGCTCCAGGCGGAGCGAGTCGAGCACCGGGTGCAGGAACGTGGCCAGCCATCGTCCGGCAGGCACGCTGTCGTAGGTGAACCGGCCGAACAGATCGCTCACCGCACTACGCCCCACCGATGGGTCGTCGGCGCGGACGATACGCACCACGGCCGCCGCCAGCGGACGCTTGCCGACGCTGTCGTAGACGCTGCCGGTGAGGGTCGCGCGCACCGGTGCCGGCGTGGCCTGCGCTGCGATCGCCAGTGGCATGACGGACAGCAGGAACAGCAGCGGGATGCTGGTGACGTACCGGTCTGACGACATGTACCCGTGCTCCATGGTGCGTGAATTCCCTTGGCGCGCGATCACCGATCCTCGATGTCGAGTTGCCCCGCTGCGTCGTGTCGCGACGGCGCGCGCCACGGGATTGTATCGCGGCTGCCTGTACGCGTCGAGCGGTTTCGCTCACGATCACGAGCGCGAGCCGTGTTTCGGCGCGACAGCGTGCTATCGGCAGCAACCGTTTACCGGCACAAGGTCGGCGAGGACGCCTCCAGACACATTAGCTTCGTCGGTTGCACGATCTGCAACGGCCGACGCACTCGTCCGCAACATCTGATTCCCGCCCCCTCGCGTTCAACATGCAAATTCTTGTCATCGGGACCGGATACGTCGGTCTTGTGGTCGGCGCCTGTCTCGCCGAAACCGGCAACGATGTCATCTGCGCCGACATCGATGCGCACAAGATTTCGCAGCTCGAGCAGAACATTCTCCCGATCTACGAGCCAGGTCTGGACGAGCTGGTGCAACGCAACCAGGCGCAGCGTCGCCTCAGCTTCACCGTCGATGTGGCCGCAGCAGCCGCGACGGCCCAGGTGGTCTTTTTAGCCGTCGGCACGCCTCCGGACGAGGATGGCTCGGCAGATCTGCGCCACGTACTTGCCGCCGCGGAAACTGTCGCACGGCACCTGAAGCAGGAAGCGGTGATCGTCACCAAGTCCACAGTGCCCGTCGGCACCGCCGCGAAGGTGGCAACGGTGGTCGGTGCACATGCGACGGTGCCGTTCCACATCTGCAGCAATCCGGAGTTCCTGAAGGAAGGCGATGCGGTCGAGGATTTCCTGCGGCCCGATCGCGTGGTGCTTGGCGTGGAGAGCGACTTCGCGCGCAGCATTCTGACGGAGCTCTACGCGCCGTTCGTGCGCACAGGCAAGCCGGTGCTCTTCATGGACATCGCATCGGCCGAGCTGACGAAGTATGCTGCCAACGCCATGCTTGCCGCGCGCATCTCGTTCATGAACGAGATGGCGAACCTCTGCGAGAAGGTCGGTGCGAACGTGGACAACGTGCGACGCGGCATCGGCAGTGACGCGCGCATCGGCGCGGCATTCCTGTTCCCCGGCCCGGGCTATGGCGGGTCATGCTTCCCCAAGGACGTGAAGGTACTGCTGCATACGGCGTCACAGCATGGAGTGAGCCTCAGTGTGGTGGAAGGGGCGGAGATCGCCAACGAGCGGCAGAAGCGCGTGATGTACGACAAGCTGACGCAGGCCCTTGGTGGCTCGGTGAAGGGCAAGCGTATCGCGGTGTGGGGCCTCGCATTCAAGGCGCGCACCGACGACCTTCGCGAGTCGCCGGCGCTGACGCTGATCGCCGCCTTGCTCGCGGCCGGTGCCACGGTCATGGCGCACGATCCGATCGCGATGACGCATGCGATGGCACAGCTTGGCGACACCGTCACCTTCGCCGCATCGGGCTACGACGCACTCGCGGGCGCCGACGCGCTCGCGGTCGTGACCGACTGGAACGAGTACCGCCATCCCGACTTCGCACGCATGTTCGCCACGCTCTCGCAGCCGATCATCGTCGACGGACGCAACCTCTACAACCCCGAGAAGATGGCACGCCTCGGCTTCACATACACATCAATCGGGAGGCCCGTCGCATGAGGGTTCTGATCACCGGTGGCGCCGGGTTTCTCGCCTCGCATCTCACGGACAAGTTCATCGCCGACGGACATCAGGTCGTGGGGCTGGACAACTTCATCACGGGCAGTACGGACAACATCGCGCACCTGGCGGGCCATGCCGGATACAAGTTCATCCGGCATGACGTATCGAACTACATCTTCGTCGAGGGCGCACTGGATGGCGTGCTGCACCTGGCATCGCCGGCCAGCCCCATCGACTATCTCGAGCATCCGATTCCGACGCTGAAGGTGGGTGCACTGGGCACGCACAACGCGCTCGGGCTCGCGAAGGCGAAGGGCGCGCGGTTCTTCCTCGCGTCCACATCGGAGGTGTATGGCGATCCGCTGATCCATCCGCAGCCGGAGTCGTACTGGGGCAACGTGAATCCCGTGGGTCCGCGCGGCGTGTACGACGAAGCGAAGCGGTTCGCCGAAGCGATCACGATGGCCTACCACCGCTTCCATGGCGTGGATACGCGCATCGTCCGCATCTTCAACACGTACGGGCCGCGCATGCGCCCGCATGATGGGCGCGTGGTGTCCAACTTCATCGTGCAGGCGCTGAAGGGCGAGCCGATCACGATCTACGGCGACGGATCGCAGACGCGCAGCTTCACGTATGTGGACGACGAGGTGGACGGCCTGTATCGCCTCTTCATGCACGGCGACAACGACCCCACGAACATCGGCAACCCGGTGGAATTCACCGTGCGCCAGCTGGCCGAGCTGGTGGTGGAGCTGACGGGAACCAAGGCGCCCATCGTGCACCGCGAGCTGCCGGTGGATGACCCGAAGGTTCGCCAGCCCGACATCACGAAGGCGCGCGCGCAGCTGGGCTGGGAGCCGAAGGTGCCGCTGCGCGAGGGGCTGGAACGGACCATCGCCTATTTCGACGGTGTGCTGGGCATGGTCGCGCGGTAGTGTCCGAGCGGGTCGTGCGGCGGCGAGTCAGCCGTTCGCACGACTTGCCGGACGGACCGCGTTCCGCTGTGACATGGCAACGCAATGTGTGGCCGTCGCGCCACGACAGGCGGGGGCAATCCTGCGCCGGAAAAACAGCTGATGCGGCGCGCGACCGCGATGGCAAGAACGGGCGCAAGTCGCGTGGTTGCAGCAGGTTGGATATGGAGTTGGGCGTGGAGCATCCGGTACGACGAACCGCTGGATGCTTACGGCTGAGCTTGGCATGAGCGGTGCCCTGAGGGTGGATGGGTCGGCCGCACACCAGTCTCCACTCCTGCCATCTGGACTTCATGAAGATCTCAGCACTCGTCGCCAGTCTCGCCTTCGCTCCTGTGCTCCTTTCCGCGCAGACGACTCTCTCCACGCCAGGCTCAGGTTCGGTAGTCACACCATTCGGTCGCCCTGACACGCAGACCTATGGACAGACCTTCCGCGCGCCGGCCGTCGACACGAAACTGGACAACTTCGCCTTCTGGATCGCATCGGAGGCCGCATTCGAAATGAAGGCGTACGTGTTCGCGTGGGATGGGCAGAAAGCAACGGGCAGCGCATTGTTCATGTCGGACCTGCTCTTTGCGCCGGTCGGCGGGCTGACGAAGACGACCGTGCAGATCGGCGGTGTGAACCTCCTCGCGGGTAACGCGTACGTGTTCTTTTTGTCGACGAGTGGTCTCCAAGGCTCCTATAGAGGCGGCATGGAGTGCGCTTTCGAATGTTCTGACGCCTACACTGATGGCGCGTTCGTCTACCAGAACAATGGCGACGACACCTCCAAGTGGACCAACGAGGAATGGGAAAATTTCGAAGGGGAGGACCTCCGCTTCGAAGCGAACTTCAGTGCCGTTGATCAGAACGTCGTTCCTGAGCCGAGCACCTACCTGCTGATGGCATCGGGCCTGCTCGGTTTGGCCGCGGTCGCCCGCCGTCGCCGCCAGGCTTGACCTCTCGCGGTGGTCGTGCGGCGGTGCCGCGTACGACCATCGCGATGTGACAACGCTCCGCCTGCACTGAGGCGGAGCGTTCGTCGTATGTACGCAGCGCACACACACGCGAGTGGACGCACGCGACAGTCACGCGATCATTTGGAAACAATACGCGACTATCTCAAGATGCGCGGCGGGCTGACCAGCAGCCGACCCACCTGCACAAAGGTGGCGCGGCTAGTCTCGACGCGCTCCGCTACGGCGTCATGCCCTGCAGCCGCTTTCCGTACCACTCCGCATAGCGATCGAGTCGGTCACGCACGAATGACGGACGCGAGATGCCGTGAAATTCGTCGGGATAGACGACGAGTTGCGTCGGCACGCCGAGTGTACGGAGGGCCTGGTACATCTGCTCGCCGCCGATGATCGGGACATTGAAATCCTTTTCGCCGCCCAGGAACAGCGTCGGCGTCGTGATGCGATCGGCATGCCAGAACGCCGAGGACAGCTTGTCCCAGAGCGGCTTGTTCTTCCATGGCAGTCCCAGCTCCGCTTCGTACTGGTACGTGTACTGGTCGCTGCCGTACATCGACGTCTGCAACGCACTGCCCGCCCCGCTGTAGGCGGCCTTGAGGCGAGTGGTCTGCGAGATGGTGGAGTCGGTCAGGATGCCACCGTAGCTCCAACCGCCGATACCGAGTCGATCGGGATCGGCCATGCCGTTCGCGACGAGATGATCCACGCCAGCCAACAGATCCTGCACTTCCTTGTTCCCCCAATCGGCGAAGATGGCCTTCTTCCACGCCACGCCGCGTCCCGAGCTGCCACGATAGTTCACCGCCAGCACCAGGTAGCCCTGTGCGGCAAAAATCTGCCGCTCCATCGCAGCACCTGGCGAGAACAGATGCTCGTCCTGTCCGTTCGGCCCGCCGTGAATGCTCAGCACGAGCGGATACCGGCGCCCGGCACTCCATCGGGCAGGCTTGAACAGCAGCGCGCCAACCGTGAGCCCGTCGGGATTTCGGAACGACAGGTCCTCGGTCGCGCCAAGCTGCAGCGCACCCATGATCGAGTCGTTCGCATGCGTCACGGCGCGCTGCGCGCCAGCCGAGTCGAGCACGTGCAGTTCCGCCATCGACATCGCGGTGCCATCACGCGTGACGATCCGACCGCTCGGCAGCGCATCGTAGGCATTCACCACGCGACGGCCTTCGAGCAGGCGTTGCACCGCGCCACCGCGCGCGTTCACGAGCGCCAGATGCACGGCGCGATCGTCGGTCAGCAGGAAGCGGATGCTGCGGCCATCAGGCGTCCACGTCAGGTCGCGCACATCACGATCGAGCGTGGCAGCGGGATAACTCACCTTTCCGCCGGTACTCGGCATCACCGCGATGCGATACTGCGAATACGCCGTGAACTTCGGCTCGTTCGACTCGAGGTACGCGATCGTCGCACCATCGGGACTCCATGCCATGCCGCGATCGGAGCCGTCGAATGTCGTGAGCTGCTGCGGCTGTGCACCGGCGCGAGCGTCGATCACGAACAGGTCGGCGTTGTTCTCGCGATCGGGATCGACACCCACGCGGCGACTTTCGAACGCGATACGCGTGCCATCGGGCGACCAGCGCGGTGCATCGTCGTCGAAGTCACCGGTGGTCAGCTGCTGCGACGTGCGAGCCGCCACGTCGACCAGCCAGACATGGTCGCGCAGCCGGTCCCGATAACCTTCGCGATCGCGTTTGAAGGTGACGCGATCGATCACGATCGGTTTCGGGATGACAGGCTTCGTCGAATCGGCACTGGTCGCCTTCGGCTCCGCATCGTGCGCAACCATGGCGAGCCGTTTGCCATCGGGCGACCAGTGATGCTCCGACACCCCACCGGCGATGTCCGTCAGCTTCTGCGACTCACCACCGGAGCGGTCGAGCAGCCAGACCTGGCCCTTCTTCGCGCCCTCACGCGTCGCGATGAACGAGATCCAGCGCCCATCGGGGCTCCACCGCGGGCCAGACTCGCCGCCGGGCGTGCTGGTCAGCCGCAGTGTCTGCGACCCGTCCCAGCGCACCATCCAGAGGTCGGAGGTTCGTGAATCCTTGGCCGAGTCCACGACGCCGACCGTGTACGCGATCCATTGCCCGTCGGGCGAGATGCGCGGCTCGCCGACGGCCTTGAAGCGATAGATGTCGGTGGCCGTGATGGCGCGCCTCGCTTGCGCGCGTGCCGGATCCGGCGCGAGCAGCGCTGCGATGATCACCGCGAACTGCAGCGCAATGCGGGAATGGGGAACAGTCATGATCAGATCGTGTGGTTCGCGTCAGGCACAGCGTGTTCGACGCAACATATCGCATGGCCACGGTGCCGATTCCGCGGCATGATCGCGCTCCGCATCGCCAGCCTCGAATGCCGTACTGGTGACGATGCGCATCACGAGTCCCGTCGCTACCGCCCACGCACCACCTCACGCACACATTCCACGAACGCCCGCGCCTGCGGTGACTTCGCTGCGCCACGCCGCCACACCGCCACGATCTCACGCTGCAGCGAGTGCTCGGCCAGCGGCACGTAGGCGCACTGCGGCGTGTTGTGTCGCGCGGCCGCCATCGCCGGCACGATCGAGATGCCGACACCCGCCCCGACAAGTTCAAGGACGGTCGCCAACTGCGCACTGCGGCAGACCACCGACGGTGACACCTGCCGGCTGGAGCAGAAGCCTGCCACCTGCTCGCCCAGGCAGTGTGCAGGGTCGAGGGTCACCGTCGGTGCGTCGCGGAGCTGCGCGAGCGTGATGCGACCCGCGCGCACCGCGGCGTGCGACGCAGGCACCGCGACGACCAGCGCATCGGTACCGAGGACCTCCGTGTCGAGGTGATCGAACGCGTATGGCAGTGCGGCGATCACCACGTCGAGCGACCCGTCGAGCAGCAGTCTGGCCAGGACGGCGCTGTAATCCTCTCGCAGTTCAACGCGCATGGCTGCATGCCGTGCACGAAGCCGCTGCACGGCGGCCGGGAGCACGTATGGCGCAACCGTGGGAATTGCTCCGACGCTGAGCGTTCCGGCACCATCGGCACGCTCGCGGCGGATGGTCTCCTCGGTGTCGCGCACGTCGTCCAGGATGCGCCGTGCCCTGGGGTAGAGCGCCTTCCCTGCCTCCGTCAGCGTCACGCCGCGACCATGACGGTCGAACAGCGGGGTGCCCAGGTGCGCCTCGAGCCGCTGGATCTGGACGGTGAGCGACGGCTGGGAAATTTCGAGCTGTCGAGCGGCCCTGCTGAGGCTGCCCGCGTCGGCCGTCTCGAGAAATGCACGGAACAGAGTGGTCTCCATGCACAATCATAGTCAAAGCTTATGCGTTCTATGTCCTGTGCCCGATTGCGGCCTATGGATGGCGCGAATATCGTACCTCAGCCGTACAACCCGAAAACACGACTTCGGCACTACCGAGCAGTTCCACGTCACGCAGCCACGCATGGAGAACACATGGACGGAATGACTGGCGAAAGCGGGGGCAAGTGCCCCGTCATGCACGGCGCGAGTGCCGCTGTTGGTCAGGTCGTCAGTGACGATCCGATTGCGAACCGGCGCAGTTCGATCGTGGGTGGCCGATCCAATCGTGACTGGTGGCCGAACCAGCTTGACCTAGGCATCCTGCACCAGCACTCGTCGCTCTCGAATCCCATGGGCTCGGGCTTCGATTACTCGACCGCATTCCGCACGCTGGATCTCGCAGCGGTGAAGCAGGATCTCGTCACGCTGATGACTGATTCGCAGGACTGGTGGCCCGCCGATTACGGTCATTATGGGCCGTTCTTCGTCCGCATGGCCTGGCATGCTGCCGGCACATACCGCACCGGCGATGGTCGCGGGGGCGCGTCGGCTGGCACGCAGCGCTTTGCGCCGCTCAACAGCTGGCCCGACAACGGCAATCTGGACAAGGCACGTCGCCTGCTCTGGCCCATCAAGCAGAAGTACGGCAGCACGCTGTCGTGGGCCGATCTGCTGGTGTTCACGGGCAACGTCGCGCTGGAATCCATGGGCTTCACGACCTTCGGTTTCGGCGGCGGTCGCGCCGACGTCTGGGAGGCCGAGGGCGACATTTATTGGGGACCCGAGGCCGACTGGTTGGGCGACAAGCGCTACACGGGTGCACGCGAGCTCGCGAATCCCCTTGCCGCTGTGCAGATGGGCCTCATCTACGTGAACCCTGAAGGCCCGAACGGCACGCCCGACCCGCTCGCCGCCGCCCACGACATCCGCGAGACCTTTGCGCGCATGGCAATGAACGACGAGGAAACCGTCGCGCTGATCGCCGGCGGTCACACTTTCGGTAAGACGCATGGCGCCGGTGACACCGCGCACATGGGTCCCGAGCCAGAGAGCGCGAGCATCGAGCTGCAGGGTCTTGGCTGGCAGAACAGCTTCGAGTCCGGCACGGGTGGCCACACGATCACCAGCGGCCTGGAAGGCGCGTGGAAGCCGAATCCCACGCAGTGGGACAACGGCTACTTCGACACGCTGTTCGGCTACGAGTGGAAGCTGACCAAGAGCCCCGCTGGCGCACATCAGTGGACGCCGACCGATCCGGCGGCAGCGAGCACCGTCGTCGACGCGCACGACCCGACGAAATTCCACGCGCCGATGATGGCGACCACCGACATCGCACTCCGCGCCGACCCGGCGTACCTCGCCGTCTCGAAGCGCTTTCACGCGAATCCCGACCAGTTCGCCGATGCCTTTGCGCGCGCCTGGTTCAAGCTCACGCACCGTGACATGGGTCCGCGCACGCGCTACCTCGGCGCGCTCGTGCCGTCGGAAGTGCTGATCTGGCAGGATCCGATTCCTGCAGTCGATCATATCCTGATCGACGCGATCGACATCGAGGCACTGAAGGCGACGATCCTCGCATCGGGCCTTTCGATCGCGCAGCTGGTGTCGACCGCATGGGCCGCGGCCTCGACGTTCCGCAATTCCGACAAGCGTGGTGGTGCCAACGGCGCGCGCATCCGCCTCGCGCCGCAGAAAGGCTGGGAGATCAACCAGCCGGTAAAGTTGACGCGCGAACTCGACATCCTCGAGACGATCCAGCGGGAATTCAATGCGACGCACAGTGGTGGCAAGCGGGTGTCCATCGCCGACCTGATCGTGCTGGGCGGCTGCGCCGCGATCGAGCAGGCGGCGAGGACGGCTGGCCACGAGGTGAGCGTGCCGTTCACGCCCGGGCGCATGGATGCATCGCAGGAGCAGACGGACGTCGATTCCTTCGCGGTGCTCGAGCCGATCGCCGACGGCTTCCGCAACTACCAGAAGGCCGCCTACACCGTGTCGGTCGAGGAGCTGCTGATCGACAAGGCGCAGCTGCTGACACTCACCGCGCCTGAGATGACGGCGCTCGTGGGCGGCTTGCGCGTGCTGAACGCCAACCATGCGCAGTCGCGGCATGGCGTGTTCACCACGCGTCCCGAGACGCTCACGAACGACTTCTTCGTCAACCTGCTCGACATGAACACCACCTGGACCGCCACCTCGGAGGCGAAGGATGTGTTCGAGGGTCGTGATCGCACGACGGGCGACGTGCAGTGGACGGCGACACGTGTGGACCTGATCTTCGGCTCGCACTCGCAGCTGCGCGCGATTGCCGAGGCGTATGCCGAACGCGGCGCGGAGTCGCTGTTCGTACAGGCGTTCGTCGCGGCATGGACGAAGGTGATGAACGCGGATCGGTACGATCTTGGCTGATACCTGACCGCTGCAGTGATGCTGCACTTCCATGGGGCGCCTTGATGGGGTCAACTTCATGGGGTCAGAGATCTTGAACGGTCGCTTGAAGCGCAAACCGCGCTCAAGCGGTCACGTTCAAGGGAGTCTTCCAAGAGGCCAGAGCACTTGAACTGCCGAGTGCGCCGGGGAGGTCTCCGACCATCAGCCGGTCGCGATGGGGACTCCCGGCGCCAGCGACGCCGCGCCGGAGCGGTGTCGAGGTGCGTCCATGCGGAGAGATGAGACATCCCGAATCGCAACCGTTCGGAGCACATCTCGCACGCGCGCGCCATCGCTACTCTTCACCGGGCCGGCGACGACCGCTGGCCGCGTCGCCGTTTTCGCCCGAGGCTGTCATTCGTCACGCCACGCTGGTTGGAGGGCACCTCGCGCTGGAAGGCGGCGAGTGGTCCGAGGCAGCCGTCATCTTCACGGCCCTGCTCGTGGAGCGTCCTACCGATGCGCTGGCGCTGGAGGGCCGCGCGCTCGCCGCCTGGTGGCTGGACGATGCGCCGACGGTTTTCCGCGCTCGCGAGGATGCCTTCCGGCTGTACCGACAGGCTGGCGACGAGCGTGCCGCGGGTCGCGTCGCGGTCTGGCTGGCGTGGGACTACGATGCGTTTCGCGGTGACTACGCCGTGGCCAGCGGCTGGTTGCAGCGCGCACGAGAACTGCTCGCTGCGCATCGCGAATCGCGCGAGTTTGCCTGGCTGAGCGTGCGCAGCGCGTCGTTCGCGTTGCTGGACAACGGACATCCTGAGGAAGCGCTGCAGTACGCCGCCGACGCAATTACGGCGTCGCGGCACTGCGGCTCGGTGGACTATGAGATGGTCGGCCGTGCACTTCGCGGATTCGCGCTTGCGACGTCAGGACAGATTCCACAGGGCATGCAGGAGCTGGACGCGGTGAACACAGCCGTGATCGCGGGCGAGATGCAGGACCATGTGGCCATCGGCCTGGCCTGCTGCTACCTGATTTCCGCTTGTGATCGCGTGCGCGAATACGACCGCGCGGCGCAGTGGTGTGTGCGCCTGCGCGAGTTTTGCGAGCGCTGGCACTTCCGCGTGCTCTTCGCGGTCTGCCGCACACAGTACGCCGCCGCCTGCATCTGGCAGGGCGCATGGGCCGAGGCCGAAGCGGAGCTGGTCAGCGCCTCCGACGAGCTGCAGGCAAGCCGCCCCGGCATGATTGCCGAGGCACTCACGCGATTGGGCGAACTCCGTCGGCGGCAAGGCCGGCTGGACGAGGCGCAGGCGCTGTTCGATCGATCGGGTGGACATCCACTGGCCCTCGTCGGTCGCGCGACGGTCGCACTCGACCGCGGAGACCATGCCGGCGCCGCGCAGCTCGCGGAGCGGTACCTCCGCGCGCTCATGCCGCACAATCGCACCGAGCGTGTCGCGGCATTGGAAGTACTCGTGCGCGCACACATCGCCCTGCACCAGCTCGACGACGCGCGCGCGGCACTGCACGACTTGCACTCGGTCGTCCGGGCGGCGGACACACCGGCACTCCGCGCGGCGGCGAGTCTCTGCGCCGGCGCAGTATCGATTGTCAGCGACGATGCGGACGCGGCGCGCCGTCATTACGAGGATGCGGTGGACCTGTTCACTCGCTGCGGCGCGAAGTTCGAGCGGGCGCGTGCCGGCATCGAGCTGGCCACCGCATTGTCGCTCCTCGGTCGTGCTGATCAGGCACTGTCAGAGCTCGACACCGCCGTGGCTTTGCTGCAACCCATCGACGCGACGCTCGAGCTGTCGCGTGCGAGTGCACTGCGCACCACACTTCAAGCGTCCCTTGCATTTAGCGAAGCGCCCACGACATCCGCCGTACGGATGCAGTCGGCAGACAGCCGACTCACGGCACGCGAGCGCGACGTCCTGCGACTCATCGCCGAGGGACTCGGCAATGCGGGAATCGCAGTACGACTCGGCATCAGCGAACACACCGTGCACCGGCATGTGGCCAACATGCTGGTGAAGCTCGGCGTCCCGTCACGCTCGGCAGCCGTCGCCACGGCCACCCGACTTGGCCTGCTTTAGGCGGCATGGCCCGGACGGGCCATGGTACAGGCAGACGCAAAGATGGCCGGAACGTGCGACGCGCCGGTTGACGGCAGATCGTATCGTGCCGGAGTGAGCGCGCCGGACGGGCCGGGTCGTGCCGCACGACCTCGATGGAGCATCGACATGACCGCACCAGGCATAAGCGCACCAATCAGCACCACCCCCGATCTCGCCGCCGTGAAGACCCGACAGCAGGCCGCGTGGTCCACCGGCAACTACGCCGTCGTGGGCACCACGCTGCAGATCGTGGGCGAACAGCTCTGTGAATCGCTCGACCTGCGTTCCGGCGCGACGGTGCTCGACGTTGCAGCGGGCAATGGCAACGCATCACTGGCCGCGGCACGTCGCTGGTGCGACGTCACCTCGACCGACTATGTCGCATCACTGCTGGAGTCGGGAAAAACGCGTGCCGCGGCTGAAGGCTTGCCGATCACCTTCGAAGTCGCTGACGCCGAAAATCTTCCCTTCGCCGATGCATCGTTCGATGTGGTCGTGTCGACATTCGGCGTCATGTTCACGCCTGACCAGCCGCAGGCCGCGAAGGAGATGCTGCGCGTCTGTCGCCCCGGTGGCAAGATCGGCCTCGCCAACTGGACACCGGACAGCTTTATCGGCCAGCTCTTCAAGATCATCGGGCGCTATGTGCCGCCCGCGCCTGGTGTCATGAGCCCGAGCCTCTGGGGCACGCAGGCGCGGATCGAGGAGCTCTTCGGCAGCGGTGCGCGCGCCCTCCGCACCACGACACGGGAATTCGTCTTCCGCTATCGCTCCGACGTGCACTGGCTCGAGGTGTTCCGCACGTTCTACGGCCCCATGCATCGCACGTTCGCAGCGCTCGACGCCGAGAAGCAGGCCGCGTTCACGGAAGAGATCCTGACGCTGATGGCGGCCGGTAATCGTGCGACGGACGGCACGCTGGTGCTGCCCAGCGCATATCTCGAGGTGATCATCGATCGCGCGTGATGTACACGCATCGGGAGCGCACCGGCATGATCGGCTCATCATCCGCTGCGCTCACTGCCCTGTTGCTCCGAACCGCAGCAGCAGGTGCGAGCGCTCAGCGAGGAACAGGCGGGCGTCCTGCCCGGACGGTTGCGATGAGCAAGATGATGGTGGATACGATGCGCGCGGTGCTCATGATCACGCACTGCCAGTCTCTGGCAGTGACCGATGCGCCGCGAGCGCCCGTACTACTTCTCCGCCAGCCCGCCTACTGCGGCCAGATCGTGAACCGTCGCAGCCGCGTCCTCGTGAACCGCCCCCGCATCGCCTGCACCGCCGAGTCGAGCGATACGAGCTCGGCCCTCGACAGTTCGAGCCGATCTTCATCGGGCTGGTCCTGCGTGCCCACTGCATAATCGGTGTAGGGCGTGCGTGCCTGCTCGATATGGGTGCCAAGCAGCACAATCGTCGGACGGGCTGCCGTGAACGCGACGAGCCGTGCGATGCTCGATGCATACGCGGCGGTGTCGCGCACGTAGATTCGACCCGGATAGAACGTATCGCCCGTGAGCAGCACACCGGTGGCGCGATCATGCACGGCGATGCCGGCTGGCTCGTGCCCAGGAATTGCGAGCACGTCGAGCACGCGTCCACCCAGATCGTACGTCACGCGATCGGCACTGCCGGCAAAACCGAAGAATGTGCGGACCGATGCCGAATCGCGCTCCACCAACGTCACACCCGGCCGGCCACGAAACTGGCTGTCGCCGGCCACGTGGTCGCCATGTCCATGACTGTGCGCAACGATCAGCGCACGCGGCGTACCGCCATGCGCTGCGCGCCACGCCGCGAGAACGCTGTCGATGGGCGCAGCCACGTCGATGCCGCCAGCACCGGTGTCCAGAAGCAATGCACGTGCCTCCCCGATCAGCAGGTACAGGAACGGCTTTTCATAGTTCGTGCACGCCGGCTGCCGCAGGATGAACAGCCCGGCGCGGTATTCGCGAATACGGAACGCGGGACGCCCGCCGCATGTCGCGCCACCTGCGTACCAGCTCGACCCGCCGTCGATCGCGCCGACGCGCACCGGCGCTTTGCGGCACCCCGCCAGTGCGAGGCACAGCGACAGTACGAGCGTCAGTCGTGTCGATGCAGATCGTGGTGCAGGCATGCGAATCAGCACATGTGTCCAGTGGCGGTGCACGTCGACTGGCTGCAGCAGCCTGCCGCGGGACGAGACTTGCGGAATGAAGCACGGTCGCGCGAGCACGCGACTCATCGCAGCGATAAGGGTGCATCGCAGGACAGCGACGCGCAACGTCGCCACACGCGCCGTTCCCCGCGCCCCGCGGTATTCTGTCATGCATGAGCGATGCGCACGCACGACACCTCGTCACGGTCTGGAATCCTCGCTACGCCTCCGACGCCATGGAGGCACACCTGCGCGTGTTACTGGACTGGGAAGCAAAATCCCGTCGTGACGAGGCCGGCGAGGACGACGTGCACGTCTGGTGGGGCAAGGTGCGATCCAACCAGCGCCAGCGAGGCATGCCGCACCTGAGCGAGGTGATGCAGTTGGGCCTGGACGCCGCGGAGCTCGACGACAACCATGAGACGCACCTCTACATCACCGACTATCAGTCGCTTTACGTGGCCGATGTGCAGTGGATCGTGACGCAGGACCCCCGCACTACCGATGCGCAGCATGTGCCGGCGTACTACGACGCCATGAAGCTCAACTGCGACTGCTGGTTCCAGATCGCCGACATTCGCCTGCTGGTGAAGGACGACCTGCAGGGCGTGATCACGGAACTGGGCCATCTGCGCAACACGCGCTACGCCGATCGCCCCGTCTCGCTGTACGGCGGCATGGTGGACCTGCCGCTGCTCGTATCCCGCGCAGATGGTCGCCGCTATTTCGATGTGCGCGAGCGCGAGCTGTACGCGGACAACAAGCTCTGGGCGCGGTTCGACGCCGAGCAGGGTGGCGTCGGCGCGCTGGAGGCGTCGCTGCGCGATGACCATGTCGGCAACGAAGCCTGGTCGCTGCTGGAGCCCGGCGCCGGTCGCTTCATCGCCATGGCCGAGCGCACGGTGCGTGATCACCGGCGTGATCCCGCGGCCGACCTGTCGCCCGTGATGGTGGGCTATGGCAAGGCGCTGGAACTGCAGACGAACGCGATTCTGCGCGCTGCCATGCGCACTGCGCCCGATGCCGCGCGCTGGGTGAAGGTGGAGCAGCACACCGCGCGGCTGCCTGAGGCGCTCCCGCTCTCACTTGGCCCGCTGGCGCGAATTCTGGGTGGTGAACGCGACCTCGGCGACCACCTGCGACAGGTTCTCAGCGATGGTGCGTGGTTCACGAACGAGCTTGCGGTGATCCTCGACAGGTTTGCCATCGAGGCGCGCAACCCGGCCTCGCATGGTGACATCGTTGCACGCGAGACGATCATTCGATGGCGGAACCGGCTGCTCGGCGTGGGTGGCGAGAGCGTTATCGGGCGCGTGGCGCGGGTGCAGCGGCGGTAGGGGCGGGCGGAGGTGCGAGTTCAGCGGCCTGACCGGTGCAGAGTTCAGGCAGGAAGTTGCGACCTGACGACTCAGCCGTGTGCTGCCGCCTGCGCCTCTGCCAGCTGCGCGCACAACTGCTCAGCCATCATGCCCGCCCACGGATTCCCCGTCTCCTCCTGCATCGCACGAACATCGTCGATGCAGGCCGCAATCCTGTCGAATGCGGTGGCGTCACCGTGATGCAACAGGCACTGCGCATGTGCGACGGTCGCATGCGCCGCGTAACCGGGAAAACGCGTGCTCGTCAACTCGTGGAGTTGCAGCAGCGTGGCCTTCATGACACGGGCATCACCGGCGAACCGCGCCGCGCGGTTCAGGTCGAGCAGTGCGCGGCAGAGCAGCGGTGGAACGCCGGTGACATCCGTTCGAGTGCAATCAGGATGTGCCATGTCGACATGCGTGAACAGCGGCGTGGCGGCGTGCGCATGCAGCTCGTCCACCACGCCCTGCAGCAGCGCCAACGCGGCATCGTCGCCCTGTTCGCTGTCCAGCAGCAGGCGACCGCGCGCCGAGCGGCAGAGCAGCTGCACCGGCACCAATGCCAACCTGTCGGCAATGCGCTGCGCCTCGTCCAGCGCGGCGGCAGACAGGTCGAACTGACCGCTCATGCAGAGAAACCGCGCGAGATGCACCAGTGCCAGCGCACGGCGCGGCTCGTCGCCCAGCCTCTGTGCCGTGCTCGCGCACGACTGCAGCTGCGACACCGTCTGCTGAAACGCACCGATCATGTCGTAGATCGGTACGCAGGCCAGCGCGACATCCACGTACGCCAGTGACTCGCCGCAGGCGATGACCCCATCCGTGACACGACTCGCAATGCCGAGCGCCTTGCCGACGTGACCCATGTACGCCTCGCATGCCGCCAGCTGTGCACCCGCCACGTGCAGCGCACCCGTGTCGTGACTCCGCTGGAAGAACTGCGTCGCATCATGGTCAGCCGCATCCTTCCATTCCGCGAGGTTGCTGCAGTCCGCCGCACGCACCACCGGATTGCCGATGAAGCCGTGCTCCATCAGCGACAGCCCGTAGTTGTAGTTATAGCGGGCGTACGACGATCCGCGCGTGTCGCTGCCGCTGCGGTAGCTGCGCCATGTCTTCCGCAGCAGCCAGAACGCATGGTCATCCATGGTCACGGTGCGGAGCAGCGCACACAGGATGTTCACCACAGCGATCGGCCCAAGGCTCGCCGTCCACGCGTCGATGCGGTCACGTACCACCGATCGCGCGAGCTCCGGCGTGCGTCCGGCTGCGCTGGGGAGAGCGAGCGCCGGCAGCGCGAAGTTGTCGGACAGCCAGGTGCACAGGTCACCCATGATCAGCGTCGCCTTGTCACCATAGCGTGTCACGAGCGACGTCACGCCTTGCTGCACCGGGCTGCCCTCGCGCGCGAGGAATGTGAAGCCGCGCGCATCGTCGGCTGCGTCGAGTATGCCCAGATAGTTCGGGTCGTAACTGAAGTCGGCGCCGCTGAAGCCAAGGAACAGCCAGTGGTGCTGCACCAGCAGTGCGCGCAGCGCCGCCTGGAGTGACGCGGGCCGCCCGGTTAGGCGCTGACGCAGCGTATCCACCAGCGATGCTGCATCCTCGATCGACCCGTGAATCTTGAGCACGGGTATGCACGCACTCGCAACTCCGTCAGTCGCCAGCCTGTCGAACGCTGCCGCGTCGTGATGCACGGCGAACGCGACGCCACGCGCCTGCAAGGCCACCTCGACGAGCCGGTCGAAGTTCGTGGTGATGATCGCAGCGACACGTCCCGTGGCGGCCAGCTCTGCGATGCCCGCGTGCACCGGTCCGAAGACGTCGGTGTCGATGCTCTGCCAGACACGGAAGTAGTCGGCGCCGACCTCCTCCTCCATCAGCTGCGCCTGAAAGTCCGGCGGCAGGAACGCGGTCTGATCGCGTCGTGCCTTGAGTGCCGTCAGCATGACGTCGACCGGCTGACGTCGGCGGCTGTAGGCGGCCACCTGTTCACCAAGGCTCTCGAGGACCACCGAGTTGAAGTCGATCCAGCCAGGAAGCGACGAGGGCGCGACCGCGGAGGCGCCTGCCCCGACGAAGATGACGAGCGGCTCGGTGTGCAACGCGTCAGGCGGCATGTGCGTGCAGCAAAGGTTCAAGACTCAGCATGGTACGCACACGACGCACGACGACGCCTGGAACCCGCAGCACTCCCCGGAATGCCCTGCCGCCGCATCACGACTGCACACGGGTGATGCAGATGAAGTGTCCATCGCGCACAGCACTGGCATGTGCGCCAGATGCCGAAAGTGGCGGGATTACCACGATGGTGTCAACGATACAAGCGGTACGGCATCACCTTGGTGACAAAGTGCGACGACTCGATGCGGTACTCCGCAAGCAGCGCGGACACGGCGGCATCGCTCGTCGCGACGGCTTTCCGCAGGCGATCGCCGCCATTGAGGCGATCCATCGCTTCCACGCGCCACTGCCACTCCCTGGCATGCCGCGCGTACATCGTGCGCAGCATCCACGCCCCGACCTCTACCGGCTGCACCGCGTCGCGATCAATGACGCGCACGCGGATCATCGGGATCGTGAGGCTGCCATGCTTCTGCGCCGCCTCGACACGGCGAAGCGCCACGTCGAAGTGCACACCGGCGAGCTTGCGTGCATTGAGCTCGTCGGCGATCACCTGCGCGTCGGTGAGCCACGGCGCGCCCGCCTGCGTGAACGGCGCATCGGTACCGCGTCCTTCGCTCAGGTTCGTACCCTCGAAGAACACCGTGCCCGGATAGAGCAGCGCGGCGTCCACCGTGCGCAGGTTCGGCGACGGGTCGATCCACGGCAGGCCAAGCTCGTCGTACCAGGCGCTGTTGCGATAGCCGCACATGGGGATCACGCTCAGCGTCACATTCACCTGCCTCGTGCCGACCAGGTAGCGCATCAGCTCACCCGGCGTCATGCCATAGCGCGCCGCGACGGGGTACTGGCCCACGAAGCTGCGGAACGCGATGTCCAGCATTCCGCCATCCACGCGATCGTTGCGGATGGGGTTCGGCCGGTCCAGCACCATGAAGCGCTTCCCCGCCTTTCCCGCCGCCTCGGCCGCCAGCGCCATCGTCCATTCAAAGGTGTAGACGCGCGCGCCGACGTCCTGAATGTCGTAGACCAGCACGTCGATGTTCGCCAGCATCGCGGCGGTCGGCACGCGCGTCGCACCGTAGAGCGAGAAGACCGGTACGCCCGTGGCGCTGTCCACGCTGTTCGCGATCGTCGCGCCGGCCTGCGCCGTACCGCGGATGCCATGCTCGGGTCCGTACAGCGCGGTGAGCGTCACACCCGGCGCCTTGGCCAGCAGGTCGATGGTGCTGGTGCCCGCGCGGTCACGACCCGAGTGATTGGTGATCAGCCCCACGCGCTGTCCACGGAGCGACGCGAGCGAGTCGCGCAGCAGCACCTCGACGCCGGGCAGCACAGGGGCACCAGGCGCATTGCAGGCCGGTGCCTGGGCACCGAGTGCCGATGTCGTGAGCGCGGCAGCCACGGCTGCGGAGAAGGCAAGGGACCAGAAGATCGAGAGTCTCATGCGCTCGATCTTGCAGGGGTGCACGGAAACTGGCAACCGTGGCCGCCAATCACGCCGGCGGTAGGCTTTCGGGATTTCGCGCCGCGTCCCGGTGCGCGGCGACCGTCCTGTGGTCCATACTGGCGATGACTGCGCCATTGTCGCGACGGACGCAGGTCGACCAGTCGGCAGGACGCTCGGCGCGTCGCCTATCGCACGGTCATACCGAACTCAATCCCATCGCCGACCAGGCGATGTAGACGTTGACCGCCACCAGCACGGCAGCCGGCAGCATCTGGATCAGCGAGTCGCGCTGACGGACACGCGTCACGAGGCCCAGCACCATCAGCATCGCCAGCGCCGCGCCGCTGACGATTGCCAGCGCGTGGATGAACAACCCCGCGATCAGTCCAAGGGCGCCCAGCACCTCGAGCGCCCCAGTCAGGCGACGCAGCCGACTCAGGCCGAACCGCTCGAAATCTTCTCGCATGCCATTCCCGAACAGGCACATTGAACCGAAGTACAGGAACACGAGCACTGACAATGCGTTTGCGACTATGTATACGAGAGTCATTTGCGGTCGTTGGTGACCGACCCGTGCTCGGCCATCATCTGATTACGCGCAAGGAAACCTGACCCATGTCGATGAACACGTTCGTCCGGATACTCGAGTTCATCGTAGCCCTCGGCCTGCTCAATGTCTGGCTGATTCGCGCACGCTCGGCCACCCCATATCGCGGCGGAAAGGCAAAGACCCTTCGACAGGAATTCGATGCGTACGGCTTGCCCGCATTCGCATTCTACGTTGTCGGTACGCTGAAGGTGCTGGCCGGCGTGATCCTGCTTGCGGCAGTGTGGCTGCCCATGCCGGCGCGTCTGGCGGCGACCGTGGTGGCGGGGCTGATGATCGGTGCGCTCCTGATGCATGCAAGAGCAAAGGATCCCGCGCGCAAATCCGTGCCCGCGGCGGTGATGCTCGCCATGTGCGTCGGGATCGTCGTACTGCTGCAGCCCGGATTTAGGTAGCAGCTCATACAACCGACAATCGGTGGCAGTGCACACGACATTTTAGTTCCGTGTGCACCGTCACCGATTTCCCGTTGTGTGCACTGTCATCGATTTCCCTTTGGCGGCCCGCTCGGGTGCATTCGACAGGCCGGCGGCTGCTCGACGGAATAGGTGAGGTTCACGATTCGCCACGCCGACTGAACCTGCACCAGCGTGAACTGATCGACGCCGCAGTGCGACCACTTCCCGTCGGTCCACAAGTCGTACGGCAGCCACACCCACGCCATCGTGCCGGCAATACGCACCTCCGCATCGAACCCTCGCTCGATGATCGGTGGGCGTCGACCCGCTGCACGTTGCGATGCGGCCGTCCGCATGCTGAATGTGCGCATCCCGTCGCGCTCGCGGGCGGCGTAGACCTGACCGCTGTCGGTCATCATGTCGGACAGCGCGTTCCCGTCGCCGGTGTTGATGGCGGCGAGCGCCGAGTCGACGACCGCAAGGACGGCGGCGTGTGCAGGGGATGGCGGTAGCGGCACCGGCTTCCCGTCGATTACGCGTTGGGCGTGAGCGGTTGACGTGAGCAGCAGGCAGACTGCGGCGCAGAGGACGGTGACGCGTTGTGTGGCGCGACGGATCAGGGAGGCGGGTGTCATGCCTGAGAATAGCGCAGGGTAGCATTTCCCTGACAGTGCACGAACTGCAGAGGCAACCATGAAGGTCTTGCTACGCCTTCTTTGCCTTTTTGTGCAAGTTGTTGACCTTTTCCATGATCTCTTCCGGCGCGCAGTTCGGTGCAAAGCTCGACGCGATACCGGCGAGATCGACCAGGTCACCGCCGGACGGCGGCGCATCCACGAATTCAAAGTTGGTGCGTGTGCCGACGCCTTCGTGGCAAGCGCACCTTCTCCGGCAGATGGCGCTGAATCTGCCCACGGAAGTGGACGTAGTTCTCACAGTCCGGGCGGGCGCCGCCGAGCGGGTATTTCCGGAGAACACCGGCGGCAAAACTGGCATTCATCGACAACTTGGCGGGGCGGGCGACGGGAGACGAGCAGGGTGCCATGGCACGCCGGCGCGCGCCGACGCCAGTAACGGGACCACCCGGAACGACCTCGCCCCCACGAACCGAAGTGCGTGGGGGCAGGACCTGTACGACCCTAGCGATGCCAGACGAAGCCGAGGCGACCCGTCCGCAGGCCCGACGTGCCATCGACGTTCGCGATCTTGCCGAGGCCAACAGCGCCTGATGCCTCGAGAGCATAACGCGGGGTCAGGAAGTAGCTCAGACCGAGACCGGCCTTCACGAACCCTGCGTTCTCTCCGCTGACACGGAGGTACGACAGGCCACCGTCGACGAACGGGCGCAGGCGCACATTCTCGTCATTGAAGACGTAGCGTGTCTCCCCATCCAACTGCAGGATGTCGGTGCGGCTGCCATCGAGACGACCGAACTGCAGGCGGGCGACATGCGTGATGTTCTTCCGGATGCCGTAGCCAACGGTCACGCCACCCATTCCACCATTCAGGTTCGGCGCACCAGCCGGCAGGTCCAGCGCCACACCCGAGCCGACGAGACCAATCGAAAGTCCCATGTTGTGCGACAGACCTTCGCCAGGATGCCCGACACGATGATTGTCTTGCGCCGAGACGAGGGTCGGCAAGCCCACGAGGGCCACGACGGCGAGAGTAGAAAGCGAACGAGAAATAGTACACATAATGATCCTGGGAGAAAGTGTGCGGCATGGTGCGCCGCGGGTCCGGAATGGTCCGGGGTCATCAGAGCCTACGGGAACGCGACCCACATGGTTTGCGCCCGCCATTCGCGGCATACCCGACACTGAGGCCAACGATCACGCCAGCATGTCGCGGGCGAGGTCACCCTCGCCGCCGACTGACTCCCCGGCGTTC
>JACMPK010000127.1 GCA_014377535.1 Gemmatimonadaceae bacterium
CGGCGCTCGAGAACGTGAGCGTGTTCAGCAACGCGACGTTCATGCAGAGCAAGATCTCGCTGCGTCAGGGGCTCGCGAGTGTGACGAACTCCAACCGCGCGATGGTCGGCCAGGCACCTTACATGCTGAACGGCGGCGTGACATGGAACACCCCCAGCGGATCCACCAGCGCCACGTTGCTCTACAACACGGTTGGGCCGCGGATCACCGATGCCGGCGAACTTCCGCTGCCGGATGTGAAGGAGCTGCCGCGGAACGTGGTCGACTTCTCACTGCGCTTCCCCGTGGTGAGCGGATTGAGTGGGCGCTTCGATGCCCGCAACCTGCTGGATGCGAAGTATCGCATCGAGCAGGGCCCCGTGACACGCGAGGAGTATCGCATCGGTCGCACCGTGTCGTTTGGGTTCAACTGGCAGCCGTAGTACCGCAGTCGATGCAGCTGATGTGACGAGGGGCCTGACCACGTGGTGTGGTCAGGCCCCTCGCTCGCAACGTGTCACGCGGCCACAAGAGCGCTGTGACATGACCGTGACCGCAATGTGTACGAGCAAGGACAAATCGAGCTGAAATTCTCGGCAGCTCGGAAATCGAGCGTGAATGCACGAGCTGTCGCGTTTAAAAATTCTCTCTTTCGAGATCCCATCCATATGTTGAATTGGCGTTCGTTGTCTGCAGGTCTGCTGGTCGCCACCTCGGCGGCCCTGTCAGGCTGCGGCAAAGATTCCACCGGCCCTATCGATCTGCCGCCGGTCGGCGGAGTGGCCGCCGCAGTCAGTGCGACCTCGAACCGCATCATCTGGGGACGCGTCAGCAATGCCACCAGCTACGTGGTGCAGCGCGCGATCGGCTCGTCCACGACGTTTGCCACGGTCTCCGGCGCAAATCTGACCGATACGACGTTCGTCGACACCGGCCTCGAGCCGAGTGCGACGTATGGCTACCGCGTGCAGGCAATTCGTGCATCGGGACCGTCACAGTACAGCGCCATCATCAGCGTGACCACGCGGCCGGCCGGCACGGCGTCATCGACCATCAGCGCCAACATCACCACGAGCCGCACGCTGTTCGCCGATACGACGTACACGCTCCAGGGCTTCATTCAGGTTGCGAACGGCGCGACGCTGACGATCCAGCCCGGCACGAAGATCGTTGGCGATGCGACGCCGGCATTCGTCGGTTCGTCGCTGTTCATCACCCGCGGTGCGAAGATCGACGCACAGGGCACCGCGGCCAACCCGATCGTCTTCACTTCCGCGCGCGCCGCAGGCTCGCGTCAGCCGGGCGACTGGGGTGGGCTGATCATCATCGGCAACGGCATCATCAATCGCGCGGCCCCGATCACACTCGAGGGTACCGGCACCGGCGTGAACAATCCGGCGCAGGTGTACAGCGGTGGAGATCAGAATGCCGACAACAGCGGCATCCTTCGCTACGTCCGTGTGGAGTTTGCCGGCTACGCCACGGCACCGGACGCCGAGTTGAACACCTTCACGATCGCAGCCGTCGGCAGCGGCACGCAGATGCAGTACCTGCAGGCGATGGCTGGATTGGACGACAGCTTCGAATGGTTTGGCGGCGCGGTGGATGGCAAGAATCTCGTCAGCTACGAATCAGGCGACGATCACTTCGACATCTCTGAAGGGTATGTCGGACGCCTGCAGTTCCTGATCGCGCTCCAGACCCGCATCATTCCCCCGCGGTCTGCCGCTGGCTCGCCGTCCAGCGATCCGCAGGGTATCGAGAACGATGGCTGCAATGGTGCCGGCTGCCCGACTGGGCAGAACTCCACGCCGCTCACGATTCCCGTGATGTCCAACTTCACGATCATCGGCGTCGGCACGGCCAATGGCGTGACCTTGCCCGCTGCGGGCGGACGCGGCGCGATGCTTCGCCGCGGTACCGGTGGATTTTACGTGAACGGAATCATCGCCCGCTGGCCGCAGTCGGCAATCTCATTCCGCGATACGACGACGTTCATCCGCCAGACCGAAGGCAACTTCGCACTGTCGAACATCCTGTTCGCCGAAAACGGCGCGCTGTTCGATCCGCAGATCCTGAGCGGCGGCGTGCCAACCTCGGTGCGTCAGTACACGGCCGACACGACCGCCAACCGTCTGAGCACCGTCGCCGGTACGGCGTCTGCACTCTTCACGAATCTCCCGACCGGGCTCCCCGCGAACGGAGCGACGTTCGACTGGTCGCCCCCGACCGGCGGCGCAGCGACCACCGGTGGCCTGACGACGTTCACCGGCCAGCTCCTGACGCGCGCCGGAAGCTTCGTCGCGCCGACGGCCTACCGCGGCGCTGCCGATCCGGCGGGTGCAAAGTGGTGGAACGGCTGGACGACGTACATCGTCAACTGACCAGGATGTAATTTCTGCGGGCCGATGCGCGACGTTCCGCGCATCGGCCCGCAGTGCTTTCAGCCACCGGAATATGTCACTCTCAACCGCACACAGCCTCTCCGCGCGCCTTGCGCGCTGTCTGCTTGCAGCGACGCTCGCGATACTCGCGGGTTGCGCAAGTGCAGAGCGCCCGTCGACCGACAGCGTCGACTCCGTGAGTTCCACAGCCGTCACGCCGAGCGGCTCGCCGTACGCGTATGAGCGGCTGCCGCTGGACACCACAC
>JACMPK010000128.1 GCA_014377535.1 Gemmatimonadaceae bacterium
GCGCTTCTTGATCTCGGCGTAGAGAATGCACCCCGAGAACTCTGCGGTGACGGAGCTGATCAGGAAATCCACGAACTCCTGGCGCAGCTTGGGCGGCAGCGTCGAAAAGTCCGCATCGAACTCCTCGGTGCGCTTGAAGTGATAGCGGTTGGGGTCCGACTTGAACTCAGCCACCATCGCGTCCCACTGCTCGCGCATGGACGAGAAGTCGAGCTTGTTCATCTCGTCGAAATCGGTCGTGTAAAAGCGCGGGTTCAGTGCGGCATCCTGCGCCGCCACCGCCGTGCTCGCGGCCGTCGTCTGTGGTTCCGCCGTCAGTTCGGCTCGTTCGTCTGTCACGTTGTACATGCTCTCAGCCCTCGAATCCGACTTCGTAGAGTTCCGTGATGCGAGTGCGTCCCATGACGCGCTCCCATGCCCGCCGCGGCAGGCTCGCCTTCCAGACCGTTGCCCGTGCGGCCATCGTGCGCTTCTCATTCAAGGCAATGTGCGTCGGCGCCCCGTGGACCAGCACCTCGTCGCCTTCGTCCACCTCGACACCCTCGAGTACCACGTGCGCATGGAGTTCGCGCTCGGTCGCCTCGAGATCGATCGTCGCCGGCACCTCGATGGTGCGGCGTGCAAGGAACCAGACGGTCAGCATGGCGAGCGCGATGCCGAGGCCGATCATCGTATTCATGATGCTGCTCCCATGGGGTCACGTCGGCAGAGCTCGAGCGCCTGCGAGGTGTAGAATCCGCTTTCGACGCGATGTGTGCGCTGCGCCGCCCACGGGGCAAGGCGCGGATCGCGCGCGATGCCGCGCAGCAGTGGGCCCATCGGCACCGGCTCGATGGCCGGCGCACGATCCCCGCGCGGGAAGAGCGTCCCGACCCCGCGCACGGTCGCCAGCAACGGCGTCCACGGCGCGAACGTCACGGCCATCCCGACTCGTGTGCGGGCACCGAGTGCGGCGTACGCGTCCAGCATATCTGTCATGCGATAGTGAATGAGGGAATCCATGGCCACGACGTAGTCGAAGGTGCCGAGTTGCGGGTCGAGCATGTCGCCCGAGCGCCACTCGATCGTCCCTCGATCGAATTTCCCCGCCGATCGCGTCTCGGCTAGTCCCACCAGCGTCGGCGACAGGTCGATGGCCACCACGTTGGCGCCGCGGCGGGCCAGTTCGACCGCCTGCACCCCCGTGCCGCAGCCCGCGTCCAGCACCCGCATCCCCGTCAGGTCGTCCGGGAAAAACCCCGACAACGTGTGCCGCATGCGCTCGCGCCCTTCGCGAACCGTGCGCCGCACCCAGCTGACCTGCGAATCGGAGGTCAGCGTTGCCCAGGCTGCGGCCGCCGTCCGATCAAAATATTCATGCAGCCAGGCCCGACGCTCCGTATAGGTGCGGCTGTCCGGCGTCCCGACATCCGTCGTTGGTGCAGCCATGGCTCAGTCATACCCCAAAAGGTCGAAGATCTCGCGATCCTTGAGCGGCTGGATCAGCAGCGGCGGCACACCGTCCAGCAGGCGCTGCGCACAGGCCAGATACTCGTCCTGCACGGCCTTCACGGCGGGGTCCGACGAATCCATCTCGAACATCGTGCACTTCTTCAGGCGGCTGCGTCGGATCGCGTCGAGATCGGGGAACTTCGCCGTCGTCGTCAGGCCCACGACGTTGTTGTAGCGGTCGATCTGGTCGGTGTCAGCGCTGCGATTCGCGATCACGCCGCCTACGCGCACCTGGTAGTTCTTCGACTTGGCCAGCACCGCTGCGATGATGCGGTTCATGGCGAAGATCGAGTCGAAGTCGTTCGCCGTCACGATCATCGCGCGGTGCGCATGCTGCAGCGGCGCCGCAAAGCCACCGCACACCACGTCGCCCAGCACGTCGAAGATCACGACATCCGTGTCCTCGAGCAGGTGATGCTCCTTCAGCAGCTTCACCGTCTGGCCCACCACGTAGCCACCGCACCCCGTGCCCGCCGGCGGACCGCCGGCTTCGACGCACATCACGCCATTGTAGCCGATGAACACGAAGTCCTCGGTCCGCAGCTCCTCGCTGTGGAAGTCGACCGTCTCGAGCTGGTCGATCACGGTCGGCACCATGGACTTCGTCAGCGTGAACGTCGAGTCATGCTTCGGGTCGCACCCGATCTGCAGCACCCGCTGGCCCAGATGCGAGAAGGCGGCCGAGAGGTTGGACGAAGTCGTGCTCTTGCCGATGCCGCCCTTTCCATAGACCGCGATGCACAATGCACCGGTGATCTTGTCCTCGGGGTTCAGGTGCACCTGCACGCTGCCCTCGCCGTCCGGTCCTCCCAGAATGGGAAGTCGCGTTGAGACTGCCACGTTACTGCTCCTGACCCAGGGAATCATGTCCGGTGCGCGCCACCACGCGCGCCGGTCCCACCACAATAACGCTCATCGGGCCGCCACACCCTCGAGCCGGTCTTCCAGATCTGCCGCCGCGTCACGCAGCGCGTCCAGCGTCGCGGCATCGGGTGCCCAGTACCCACGATCATTCGCCTCGAGCAGCTTCGTCGCAATGCCTGCCGCGGCCGACGGATTGAGGCTCGCCAGTCGGTCACGCATCTCGCCATCCAGCATGAACGTCTGCGCCATCTCGCCGTAGACCCAACCCGGCACGCTGCCGGTCGTCGAGGACCAGCCGACGGTCGTCGCCACGTGGCCGGCGATGTTGCGCACGCCCTCATACCCGTGCACGAGTTGCCCTTCGAACCACTTCGGGTTGAGCACCCGGGTCCGCGACTCGAGCGTCACCTGCTCCTCGAGTGTGCGGATCTTGCCGTCCTTGCCCGTGTGGTCGCCCATGTAGCAGGCCACCTTCTTCTGCTGCTGCTGCTCGATCACGCGGTTCACACCGCCCAGCGCCTCGACATACTGGTCGATGTCCGTCGCGCCAAGTTCCACCGAGTCCACGTTCTGGAAGCTGAGCGACGCGGTGCCCAGCGCGCGCTTCATCATCTTCTGCCCGGCGCGGCACTTGCCATCGGCACCGTACGCAAATCCCTTGCGCTGCACGAACAGGTCGGCCAGCTGGTCCCCGTCCTCCCAGCGTCCGGTCTCGAGCAGCAGGTTCACATTCGAGCCGTACGACCCTTCCGAGTTGCCGAACACGCGCAGCGCCGCCGTCTCCATGTCCACGCCATCCTCGCGCATCGCGGCCAGCGCATGCTTGCGGATGAAATTCTGCTCCTCGGGTTCATCGGCACTCGCGCAGAGCAGCGCGGCTTCGGCCAGCAGCTTCACCTGCAGCGGCAACAGATCCCGGAAGATGCCAGACAACGAGGCCACGACATCCACGCGCGGCCGCCCCAACGATTGCAACGTCAGCAGGCGCGCGCCACAGAGACGACCTACTCCATCGAAGCGCGGCACCACACCCATCAGGGCCAGCACCTGCGCCAGCTGCGTCCCTTCGGACTTCATGTTGTCCGTGCCCCACAGCACGAACGCCACCGTTTCCGGGAAATCATTGCCATCGGCGACATGCCGCGCAATCAACTGCTCGGCGCGCGCCGCACCCTCCTTCAGCGCGTACGGACTCGGGACCTTGTACGGATCGAAGCCATACAGATTGCGCCCGGTCGGCAGCACCGCGCTGTCCCGCACCAGGTCTGCCGCCGGCGAGGCCATCACGTACCGGCCATCCAGTGCGCGCAGCATGCCGGGAATCTCCGAATCCACTGCCAGCATCTGGTCGAGCTTGAGCAGACCGCGCAACGTGGGCTCGAGCGACATCGACGCGATCCCCGCACGCTCAGCCGTGCTCAGGCCAGCCGCGACATCACCCGATGCCACCGCCGCATGCACGATCTCCTTCGCCGCCGCATCGATCGCCTCGACGGACAGGTCGCTCTTCGCCGCGGCACGCAACGTGTCGGCGAAGGGGGCTACGTCAGCCTCGGGCCGACCGACGCTCGCGATCGCCAGCAGCATGTCGGCCCGCTCATCCACTGACGGCGTCTTGCCGACGATGTGCAGCCCGACGGGAATGAGGGCCTGTTCCACTTCCAGCAGCTTCTGGCGTACCGCCTCGATGGCGATGGCATCGGAAGGCGACCACTGCGGCAGCGGAGCCGTGAGCTCGAGTGCACAGGCCTGCTCCTGCAGCAGCGCCACCACCGAGGCGCGTTCGCTGTCGGTGGTGCGGTCGTCCATGTTGCGCCAGCGCTCGAACGTCGCCTTGAGGTCGATCAGGCCCTTGTACAGCCCCCCCGCCGACACCGATGGCGTCAGGTAGCTGATCAGCGTCGTCGCCCCGCCGCGGCGCTTCGCCAGCGTGCCTTCCGACGAATTGTTCGACGCATACAGGTACACGTTCGGGAGGTCGCCGATGAGGCGATCCGGCCAGCACTGATCGGTGAGGCCCGCCTGCTTCCCAGGCATGAATTCCAGTGCGCCATGCGTGCCGAAGTGCAGCGCGACGTGCGCGCCCCAGTCCTCCCGCAGCCAGCGATAGAACGCGCTGAAGGCATGCGTCGGCGCAAAGTTGCCCTCGAACAACAGGCGCATCGGGTCGCCTTCCCAGCCGAACGACGGCTGCACACCCACGAACAGGTTGCCGACTTCCACGCCAAGGATCTGAATGCCGTAGCCATCGGCAAACTGCTGTCCCGGTGCGGCGCCCCATGCCCCTTCGATCTGCGGCAGATACGTCTCGCGCCGGACATGATCGTCGGTCGGGATGCGTGTGAACACCGAGGCCACGGACCCGTACTGTTCACGATTGCCCTGGATCACGGCATCGCGCAGCGCATCCACCGACTCCGGCACCGTCACGGTGTAGCCGCCGTCGCGCATCGCGAGCATGGTGTTGTACAACGAGTGGAAGCAATCGATGTAGGCGGCGCTCCCGGTATTGCCCGCGTTCGGTGGGAAGTTGAACAGCACCACCGCCACCTTGCGCTCCGCGCGCGGCGTCCGGCGCATGCGGATCATCTTCTCGACGCGGTCGGCCATCGTCTCGACGCGTTCCATGATCGGCAGCGACTCGGCGTTCTCCACCCCTTTCGCGGCGCCCACCTTGCCGGCGTACACCGTGGGGCCGATCGCGCCGTCAAGCTCCGGGATCGCGACCTGCAACGTCGCCTGCAACGGATTCAGCCCGCGCGGATCGTTCTGCCACTCCGGCGTGCTCTGGAACTCCAGTGTCTGGAGGCAGAAGTACGGCACGTCCAGCTGGCTGAGCGCCATCTGGGCCGCGCACGAGTCGTTGTACGCCGGCCCGCCGACGAGCGAAAACCCGGTCAGCGACACGACGGCGTCGACCTTCGAGCGCCCCGCCGCATCGACAAAAAACTTGTCCATCGCCGGACGGGAATCGAGCGCGCTCGCGAAGGCTGGGATGGTGCGAAGCCCACGCTGCTCGAAGGCGCGCACCACGGCGGCGTAATGCGCCACGTTGTCGGCCAACAGGTAGCTTCGGCCAAGGAGCACGCCGACCGTGCCACCGTTGCCCGTCGCCGGCAGCGCGGCGGCATTCTCCGTGATGCCATGCTCGGCCTTCACGTCGGGATGCCAGAGCCCGACCTCCGGGTACGAGCGCGGTGCCTCGGACCGGACGCGGGCGCGCAGCACCTTGCGCGGACCGTCCGCGTATTTCTCGACGTGCAACAGGATCAGGTTGGCGATGTTCTCCGCCGTGCCCGCCAACCAGTACTGGATGCTGAGCAGGTACACGCGCACGTCCTGCGCCGGTCCGGGAATGAACTTGAGAATCTTCGGCATCGCCTTCAATGCCGTCATCTGCCGCTCACCACTCGAACTGCCGTCGCTGCGGCTCCCGCGCAGCTTTTTCAGGATGCCCAGTGGTGACCAGGGCTTGGGCGTCTTCTCGACCGCGCCGCCCATGTCGAACTTGCCCATGCGTGTGCAGCGCACGAGCTCTGCCGCCGACACGGCCACCAGCATCGAGTCGCAGTGATCGCGGCGCGCCAGCAGCGCGTCGCGGATCGCGGTCACCTGCTCGTCCTGGAAACACTGGGTCACCGCAATGATGTCGCCGGTCGCGATGTCTGCCTTGCAGCGCTCCAGCGCGGAAGGACTTTCCGGCCAGTCGGACGCGACGTGCACGCGCAGGTCGATCGATGGCAGCTGCTTCACGACCATCGCCGCCGCCTCGGCTACTGCACCGGCGAGGTGCGAGTCGAGCGTGATGATGACGAATTTCAGCGGCGGAAACTGTTCAACGGCCATAGTGCGCCTTTGCCTCATACAGCGTTTCGGTGGTGATCAGCGCAATCCCCTGAGCCACGGCGTACTTCTCCGTGTTGCGCCGCGCCTTGCCGCGCACGAAGAACGGAATCTTGCCGAGCTCCTTCTCGCCGTCGGGCGACCACACGGGCGCCCCAACCTCGACCACCACGGGCGCACCCGACGCCTCGGCCACAGTGGTGGCCGTGCGCGCGAGCTCCGGCGCACTTGCCGGCTCGGCAAGGACGGGTATGCTCACAGCGCTCGTGAGCTCCACTGCCATCGCACTTGACGACGCCTCGGGCTTCACCGGCGCGACGCTGTGCAGGTGCGACGGCGTCGCGCCATCACCGAACTCGAAATCCTCGCGAAACATCTGCAGCAGGTGCTCCTCGAGTCCCATCATCAGCGGATGCACCCAGGCGTCGAAGATCACGTTCGCACCCTCGAAGCCCATCTGCGGCGAATACCGCGCCGGCACATCCTGCACATGGATCGGCGTCGAGATCACGGCACAGGGAACGCCGAGTCGCTTCGCGATGTGGCGTTCCATCTGCGTACCCAGCACCAATTCCACCTGCAACTCGGCCACCGTGCGCTCGACATCGAGGTAATCGTCAGTGATCAACGCGGTCACACCGTACTTCTCGGCGCAGGCCTTCACCTCGCGCGCCATCTCGCGGCTGTACGTGCCGAGACCGACGACCTTGAAGCCCAGCTCCTCGCTCGCGATGCGCGCTGCGGAGACGACGTGCGTGCCGTCTCCGAAGATGTAGACCCGCTTGCCGGTCAGATACGTCGCGTCCACCGATCGCGAGTACCACGGCATCCGCGACTGGCTACTGCTCAGGGAGGCCTGCCCGGGCACCTCGCCGCCGAGCACTGCCGACACATCGATGTTCAGCACCCGTCCCACTTCGGCGATGAAATCACGCGTTGCACCGACGCCGATCGGCACCGTGGTGATCGTCGGCATCTGGAAGGTGCGCTGCAGCCAGCTGCAGGTCGTGAGCGCGATCTCCGGATAGAGGCAGACGTTCGCATCAGCATCGGGCAGGCGACGGAGGTCATCAGGCTCTGCGCCGAGTGGCGCGCTGACGTGGACGTCGACGCCAACACTCGCAAGCAACTTCGTGACCTCGGCGATGTCATCGCGACAGCGAAACCCAAGGATCGTGCCGCCGAGGAGATTTACGCGGGGGCGGCGGCCCTCGCGGCTCGGGCGAGCTTCCTTCATCTTCGAGCGTTCGAGCAGCAGCGTGCGGACCAGCTGGTAAAACGTCTCCGCGGCCCCCCAGTTCTCCTTCTTCGAGTACGACGGCAGCTCGAGCGGCACAATTGGTATCGAAAGGCCCATACCCATGGCCAGGCTGCCGGGATTGTCCTGAATCAGTTCCGCCGTGCAGCTCTCGCCCACGAGCAGTGCCTTCGGCTTGAAGCGATCCACGGCGTCCTGCACGGCACGCGTGACGATGTTCGCTGTGTCGCCACCAAGGTCGCGCGCCTGGAACGTCGTGTATGTGACGGGCGGTCGCTTGTCCTGTCGTTCGATCATCGTGAACAGCAGGTCCGCATATGTGTCGCCCTGCGGTGCGTGCAGCACGTAGTGCACGTCTCGCATCGATGTGGCAATGCGCATGGCGCCGACATGCGGCGGTCCTTCGTAGGTCCAGAGCGTCAGTTGCATCGTCTCAGACAGTCAGTCGGGCACTGCGATCGAGCGGGCGCACGAACAGCTCCGCCAGATCGCCCGCCTGGTCATAGCCCTGGATGGGCGAGAACACGAGTTCGATCGACCACTTGGTGCGGAGACCGCGCGCCTCGAGCGGATTCGCGAGGCCCAGGCCGCAGACGGTGAGGTCGGGCCGGGCCGCCTCGCACCGCGCGAGCTGCTTCTCCACGTCCTGCCCTTCGCTCAGCATCGTGCCTTCCGGCAGCAGCGCCAGTTCCGCGACGGTGACGAGGCGATCGAGATACGGTGTGCCGACTTCCACCAGCTGCATGCCGCACTCGCGCGACAGAAATCGCGCCAGCGGCAACTCCAACTGCGAGTCGGGGAAAAAGAAGATCCGCTTTCCGTCCAGCGCACCGCGATAGCGCTGCAGCGACGTCGTCGCACGCGCCTGCGCCGGTTCCGTGACGCGACGGAAGTGCTCGGCCGGGACGTCCCATGCCGCCGCCGCCGCCGCCAGCCAGCGCGTGGTGCCGTCGGCACCGAGTGGATACGGTGCCTGCAGCAACGTGGCGCCACGCGCCTGCAGTGCGCGCACCGTTTCGCCCACGAACGGCTGTGCGAGCAGGAGTTGCGTGCCCGGTCCCACCGGCGGCAGTGCCGAGGCGCGTCGCGCCGGAAAGTACGAGACGGGACCAATGCCGAGCTGCGCGAACAGCCGCGAGAACTGATCCTCGATCACATCGGCCAGCGTGCCCACGACCATCAGGCGACGCGCGCCATCGATTGCCTCGGGCAGGTGCGGCACCATCGCCTTCAGGCACTGGTCCTCGCCCTGCGTGAACGTCGTCTCGATGCCGCTGCCCGAATAGCTCAGCACCCGCACGCGCGGAAAGTTCTCGCGGTTCAGCCTCTCTGCCGCCGTGACCAGGTCCAGCTTGATCACTTCACTCGGGCAGGAGCCGACGAGAAACAGTGTGCTGATCTCGGGGCGTCGCGCGAGCAGCTCTGCGACGACGCGATCCAGTTCCGTGTTGCAGTCCGCCATGCCGGCCAGGTCGCGCTCCTGCAGGATCGCGGTCGCGAAGCGTGGCCCCGCGAAGACCATCACGCCCGCCGCCGACTGCAGCAGGTGCGCACAGGTGCGCGAGCCGACGACGAGGAAGAAGGCATCCTGCATCTTGCGATGCAGCCACACGATGCCGGTCAGTCCGCAGAAAACTTCACGCTGTCCGCGCTCGCGCAGCACGGGGGCATCGGTGCAGCCGCCACCGGTCGCGCCGGCGTCGTAAACGGGCAGCGCTGTGCTCACGCGCGTGCCCCGCGCAACGCCGTCTCGCGTGCTTCCTGCAGCCGCGCGGCACGCAGCTTCAGGATGAACTGCACGGCATTCACGACATACACGGCATACGCGGCGAGCGCGATCACGAACAGCGCCGGCGTCGGGATGCGGCCGGTCAGCAGGCCGGCCAGGTAGACCGTGTGCAGCGCAATGACGACGAAACTCACCGCATCTTCCCAGAAGAAGGCTTCGGCGAAGAGATACTGGCCGAAGACCACCTTCTCCCAGATTGCACCGGTGATCATGATCGTGTAGAGCAGGATCGTCTTGGCGATGATCGAGACATGCGCGGCCATCACGCCCTGCCCTGTGAGCAGCGAGCGCGTCACGAGCACCACGCTGACGGCGAACACCAAAAACTGGATCGGTGCCAGGATGCCCTGCACCAGTGTCCAGCGCGTGGCATCGCGGCGCACGCGCTGTTCCGGGGTGTAGAGCGCCCTCACAGCCTTCGCGCCCGACGCGGAGGCGGGGGGAGCGGCGCCCCGCTCCGGGCGCATTGCCAGTTTGCCGTCGATCACGGCACCACACATCGAGTGAACATTGCTCCGAGGCTACCCCGAGGAGAGAAAGTGTCAAGTAAAAGTGTCAAGCAAAACTGACACATCGCTGGACGAGGGCCGCTGGCGCCTCCGGATTTGACAAGCCGCCCGTCAGGGGTTTCTTCACATCGACCGCCGTTCCCGTCTTGCGGCATCGCGGCCCGTCGCCGACTCACAGCTCATCGTCGTCACGCCTGTTCCCGCCCGGAGGGATCGTTGTCCAGCTCGCTGCACCAGTCCCACGGTAGTGCGTCCCACGCAGATTGCCAGCCGACCGGACCTCGGCATCCGACCCTTGGCCGCGCCATGGAGCTGGAGCTGATTCCGAGGCTGCTCGCACATGCTCGCTCCGGATCCGCCGCCCCCGATTGGCCGATCCAGCAGCCAGTCGTCATCACCGGCGATGAAGTCGCGGCCTTCGTGCAGGCCTGCCTCTCGGACGACGAGGAACGGTGCCCGGACATCATCGCCGGCCTGATCGCGAAGGGCGCTGCGCTCGAACGCATCTGTCTCGATCTCCTGACGCCCGCCGCGCGCGCGCTGGGCACGATGTGGGACGAGGATGAGGCAGACTTCGTGGGAGTCACGCTCGGACTTGGCCGCATGCAGCGGGTCGTCCGCGATATCGGCCGCCGTGTGGCCGCCGAAACGCCCATGTCGGAAGACGCCGGCCAGGCGTTCCTCTGCGGCATGCCGGACGAGCAGCACTCCCTCGGCCTTGCCATGGTGGCCGAGTTCTTCGTGGCCGATGGATGGGGCGTGACGGTCGGTCCGCCGCTTGGCGCCCACGACGTGCTTCACGAAGTCGGCGCACACTGGTACGACGTCGTTGGTCTTTCCGCCGGCATCACGGAACGGGTGCCGCGCATCGCGGAAGTCATCCGCCTCATCCGCGAGGCCTCGCTCAATTCCGAGCTGGCCGTGATGGTCGGCGGCCGCGTCTTCGTGGAGTTTCCGGAGATGGTTGGCAAGGTCGGCGCCGACGCGTCCGCTCCTGATGCCGCTCAAGGCCCGATGGTTGCACGGACGCTCGTCCAGGCTCGCCGTGCCCGACACGCACATTCCCCACCGCCCTCTTCCACACCGTCCCCGTGAATCTTTCCCGCACCGTCGACGGTGGCATGGCGGAATTGGATCCGCAGCTCGCGGCTGATCTCGTCGCGAACACCGGCGATCTTGCGGTCATCGTGGACCGGACCGGAATCGTCAGGGCCGTGGTCGCGACCGACGCCGAACTGCGTGAGGCCGGCATCGACAGTTGGGTCGGGCAGCATTGGGCCCAGACCGTCACGCTGGAAACCCGCGGCAAGGTCGAGGCGCTGCTCCGCGACGCCGGCAGCAAGTCATCCGGCCGCCGTCGCCAGGTGAATCACCTGCTGCCCGGCGGCAATGACCTCCCGGTGTCGTACACGGTCATGCGCGTCGGGCGCGACGGAGCCTTCGTCGCCGCGGGTCGCGACATGCGCACCGTCAGCGCGCTGCAGCAGCGTCTGGTCGAGGCGCAGCAGGCCATGGAGCGTGACTACTGGCGCCTGCGACATGTCGAAACCCGCTACCGTCTGCTTTTCCAGCTTGCGGCAGAGACCATCCTCGTGGTCGACAGCTCGACCATGAAGGTGATGGACGCCAATGCGGCCGCCGGCAAGCTGTTCGGCGAGGCGCCGGAAAAGCTCACGGGCCGGACCTTCCCGTTCGGCATCTCCCCCGACGACATCCGTGCCGTCAGCGATGCAGTGGCGAACGCCCGTGCCGTTGGCAAGAGCGGTGATACCAAGGTGCATCTCGCCCGGGGTGGCGAGCCGTACACCGTCAGCGCGTCCACATTCCGGCAGGACAGCAGCACGTTGCTGCTGGTTCGCTTCTCGGCGCTCGATTCCGAGCGCAGTGTCGGCGACGCTGGTGAGCGCACGCGGATCGCCGCGCTGCTGGAGCAGTCGCCCGACGCCTTCGTGATCACGGACATCAGCGGCAGCGTCACGTACGCCAACCGGGCGTTTCTGGACCTGGTGCAACTCGCCTCGGACGAACAGGTGCGCGGCGGGGACTTCAGCGCCTGGATCGGTCGACCGGGTGCCGACTTCAACGTTTTCCTCACGATGCTGAAGCGCAATGGTGCAGTCCGCCTCGCGTTGACATCGGCGCGAGGCACGCACGGACTCGCGACGGAGGTCGAGGTCTCAGCTGCCTGGCTTCCGGATTCCGACCATCCGGCGATCGGCTTCATGCTGCGCGACGTGGGCCGCCGCCTGGTTGTTGGCCCCCAGGGTGCCCGCGACCTCACGCGCGCTGTCGAGCAGCTCACGTCGCTCGTGGGACGCGTGTCCCTGCGGGAACTCGTGCGCGACACCACCGACCTGGTGGAGCGGCATTTCATCGAAGCCGCGCTCGAATTGACCGACGACAACAGGACTTCGGCCGCCGAGGTACTGGGCGTCAGCCGACAGAGCCTGTACGTCAAGCTGCGTCGCCACCGGCTTCTCGACAGCCCGGACAACGCACTCGCCGGCCCCGAGTAACCTTCGTAGGGGCTAAAGGTCTTGCGGCCGCGTGTTTTTCGCCGCACTGTCAGAAAATGTTGACACTCGATTCCGTCAGCCCCGGTTTACAGTCTTCTCAGCGGCGCATCCCAAGCGCCGGTGCGGTACTCGAGTTGCTGAAGCCCGTCACCTGGTTTCCGCCAATGTGGGCCTTCGCCTGCGGCGTCGTCAGTACCGGGACCAGCATGCAGGGGAAATGGTGGCTGTTCGCCCTCGGCATCGCGTTGACCGGTCCACTGTCCTGTGCCGGCAGCCAGGCCGTGAATGACTGGTTCGATCGCCATGTGGACGCGATCAATGAACCACATCGCCCCATTCCCTCCGGCCGTATTCCCGGCAGTTGGGGACTCGTGATTGCGATCGTGTGGAGCCTCGCGACGATTGCGGTCGGCGCCGCATTCGGTACCGCAGGACTGATCGCCACCTGCATCGCCGTCACACTGTCGTGGGCCTACAGCGCACCGCCGCTTCGCCTCAAGGCCGACGGCTGGCTCGGCAACGCCGCCGTGGGCATCACCTACGAGGGACTGGCGTGGATCACTGGCGCCGTCGTGATGCTGGGCACCTGGCCGAACGAACGCATCGTGATTCTCGCGCTGCTGTACAGCGTCGGTGCACACGGCATCATGACACTCAACGATTTCAAGGCCATCGAAGGTGATCGACAACTCGGCGTGTACTCGCTGCCCGTGCAGCTTGGCGCCGAGCGTGCAGCACGACTGGCGTGTGTCGTGATCCTTGCGCCGCAGGTAGTGGCCTTCGGCCTGCTGCTCTTCGCGTGGCATCGCCCACTGCACGCCGCTGCGCTGGCCGTACTGATCGGCATCCAGCAGTACCTGATGCCCACGTTCCTGCGCGATCCCGTGAAGAAGGCGCTCTGGTACAGCGGATTCGGCGTGCCATTCTCCGTGCTCGGCATGATGATCTGTGCGCACGCCGTGCGCACCATGCAGGTGGCGGCATGAGCAGCGAAGTATCGACGATGCCGATGACTGCGCCGCGCGCCTTCGGCTTCCTCTCCGTCATGCGGCTGGGCCTCGTGCAGGCCTGCCTTGGCGCACTGGTGGTGATCATCACGGCGACCATCAACCGCACGATGGTGGTGGAGCTGCAGCTGCCTGCCATGGTTCCGGGCGTGCTCGTCGCGCTGCACTACGGCGTACAGCTCTGGTTGCGTCCTCGCATGGGACATTTCGCCGACCAGCATGGCAAGCTCACACAATGGATCGTGCTTGGCATGGCGATGCTGGCCGCCGGCGTGATCGCGATCGCCGCGCTCCTGCCGGTCATCATTGCGTCGCCGATGATCGGCTATCCGCTGATGGTGCTCGCGTTCATCGTGGTCGGCCTTGGCGTGAGCACGGCCGGCACGCTGCTCCTCACGCTGCTGTCCCTGCGGGTGCCGCCGGAACGCCACGCTCGCGCTGCGGCGACGGTCTGGCTCTGCATGATCGCCGGCTTCATTCTCTGCACCGTGGTGGCACGCGTGCTGCTGGAGCCGTTCACGCTGCAGGTTCTGGTGCGCTTCGCCGTCATCATCGGCGTGTCCTGCGTCGCGCTGACGACGCTCGCGCTGGTCGGCCTCGATGCACCGCGCGCCGAGGGTGTGCGTGCACGCGCTGCCGCGCTGCCGTTCGCCGAGGCCGTGCACATCGTGTGGGCCGATCCCATCGCACGTCGGTTCTCGTGCTTCGTGGGCTTGTCGATGCTCGCCTACAGCACGCAGGACCTGATTCTGGAGCCGTTCGCCGGCTCGGTGTTCGGCTTGACCGTTGCAGACAGCACGGCGATCAGCGGCGTGCATCAGGGCGGCTCGCTGATCGGCATGCTGCTGACCGCGATGCTCTCGACCCGCGTGGGGTCACTCGCCGGCTGGGCGCGCGGCGGCTGCATCGCCTCGGCGATCGCGCTGCTCGCCATCGCGCTGTCGCCGATGACCGGCAGCGTCGCGCTGCTGCGTGTCGCGCTGTTCTCGCTGGGTGTGGGCAACGGCGTATTCGCCATCGGTGCCATCGGCTCCATGATGTCTCTGTCGACGGCCGCCGATCAGTCGCAGACCGGCGTGCGCATGGGTGTGTTCGGCGCGTCGCAGGCCATTGCGATGGCCGCAGGTGGAATGCTCGGTGCCGGCGCCAGCGACGTGATGCGCGCGTACCTCAGCTCCGACCAGCTTGGCTACGGCAGCGTCTTCGTGATGGAAGCGGCGCTGTTTGCAGGTGCCGCGGTGCTGGCCTCCGCCGCGCGTGAAGCGGGCAAGGCGCGATCTGGCGAATCTGTCCTGGCGGCGGCAGGATGATCATGATGTTTCAGGTTTCGGCGTCGCGTCTCGGTCATGTGAGTCGCGTTTGGTGCGTACCGACGCGTGTCGGGCAGGCGACAGGTGCATACGTCATCCGGCCAATGCCGGGTGCAATGCTCGACGACTCAGTGCGAGGAGATCGCGAATGAAGATGTACGACGTGGTGGTGGTGGGTGGCGGGCCGTCCGGCTCCACGGCGGCCAACGACCTCGCGACGCAGGGTTTTTCGGTGGCGCTGATGGACAAGGCGGGTCGCATCAAGCCCTGCGGCGGCGCGGTGCCTCCTCAGGCGATGGTGGACTTCGACCTGCCGGACGAACTGCTCGTCGCGCGGGTCGGCACGGCTCGCATGGTCTCGCCGCGCCGGCAGAAGGTGGACATCCCGGTCGGCAAGGGCTACGTGGGCATGGTCGACCGCGGGTCGTTCGACGAGTGGCTGCGCGAGCGTGCACGTGCCAGCGGCGCGGAACGCATCACCGGCATCTTCGATCACTTCAGCTACGACACCGACGACCGCCTGCTGATTCACTTCGCCGCCGGCAACTCGCGCTCCGGTGCGCTGGAGACCATCAAGGCTCGACACCTGATCGGCGCCGACGGTGCGTTGTCGGCCGTGGCTCGCCAGGCGATCCCGATCGCCTATGCCGGCGGCAACCGCGTCACTGCGTATCACGAGATCGTGCGCTCCCCGGTCGTCGAGACGGACGACTTCAAGGCGGCGCGCGCCGACATTTATTACGACGGGAAGTACTCCCCCGACTTCTACGCCTGGGTCTTTCCGCACGGTGAAACCACCAGCATCGGGACCGGGACGTTCGAACAGGGCTTTGACATGCGCGCTGCCGTGGCCCGCCTTCGCACCGAGACCGGACTGGCCGATTGCGAGACAATCCGCAGGGAAGGAGCCCCGATTCCGCTCCGTCCACTGAAGTGGTGGGAGAACGGCAAGGACGTGTCAGTTTGCGGAGATGCGGCCGGGGTGGTAGCGCCGGCGTCAGGTGAGGGCATCTTCTACGCAATGACCTGTGGACGTTTTACGGCCGACGCCGTTGCCAGTGCGATTCGCGCCGGAAAGCCCAGTAAGCTGCGTGCAGCACGCCGCCGCTTCCTGTGGGAGCACGGTCAGGTCTTCAAGGTGCTGGACGTGATGCAGAACTTCTGGTACACCACCGACAACCGGCGCGAGCGCTTCGTGTCGATGTGCCGCGACGAAGACATCCAGAAGCTCACGTTCGATGCGTACATGCGGAAGAAGCTCGTGCGCGGCAAGCCGCTGGCGCACGTGCGGATCTTCTTCAAGAATATTGGTCATCTGACAGGCCTGGCGCCGGTTGTGTAATGCGTGGTTATTCTGGCGTGGCGATCGCTCTCGCCCTGAGCGGAATCGTGCTCACGGCGGCCGGCGGTGCGTTGGTCACGCAGCTGGGCCCGTGGTATTACGGGCTGAAGAAGCCATCGTGGCAGCCGCCCAATTGGCTCTTCGGTCCGGTCTGGACCCTGATCTTCCTCCTCATGGGGTTGGCATTCGTCATGTCGTACCAGCAGTTGCCGTCACTCGGCGCGCGGGTGCGCCTCTTCGGGTTGTTTGGATTGAACGCCGGGCTGAATACGCTCTGGAGTTTCTTGTTCTTCGGACTGCGCCGGCCGGACTGGGCGCTCGTCGAGGTCGTGCCGTTCTTCGGTACGATCGTGTTGTTGGTGGTCACCGTCGCGCCGTTGGACAAGCGCGCGGCGTGGGCGTTCGTGCCGTACCTGTGCTGGGTGGCGTTCGCGACTGTACTGAACGTCGCTATCGTGCGACGCAATGCTCCCTTCGGACAACGGTGACCACATGCTGATCTGCCTGGCAGTCGACTATCGCACCGCAGACGTGGCCACGCGTGAGCGATTCCACGTTGCCGAACAACGTCTCGGCGAGATGTACCCTGCCCTGCTGGGCGGCGGCGTGAGCGAGCTGGTCGTCGTCTCGACATGCAACCGCACCGAGCTGTACGCCTGGACGCAGAACAGCGGGCAGGAGCCTCTCGAGATCGCGGTCGAGTACCTGGCCGGGGTGTGGATGCCCGAGCCCACGCACCGGCACGCGCTGCTGCAGGCCATGAACATCCGCATCGGCGATGACGTGGGGCGTCACCTGCTCCGGCTGGCGGCCGGTCTCGAGAGCCAGATCCTTGGCGACGGTCAGATCCTTGGCCAGGTGCGCTCGTCGTACCGCACGGCCTGCGAAATGAACACGGTGGGTCCGATGCTGCACCGCCTGTTCGAGATCGGCTTGCGCACCGGCCGTCGCGTGCAGTCCGACACGAACCTCTCCACCGGCCGCAACTCCGTTGGTGCCGAAGCGGCCGCGGTGGCGCTGCATCGTTTCGGGTCGCTGCAGCATGCACGCTGCCTGATCATTGGCTGCGGCAAGACCGGCACACGTGCAGCGCGTCAGCTCGCGAAGCTCGGCGCCGTGGACATCGTGCTCATGAATCGCACGATCGAACGGGCGCAGGAACTGGCGGAAAGCCTGCGTGGCCGCGTGGCACCGATCGAGACGCTGCACCTCGAGGCGGCCTTCGCCGATGTCGTGATCATCGCGACCGGTGCCGCCACGCACACGCTCATCGCCGACCAGCTCCAGCAGGCGCGCGTGAACGTGGGCAACGACATGGCACCGCTGCTGCTGCTCGATCTCGCGATGCCGCGCAACATCGACCCGATCGCGGGGCATGCGCACGGCGTCACGCTGATCGACCTGGACTCGCTGCACCAGCCGATCGTGGCCGCAGCCGAGGCTCGCCTCTCGGCAGTCCCTGATGCCGAGCGCATCGTCGATCACGAGATGCGCTGGCTGCGCCATTGGCTCGCGACGGGCGCGGCTCGTCTCGCGATCCGGTCGCTGCATGACGCCCTCGTTGATCTCTGCCGTCGCGAAGTCGCCTTCGTCGCCGGTGACAACGTCGCCGAGCGCACCGCCGAGCGCATCGTCGCCAAACTGCTTGCGCGTCCGATGAACGTGTTCAGCGATGCGATTGCGCGAGGCGAGAACGTGGACGATCTCGCCCTGCACATGGACAAGCTCTTTGCCAGCACACCCCGTCGCGGTGTGCGGTCCGACTTTTCAGCGATGCCAATGACGCGCGGCAGAGCGTCGGGTCTCGTGCCACCGAACGCCTGACGCAGCTCATGCCGATCAAGTCAACATCCGCCGCGGCCATCGACGGCCCGCAGTCAACCACCGCACCGAGCCGCAGCGACCTGTTCCTGCGCGCCTGCCGCCGCGAGATCGTGGAGCGGCCGCCAGTCTGGATGATGCGCCAGGCGGGACGCTACCTGCCCGAGTACCGCGCCGTCCGCGCGAAGTCGGGCGGATTCCTCGAGATGTGCCGCAACCCCGAGCTGGCGACGGAAGTCACGCTGCAGCCGGTGGACATCATGGGCGTCGATGCCGCCATCATCTTCAGCGACATCCTCGTGGTGCCGCAGGCGATGGGCATGGACCTCACGGTCGACGAGGGCGTGGGCCCGGTCTTCTCGACACCGCTCCGCAGTGGCGACGCGATTGCCCGCCTGCACCCAGTGGTGCCCGAGGAGGGCCTCGGCTACATGCTGGATGCCGTCCGCATGACGCGCCGCGAATTGAATGGCCGCGTGCCGTTGATCGGCTTTGCCGGCGGCCCTTGGACGCTTGCCGCGTACATGGTCGAGGGCAAGGGTACCAAGCAGTTCGCCGTCGCCAAGCGCATGCTGTACGAATCGCCGCAGGATGCGCATGCGCTGCTGAACAAGCTCGCGACGGCCGTCGGCAATTTCCTCGTCGCGCAGGCCGCTGCCGGCGCACAGGCGCTGCAGATCTTCGAGAGCTGGGCTGGTGCGCTCGCACCGCACGAATTCCGGCAGTTCGCGTTGCCGTACCTCGCACGCGTGGCCACGATTGCCCGCACCGCCGGTGTGCCGCTGATCGTGTTCGCGCCGGGTGCGGGCTGGGCGATGGAAGAACTCGCGCAGGCCACGATGGCCGACGTGATCGGCGTGGACTGGCAGACCGGTGCTGCCGAGGCGCGCAAGCGCATGGAGCATTTGCCCGTCGCGCTGCAAGGCAATCTGGATCCGTGCCTGCTGTATGCACCGCCGAGCACCGTCCGCGCCCGCACGCTGCGCATGCTGGAGGAGTTCGGGGGCCACGGCCACATTGCGAACCTCGGCCACGGCATCCTGCCGGACATCCCCGTCGCGAACGCCAAGGCGTTCATCGACACCGTGCGTGAATGGCGCGCACCGCAGCAGTCCGTGCCGGTGCAGCGTCCCAAGGAGCAGCTGGCCTCATGACGCCGCCCGCGCCATCTGGCATCGCGTCGAACGAATCCGCGATGTCCGGTGAAGCGCGGCGCGCCCGCGCGATCGCGTGGATCAAGAACGTGCACGACGACGTGACGGCACTCTTCACGCGCCTCGATCGTGGCTCGGAGTTCCGTGAGGACACATGGGACCGTGCCGAGGGCGGTGGCGGGCATTCCCGCGTGATGATTGACGGTGCGACGTTCGAGAAGGGCGGCGTGAATCGCAGCGTCGTCTACGGCCGGTTGCCTGCCTTGGCTGCGGCGAAGCTCGGAGGCCGCGGCGTGTCGGACGGTGAATCGCAATTCTTTGCGACCGGCGTGAGCCTGGTGTTTCATCCGCGCAGCCCGATGATCCCGACGGTGCACCTCAACGTGCGCTACTTCGAGCTCAGCGACGATGACGGCAACCTTCGCGACGCCTGGTACGGCGGTGGCACGGACATCACGCCGATGCATCCGTTCCCTGATGATGTGAAGCATTTTCATCGCACGCTGGCGTCGATCTGCGACCGCTTCCATCCGTCGTTGCACACGCGCTTCAAGCCGTGGTGCGACGAGTACTTCCGCAACACGCATCGCAACAACGAGACGCGTGGCTGCGGTGGCATTTTCTTCGATCACGTGCGTCCCGGTGAGGATGCGAGCGGCATGGACGCCGCGACGACGATGGCCTTCGTCGATGCAATAGGCCGAAGCCTCACCGAGGCGTACGGCCCCATCGTGGAGCGGCGTCGCGACGAACCATACGGGGAACGTGAGCGGAACTTCCAGCTCGTGCGACGCGGACGCTACGTGGAGTTCAACCTCGTGCATGACCGCGGCACGCACTTCGGCCTGCACACCGCCGCACGCATCGAGAGTGTGCTGATGAGCCTTCCGCCGCTCGCGGCCTGGCCGTACGCGCCGTCCTGGGAGCCGGACACCTTTGAGTCCGAGCTGCTCCAGATGCTGGCGCCGCGCGACTGGCTCGCGGACTGATCATGGCGGGTGCGGTTTTACCACGTGTCATCGTCTGTGGTGCCGGACTGACCGGACTCACCACCGCGTGGCACCTGCGCCGGCTCGGCGCGGATGTGCAGGTGATCGAGGCAGGTGACGTAGTCGGTGGCGTCATCCAAAGTTCGTCGATCGACGGCTACCTGGTGGAGCATGGCCCGAACTCGTGCATGCTCACGAGCGAGCTGGCGCACCTGGTCGATTCGCTGGCCCTGACACCGATGCTCCGCCCCGCTGCCCCCGATGCGCAGCGCCGTTTCATCGTTCGGAACGGCGTGCCGATCGTGGTGCCGACATCGCCACTCGCAATGCTGCAGTCGCCGCTTTTCAGCCTCGCCGGCAAGCTGCGCGTGCTGGCCGAGCCGTTCATTGCGCGACGCACGGCTGCCGGGGATGAATCGGTTGCCGCGTTCGTGCGACGACGGCTCGGCAACGAGCCGCTGACGTGGGCCGTGGATCCGTTCGTCTCCGGCGTCTACGCTGGCGACCCGGAGCAGCTCAGCGTGCGCCACGCATTCCCGCGCCTGGCCGCGCTCGAGCGCGAGCATGGCTCGCTGCTGCGCGGCATGATTGCCGGCGCGCGCCGAAGCCGCGCCGCACGCGGGCAACCCGGCATCACGACACCGCGTGCCACGATGGTCTCGTTCGTAGAAGGCCTGGGCACGCTGCCGGTCGCACTCGCGGAAAGTATCGGACAGGAGCGCATCATGCGGAGTACACGCATCACCGGCATGAAGCAGGTCGGTGCCATGATCCAGCTCACCGTCGAGACGCATGGCGAGCGGCGCACGCTGCAGGCTGATGTCGTGATCTCGACGCTGCCGCTGCATGTGCTCACGGCCATGCAGCTGCCGGCTGCGGTGCAGGCAGACGTTGAGCAGTTGCGCACGGTGCACTATCCACCGGTTGCGTCACTGGCGCTTGGCTTCCGCCGCGCCGACGTCGCGCATGCGCTGGATGGTTTCGGCGTGCTGATCCCGAGCGCCGAACGCTGCAACACGCTCGGCGTGCTCTTTTCCAGCACGCTGTTCGATGGCCGCGCACCGGACGATTGCGTGCTGCTGACCTGCTTCCTGGGCGGCGTCCGCCACCCCGAGCTGGGTGTGGCCAGCACGGACGATCTCGTGACGCTGGTGCAGCATGAGCTTGCAGCCATCCTCGGACTCACGGGTGCGCCGACGTTCGTGCATCACACGGTGTGGCCACGCGCCATTCCGCAGTACGGCATCGGGCACGAGGCGAACGCACGCGCTGCGGAGCGCATCGAGGCCGCGATGCCGGGCCTGCTCGTCGATGGGCAGTTCCGTCGTGGCGTCAGCGTGGGCGATTGTGTGATCGCCGGTGAGGTGATCGCCCGACGCGCGATGGCGCACATGACACGACCGTCGCCCACGAGCATCGCAACTGTTGCAGACGGCGTGGCCTGGACACCGCAGGCCGCGGCGGTCGGTACGCACTGAGCGCCTGCATCATACGCCTGTGTAGCTTTGGCACATGACGGCGCCACTGGACATCCTCGCCATCATGGCGCATCCCGACGACGTGGAACTCACGTGCGGCGGGACACTGCTTGCGAGCGCGGCGCTGGGTCGGCGCACCGGCATCGCAGACCTGACGGCAGGTGAGACCGGCAGTCGCGGCACCGTGACGATTCGCGAGGCCGAGGCGCAGGAAGCCGCCACCATTCTCGGCGTCACCGTTCGCGAGAACCTGCACCTTCCTGACGCACACCTCTGCAACACACCCGAGGCGCGCGAAGTCGTGATCCGCGCCATCCGGCGGCATCGCCCCCGTATCGTCATCACGCATGCACGACAGGGACGCCATCCGGATCACATCGCGGCGGCGCAGCTCGTGCGCGATGCCTGTTTCCTGTCAGGCCTGAAGAACCTCGTGCCCGACCTGCCGGCGTTCCGGCCGTTGAAGGTCATCCACTGCATGTCGTTCCGTGAGGATGCCTTCACTCCATCGTTCGTGGTGGACATCAGTGACGTGTTCGAGCAGAAGCTGGCGGCGATCAGGTGCTACCGATCGCAGTTCGACGGACTGACGCAGGCGGGCGAGGTCTACCCGAATGGCGAGCCGTTGCCCGACATCATCCGCCACCAGGCGGCGCACTACGGCACACTGATCCGCGCGCGCTACGGCGAGCCGTTTCACATGACGGAAACCATGCGCGTCGCCGACATTGCGTCGCTCGACGTGTCCACCTTCTGAGGTCGTCCTGTGGACTACACCCAGTATCTGATGCTGCCGCAACTGCTCACGCTGCAGCAGATCCAGTCGAAGCCGGAGCACCCTGACGAACTGCTGTTCATCATCGTGCACCAGGCGAGCGAGCTGTGGTTCAAGGTGCTGCTGCACGAGATGGAGCAGATGGCCGAGGCGATGGAGGCCAACGACGCGCCGCGTGCGGTGTCCAGCATCACGCGCATCAACGTGCTGATGAACATCGTCAGCCAGCAGCTGGCGGCACTCGACACACTTCCGCCGCAGCGCTTTGCGCAGTTCCGCGGCTATCTCGGTACGTCGAGCGGCTCGCAGAGCGACCAGTTCCGCGCCATCGAGGCGCGCAGCGGATTGCGTGACGAACATTTCCTGCAGGTCATTCGCGAACATGGCGAACCACCTGCGCTGGTACAGAAAGCGCTGGACGCACCCCTGATGCAGGATCAGTTCCTGGCGCTCGTGGGGCGCGCCGGCCTCACACTCGAGCAGGTCTACACCGAGCATGAACACAGCCCGCTGGCACAGCTGGCGGAGGGCCTGCTGGCGTATGAGCAGCAGTTTGCACAGTGGCGCTTCCTGCACGTGCAGCTCGTCGAGCGCATCATCGGACCGCAGACTGGCGGCACGGGTGGCACGCTGGGCGCGAAGTACCTGAACCGAACCTTGCAGAATCGCTTCTTCCCTGCACTCTGGGCGGTGCGCGCAAAATTTTATGGCGCGGCGCGGTGACACGGTACGACATCAGTGTGGCCTATGGCGCAGAGACGCCGCCGTGGCCCGGTGATACGCCCTACACCTGCGGCTGGACGTGGGACATGGCCTCGGGTGCCAGCGTGAACGTGGGGCGTGTCTCCACCAGCTGGCATGTGGGCACCCATGCGGATGCGCCGCTGCATGTGATGGCCGGCGGGTTGCCCAGCGAGGCGCTGCCGCTGGACGCGTTCTGCGGCCCTGCCACGGTCATCGACGCGCGTGATGCGAGCGTTGGCCCCGTGCTCACCACTGAGTGGCTGAGCATGGCGCTGGAGGGCAAGGCGTTGCCCACGCGGCTGCTCGTTCGCACCGGCCGCACGGTGGTTGGTGGCCACTTCCCCGCCGCCTGGCCCACGCTCACCGCCGACGCCGCCCACTGGCTCGTCCGCGGCGGCCTCACGCTCTTCGGTGTGGACGCACCAAGTGTGGACACGCGCACCGCCACCGAGCTGTCCGTGCACCACGCGCTGTTCAACTGCGGCGCCTGCGTGCTGGAGAACCTGTCGCTCGGCGATGTCCCGGACGGTGTCTATCTGCTCACGGCCTACCCTGTGCTGGTGACCGGCGCCGACGCCGCGCCGGTGCGCGCCGTGCTGGAAACACGCGACACGTAGGCAGATCGGGGGGAGCGACACTTATCTTCCCTTCTTATGGCACCACCCATCTATCTCGATCACGCCGCGACCACCCCCGTCCGCTCGGAGGTGCTGGAGGCGATGACGCCGTTCTTCGGCGCCCGCTTCGGCAATCCATCCAGCGTGCACCGCTGGGGCCGCGACGCGCGCACGGCGCTGGACGAGGCCAGGTCGCGCATCGCCGCCTGCCTCAAGGCGCAGCCTGACGAGATCGTCTTCACATCGGGTGGCACCGAAGGCGACAACCTGGCAATCATCGGCCCGTGGCGCATGCGTCGGCTGCATGGCCGCAACGCCGTCGTCACCAGCCCCACCGAGCACAAGGCAGTGCTGGAAGTCGTGCACCAGATCGCGCGCGAAGGTGGCGAGGAGCGCCTGCTGACGATCGGCACCGACGGCCTGATCGTGCCGAAGTCGCTGACCACGCTCGTCGACGCACAGGTCGCCGTCTGTTCGGTGATGTGGATCAACAACGAGAGCGGTGTCGTGCAGGATGTGCCAGCGATCGGGGCGCACGCGCGCAGTGTCGGCGCACTGATGCATACCGATGCCGTACAGGCGTTCGGCAAGCTGATGATCGACGTCACCGTGCTGCCCATCGACCTGCTGTCGATGAGCGGCCACAAGATCGGTGCACCCAAGGGCATCGGCGCGATGTACATCCGGCGCGGCACGCCATTCGAGCCCCTCTTCCATGGCGGCTCGCAGGATCGTGGTCGCCGTCCGGGCACCGAGAACGTCGCGTTCGCCGTCGGACTCGCCGTCGCCGCGGAACTGCAGCTTGCCGAGCGTGAGCAGGAGTGTGCGCGACTGGGCGCGATGCGTGACGCGCTGCAGTCGGCGATCATGGCGCGCGTACCCGACGCCGTCGTGCACGGCGCGTGCGCCGTGCGCGCACCGCACATCCTGAACATCAGCGTGCCCGGTACCGACAGCGAGAGCCTGCTGATGGCGCTCGATCTCGCCGGTATCGCCGCCAGCGGCGGCTCGGCATGCCAGAGCGGCAGCGTCTCGCCCAGTCATGTGCTGAGCGCGATGGGTGTTTCGCGCAGCCTGGCCGGCGCAGCCGTTCGGTTATCGGTCGGGATGCTCAGCACCGACGAGGACATCGCGCGCGTGTGCGACGTGTTCCCCGCACTCGTCGCGAAGGCACGCCGGCTCGCAGGCGCGGCATAGGTCATGAGCGGAAAGCGCGTGCTGGTGGCGATGAGTGGTGGCGTGGACAGTTCCGTCGCCGCCGCGTTGCTGCACGAGCAAGGCTACGAGGTGATCGGCGCGACGATGAAGCTGTTCTGTCACGACGAGGACCTGCCTGACCGTCCCTGCTGCTCGCTTGACAGCGTGAACGATGCGCGCCGCGTCTGCCAGTCACTCGGCGTGCCGCACTACGTGCTCAATCTGGAGAGCGCGTTCGGGCGCGACGTGGTCCAGGATTTCGTGGACGAGTACAGCCGCGGCCGCACGCCGATTCCCTGCGTGCGCTGCAACACGTTCACGAAGTTTCGCGACCTGGCGCGCAAGGCCGAGGCGCTCGAGTGCGACTGGATCGCGACGGGTCATTACGCGCGCGCCATCCGAGGCGACCTGTATCGGGGACTGGATCACGCCAAGGACCAGACGTACTTCCTGTGGGGCATCGCGCGTGATGTCGTGCGCCGGCTGCTGCTGCCCGTCGGCCACCAGACGAAGGCGCAGACGCGCGCGGTCGCACACCGGCTGGGGCTCGAGGTGATCGCCGAGAAGGTCGAAAGTCAGGACATCTGCTTCGTGCCAGACGGCGATCATGTCAAAATCATCCGCCGCGAACTCGGTGCCGATGCACCGGCTCTGCAGCGCGGACCATTCGTGCTGGAAAATGGCACGATGGTTGGCGAGCATGACGGCTTTGCGCGCTTCACCATCGGGCAGCGGAAAGGCGTGCCCGGCGGCTTTGCGGCAGCGATGTTCGTCGTCGCGATCGATCCGCCCACGCGAGCGGTGGTGCTCGGACCACGCGAGGCGCTGCTGGGCCGCGGGCTGGTGGCGCGTGGCGTGCGCTGGATGTGCGAGTCGCCACCTGGCGTCGGCGCGCGTGTCGAGGTGCAGCACCGGCACCACGCCACGCCGGTGCACGCCGAGATCGTCCGTGTCGATGGTGACGAGATCGAGCTCGCGCTCGACGCACCGCTCAGTGCGATCACGCCGGGCCAGTCCATGGTGCTCTACGATGGGGAACGGCTGCTTGGCGGCGGGTTCATCGAGTCCGGCACGCGCGCATCACGACGGCTGGAGTTGCCGATCGTGGCGTAGCTGGCGCCGCCGCGTACCGCGAGATATGCTCACGGTACAACCGCTCACGAGGCCATCGGATGTCCAGTGTTCGAGACTTGCTCGCCAGGAAGGGTACGAACGTCATCCACGTCGCACCGGAGACCACGGTGCTGGACGCAGCCAACGTCATGAACGAGACAGGCATCGGCGGGGTGGTGGTGCTGGAGAACAGCCGACTCGTCGGTATCTTCACCGAACGCGACATCATGCGACGCGTCGTCGCGGCGCGACGCGATCCATCCACGACGCTGGTGAGCGACGTCATGACCACGGAACCAATGACGATCACGGCCGATGTGAAAATTGCAGTCTGCCGCGCGATGATGTCGACCCGTCGCATCCGCCACCTTCCCGTCCTGCACGACGGTGGCCTGGTCGGCATGGTCACGTCCGGCGACATCCTCGCCTTCGAAGTCGCAGAAGCCGAGGCGCAGATTGAACAGCTGGAGAAGTACGTGTTTGACGTGCGCTGATCGCGGTCAGTGCGGCAAAAACGGAGCGTGGCGCTGCTGTTGCTCGCATGCCGACACGTCTCGCTATAGGAACCGCTTGTCGTCCGCCGACGGGCCGTAGAGCGCCGGCACCGTGGCGCCGAGCAGGCGGAGATACACGGTCAGCTGGCCCCGGTGATGGGCAAGGTGATTGAAGGCGTCGCGAATCATGACGTGGCGTGCGGCTTTCATCACCACCGCGCCGCCCGCGAGCATGCGCCACGGGGTATCAAGAAACTCATCGGTCGTGCCGTCGAGTGCGGTCCGGGCATCCGACGATGCTTTCTCCATCATCTGCAACAGTCCGACGCGCGTGCGCGTCGCTGCTTCGTGCTTCAACCCCACCGGGGCAACGTCGAACTCGTCCTGCGTCACGATCATTGCGACCCACGATGGGATGATCGCGATCAGCGAAGCGAGATAGCCGAGCGGCATCGACTTCTCATGCGGCTTCCACTCATCCTGTCCTTCAGGATACTGCTCGAGTGCGCGCTTCGTGCGCTCGAATTCACTCGCCAGCTCGCCGAGGAACATCTCGGTGATTTTCATGTGTGACCTTCCGGATGCCGGACGGGAGGAGACGCGCAAGAGAAATGCATAGCGTAACGCTGCATTTGTCGAGCCAGAAGACCTGCGGCTGTTGGGTGCACCATCGCCACGAGAGGCAGCGCATCCTGCGAGCGATCAACGGTGGGCATGGCGACATCGGGCGAATCCGCGCTCTCGAGGCCGCTCGCGCCGAGGCGCAGGTCGAGCAGCGCAAGAAGTACGCGTGCGAAATTCGCTGCGCCGACACCGACTGGCGCTCAGAGTTCGCTGCGCAGCTGCTGTAGATACGCGTGCATGTACGCGGTGCGTCGGGCTGCCTCGCGTCGCCCCGACTCCGTCTGCATCGTGTCGACGAGCGTGAGCAGCTTCGTGTAGAAGTGATCGATGCTGGAGACGCGATCACTCGGTGTGCGATGCTCAGCGAACGGATCCGCTGCGTCATAAAGCGTCCGACCGAGCTGCCCACCGAGCATCAGGCACCGCGCGATGCCGATGGCGCCGATGGCATCGAGGCGGTCCACGTCCTCCACCACGCGCGCCGCGACGGTCCGCGGTGCGATCTTCGCGCTGAAGCTGTGCGCTGCAATCACATGATGCACGTCATTGAGCAGCGTCGCGTCGTAACCGATGCCATGCAGATATGCGACTGCCGCGTCACCCGCCATGATGGACGCACGCGGCCGGTCCGGTGACGTGACCGGCACGTGCACGCAGTCGTGCAGCCACGCAGCGGGCATCACCACGTCGAGCGACGCGCGCTCCTCGGCAGCGAGCTTCTGCGCCATGGCCACCACGCGCGCGAGGTGCGCCACATCATGCGCTGCGTCGGCACGCTCGCCCGTCGCGTGCGCGAACGCCTCGATCGAGGCGGCGTGTGTGGCCCACGCCGTGGACGCGGAACCCACCGTCAGAACTTCAACCCGCCCGCCTCGGCAAACTCGCGCATCAGCTTTTCCTGTTCCTCGTTGAGCGTCTCCGGCACCGTGATCTGCACGTCGACCAGCAGGTCGCCACGCTTCCCGTCTTTCTCGATGCCCTGCCCACGCACGCGGAAGCGCTTGCCGCTCGGCGTGCCACCAGGAATGCGCAGCGCGACGCGTGTGCCGTCCAGCGTCTTCACCTGGATCTTCGAGCCAAGCGTGGCCTGTGCGATGTTGATCGGCACACCCAGAACAAGGTCCAGACCATCGCGCGTGTAAGCGCGGTCCGGCAGCACCTGGAACGTGATGATCAGGTCGCCCGTCGGTCCACCATTCTGTCCGCGCGAACCCTGTTCCTTGAGGCGAACGCGTGACCCGCTTTCCGCGCCGCTCGGCACCGTGATGTTGACCTTGCGACGCGAACGCACCTGGCCGGCGCCGTTGCAGCCTCCGCACTTCTCGCTGGGAATGGTGCCACGCCCGAGACAGGCCGGACAGGGCCGGTTCACGGCGAATCCACCTTGCCCAAAGCTGATCGTGCCGCGCCCGTTGCACTCGCCACAGAGCTTCACCTGCGCGCCCGGCGCACCCCCGCTGCCCTTGCAGACCGGGCACTCCTCCACGAGATCCAGCTCGACCGGCACCTTGCCGCCCGTCGCGGCAGTGCGGAACGGAATCTCCACCGTGAGCTCGACATCCTGCCCGCGTTCGCTGCTGCGAGGACCTTTTGCGCGGCCGCCGAACACGCTGCCGAACAGGTCACCGAGCCCACCAAGACCACCGATGTCGAAATCGTCGAAACGTGGATTGCCCGCCGAACCGGGTGGTCCACCGGCACCCGGACCAGGACGACGCGCACTGCCACCCGCATTGCGCCACGCCTCGGTGAAGCCGCCGACCGACCCGAACTTGCGCATGTCGTCGAACTGCTTGCGCTTCGCCTCGTCGCCGAGCACGGAATACGCCTCGGAGATCTCCTTGAAGCGATCAGCCGACTTCGGATCGGACTTGTTTGAATCCGGATGATACTTTTTGGCGAGCCGGCGGTACTGCTTCTTGATTTCGTCTGCCGTTGCGGTGGACGAAACACCAAGCACCGCGTAGAAGTCTGCGTTCGTGGGAGCCATGGGCGCGCGCTAGCGCGAGTTGACGGTCAACCGTTCCACTGCCGCACGACGACGCGCGCCGGACGGAGGAGCATGCCATTGTACATGTAGCCGACCTGGAACACGCTACCCACCGTGTGATCCTCATCCGGCGTAGCGGCCGCTTGCGTCGTCACGGCTTCATGATGCGCGGGATCAAACGGTGCACCGACGGGATCGATGACGGTGAGCCCGCCGGCGGTCAGCTCCTTGAACACCTTGCGAGCGACCAGCGCGGCCCCTTCGACCATCATCGGAATGCTGACGTTCGTCACGTCCACATTTGCAAAGCGCGTCAGGTCGTCCAGCGGATCCATGAGCAGCTTCACGAGGTCAGCCTGCGCCTTCCCGCGCTCGTCCATCCGCTCCTTCATGGTGCGCTTGCGGTAGTTGTCGTACTCGGCGGCCAGGCGAAGGTACTTGTCGTTCGCCGCCTCGAGCTGCGCGCGCAGCGCGTCCAGATCTCCGGCACCCTGCTCTGCCACGTCGGGAGCGCCGGAATCGCCATCGGCGGCCGGTGCGGCGGTGGTTTCGGTCTCGGAAGCGCCAAGATTCTGGTCCATCGTCGAACTCCTGTTTGGCGAACGCGCAAACGTGCGCTGACAGACTCGAGTGAGTGTGTCGAAAAAGAGCGAGCGGCGTTCCTGCACAACTTGCCTCAACGGTAGTCGCAGCAGGAAACGCGCGCTGCACACTGCCAAATCTACGCAGACCGCTGTGATTATTGTCACGTGACGACCCGCCGCCGACAGGAGCGACCGCCGTGCTCCTCGATCGCGAACTCGTGTCAGGTAGCCATGCCGAGCAGAGCACGACGAATGAGATCCATCGCCACCTGCGTCGCCCGGTGCCTGACCTCGGCGCGATCCCCGATGTAGATGGCGCGGTTGGTGGTCACCTCGCCCCGCACGTCGATCGCGATCCAGACCGTGCCGACCGGCTTGTCCGGAGTACCGCCGTCGGGACCTGCGACACCGGTGATGCCCACGCCGATCGTTGCGCCCGTCATGCCGCGCACTCCACGCGCCATCTGGACGGCTACGGGCTCGCTCACTGCGCCATGCATCTCGATGTCGTCTGCAGCCACGCCGAGTTCCTGCTCCTTCACGATGTTCGCGTAGGCAATTACCCCGCCGAGCACCACCCGGCTGGAACCCGGTACCTCGGTCAGGCGCGCACCAAGCAGTCCGCCAGTGCAGCTCTCGGCCACCGCGATCGTGTCGCCGTGAGCGAGGCACATGTCCAGCACGACGGCCGGCATGGAGACGCCATCGGTCGCGTACGCGTAGGTGCCCACTGCGTCACGAATCTGCGCGACGGCGGCATCGAGACGCCGCGCCGCCTCCGCCGCCGGGTATCCGCGCGCGGTCACGCGGAGGTCTACGCCGTCGTGCCCGGGCAGGTAGGCGAGTGGCAGCCCCTCGACCTCCCGCTTCAGGGGCCCGAGCTTCTCCGCCAGCGCGCTCTCGGCGATGCTCGTCGTGCGCACGTTGCGCGAGCGAAGCACGGTGCCGCTGCCACGCTCCGTGAGCCACGGCACGATGTGCGTGGCCGTCATGTGGCGCAGCTCGCGCGGCACGCCGGGCAGCATGATCACCCAGCGCCCTTGATCGTCGGTGAGCCGCAGGCCCGGTGCGGTACCCTGCCCGTTTGCCAGAACCTCGGCTCCCTCCGGCACCAGCGCCTGCTGCAGGTTGCTGGGTGGCAGCGCGCCACCACGTCCACGTGACGCCCAGAGCGCATGCAACGCCGCGACGATTGCAGGATCCTCCCGCAGTTCACGCCCGAAAAGCCGCGCAAGCACCGGACGCGTGAGATCATCGGCCGTCGGCCCCAGACCGCCGGTGGTGATGACGCCACCGGTCCGCTCCAGCGCCTGATTCACGGCGTCGGCAATATCGTGCTCATTGTCAGCGACCGTGGCGCGGCGGGCAATTGGCACGCCGATCTCGCCCAGTGCACGCGCAAGAAAGACCGCATTGGTATCGACGGTCGTGCCCAGCAGAAGTTCGTCACCGATGGTGACGATCTCGACGGATTGCGCCATGGATCGTGATCCGGGAATCAGCCCGCGTGACTGCGGGCCGGGGCAGCGATGACACTGCCGTATCGCTGGACGTACAGGCCCAGCGACCAGAGTGTGAGCACAACGGCGCAGCACATGCTCAGCGCGACGACGGCGCCATTGAAGTACGCGAACGCGGACCACCATCCGCCACGCCAGCCATGTTCACGCGCGAGCGTTGCGGCAAAGAACCAGCAGTACGCGGCCCCGACCCAGACACTCTGGAATGTGGTCTTCCACTTTGCCGGGCCGATGGACGAAATCATGACGCCCTTTCGCTTCGCGATCTCGCGGAAGCCCGTCATGAAGATTTCGCGACCGAGCACGACGACCACCACCCACAGCGGCAGCGAGAGCCACATGGATGCCAGCAGCGTCGGGAAGCGTCCGTCGGGCGGAAGGGTCTCTCCCGCCTTCTGGAGGATCGGGGCGCCGCGCATGAGGTAATACATCGGCACGAAGGTGCCCAGCAACAGAAGCTTGTCGGCGAGCGGATCGAGCCACTTGCCGAGTTCCGTGATCAGGTTTTCACGTCGCGCGAGGTAGCCGTCGATGTAATCCGTGACGGCGGCAATGACGAAGAGCAGGAACGCGATGGCCCGGACCGTCGACCCATTCACGAACGGCAGCACAGCCACCAGGGGCGTGATGGCTATCCTGCCGATGGTGAGGGCGTTCGGAAGGTTCACGGGGTCGTCTATGTCAACTCGAGGACGCGAGGCTCTTCAATACGAGCTTGCTTACAGCCTTCAACGTATCGAAGACACCGTCGCCCGCTACTGCAACCGCCTCGACGCTGGGCACGCGCTCGACCCACTCGCCGGTGGCGAGTTGCGTGACGAGCAGCCGGGAGGGGTTGTGCGGATCGGCCATCTGGCGCTGTCGCGCCGGGTCCACGACCTCGAAGCCGGGATTGAGCAGCAGATCCAGCTCGTCGATCGGCGCCGCGTTCGGCAGGTCTCGCTTGTTGTACTGGATCACGAATGGCATGCGCGTGATGTCGTAGCCGTACTCGGCCATGTTGTCGTACAGGTTCTGCATCGCCTCGACGTTTGCTTCCTGCCTCTCCACCTGCGAGTCAGCCACGAAGACCACGCCATCAACGCCCTTCAGGATCAGCTTGCGACTGGCGTTGTAGTAGACCTGACCCGGCACCGTGTAGAGATGAAATCGTGTCTTGAAGCCGCGAATCGTGCCCAGATCCACGGGCAGGAAATCGAAGAACAGCGTGCGTTCGTTCTCGGTGGCGAGCGAAATCAGCTTGCCACGGGTGTCAGGCGCGACGCGCGCGTACACATGCTCGAGATTCGTGGTCTTGCCACCGAGTCCGGGCCCGTAGTAGACGATCTTGCAGTTGATCTCACGCGACGCGTAGTTGATGACCGACATGTGGTATTGGTCGAATTAACTGAAGAGCCGGTCGATGTCGTCTTCTGCGCCAGCAAGCAGGTGAGACGCACCGAAGTCGGCGGGCTGTGAGTCGGGCGGCCGCAGAAAGACCTGGTTCAGCTCGGCCACCGCGGCCTTCAGGCGCAGGCGTACCAGCCCCAGTGTCGTCCGCTGGTCGAACAGGACCACGAGGATCAGCCGTCGAGCGACATCGGCGACGTACATCGAGTCGCGCTCGCCCTGATGAAACAGCGTCGTGAAGTCGGTCTCGCCGATCAGTTTCGCCAGCTGGTCATTGGCGCTGAAGTCGGCGGCGGCGAGCGTCGCGAAGGCGGTGGCGTCGAACTGCGGCTGTTCGCCGACGGTCGTCACCAGCTGGCCGGACCGGTCGACGAGCAGCGCACTGCGACTGTTCGTCTGCTGCAGGAAATCGAGCAGGATGCGCGTGATGGCGTCTGCGTCGTCCTGCGTGAAGGACCAATGCGATGCGCGAGACATATCGGCGCTCACGACTCGAGAGCGAGGAGAAGGCTGGCCAGCGCACGATCAGCGCGCCGGCGGAGCGTCGGGCGACGCTCCCAACGAATGTAGTCGCGCAGCAATCGCGCGTTCTTGACCGAAGGCGTGCGCGCGAGCCAACCGATGGCTGCCGCGCGCTGCACGGTGGATGACGAGAAAAGTTGATCGTGCGCCGAATCCTGCTGGCGCCGCCACGCCAACGCCCCGACCATCACGCCTGCCGCAAAGCCAGCGAGCACCAACGGGCCAACGCTGGTGCGCGATGTCGTGCGTCCAACGAGCTGCATCATGCCATCTCCCTTCGCGCTGACAGCGCCTGTGCAATGGTCACACTATCGGCGTACTCGAGATCACCGCCGACAGGCAGGCCACGTGCGATGCGCGTGATGCGCACACCGGTTGGCACCAGCTGTCGCTGGAGGTGGATCGCGGTGGCTTCGCCTTCCATGGAGGGATTGGTCGCGAGGATCACTTCGGTCACGGCGCCCCGTTGCACCCGGGACACGAGCGCCGCGATGGTCAGGTCGCCGGGTCCGACGCCGTCGAGCGGCGAGATGCGGCCTCCAAGCACGTGGTATACGCCCCTGAATTCCGCTGCCCGCTCAATGGCGCCGATATCCGCTGCCTCCTCGACTGCGCAGATGGTCGTAACGTCACGACGTGGATCCGAGCAGATCGGACAGCGGGGCGCCTCGGTCAGGTTGTAGCAGACCTCACACTGCCGCACCCGCTCGGTCAGCCCCACCAGTGCGTCCGCCAACCGAAGGCACTGCGCCGCCGGCTGCTTGAGCAGGTGATAGGTCAGGCGCATCGCGGTCTTGCGCCCGATACCCGGGAGTCTGGCGAGTTCGCTCGCCAGCTCGTCAATCGCCGACACGGCTCACATGAACGGGAGCTTCAGACCCGGAATGCCGAGTCCGCCGGCAAGCAGGCCCATCTCTTCCTGGCCCAGAAGGGCCGCTTTCTGCTGCGCGTCGCCGACCGCGACCGTGACGAGATCCTCGAGCAGCTCCACGTCGCCGCCGGTCATCAGGCTGGGATCGATCTTGATGCGTTTCACCGTGCCCTTGCCATCGGCCTCCACGGACACCATGCCGCCGCCAGCGGCACCGGTCACGGTCCGCTTTGCAAGTTCGTCCTGCAGCTCTGACAGCTTGCCCTGCATCTGCTGGGCCTGCTGCATCATCTTCATGAAATCCATCGTCATCGGGGCGAGGGAAAAGTGACACAAGCTATACCGTTGTTCAGCTACTCCATCAGCTCCAGATCGAGCCCCTGCACCGCCGCACCGAGGATCGGATCCTGCTTCGTGAGCGAGGCGACACGCTCCTGTCTCACCCCGTCCGTCGTAAGGCGTTCACGCGACACGGGCACCCCATCTGCCGGCGGCTTGACCTGCAGCCGCGTGATGGCCGGCAGCACATCGCGCAGCGCCTCGGCCACCTGCGGCAGTCCGTCTGCCACGACGGGGTAATCGCCCGGGTCATCACATTCGAGCGTGAGCAGACCACCAGCTGTAACCGCCACCGGTTGAACGCGCGCGAGCATTGCCGCGATCATCCCCCGCCCCTTCTCCTTCAGCGCCGCCATGACCGCATCCCACTCGTCCACGATACGATGAAGATCGGGTACCGGCCCGCCTGCCGGCGCTGACGTGGCCGGCGGGGGCGTGGCAACGGCGGGCTGGGCGCCCGGGGCTGGTGGCGGCGGTTGCGCCGCCCACTTGCCTGACGCCGGCGCAGCACGCGGTGCGGCTGGCACCGACGAACGCGGTTCGGACCGCGGCGGCGAGGTGTGCGGCGGCGAGGCATCCGGCGGCGCGGGTCGTTCAAGCGTGGCCGCGCGCGAGGCGACCGGCGGTGCACCGCGCGGCACCGAGACGCTGCGCAAACCGACGTCACCCAGGCCGGCGAGCACCTCCTCCAGCGCCAGCGTACGATCGAGCAGCGCCAGGCGGACGAGCAGCGTCTCGAAAACCAGTTGCGGCTGTCCGCTGCGGCGAAGTCGCGCCTCGACTTCGGCCATCAGCTGCAGTACTCGAAGCAGGTCACCGGCGCGCCACTGCGGTGCCATGCTCGTGAGCCGTTCCCGCACCGAGCTCGAGACCGCTCCCGGATCACCGCCAAGGACGATCGCCAACTGCGCGCGCACCAGGTCGGCCAGGCCGGTCAGCAGCAGCACCAGGTCCACACCCAGGTTCGTCAGGCGCTCGACCGCCGCGAAGACATCGGCAGCCCGGCGCTCGCCGATGATCGCCAGCAGCGCCAGCAGCTCATCTTCCGGCACCAGGCCCAGCGCGTCGCGCACGCGCTCCGACGTAAGGCGCGAGTCGTCACCGAAGGCGAGCACCTGATCCGTCAGCGAGAGCGCATCGCGCAGCCCTCCATCGGCGGCGCGCGCGAGCATGTGCAATGCATCGGAGTCGTAGCTCACCCCTTCGTCATCGAGCACCGACGCCAGCCGGTCGCGGATCTCGGCGGGATTGATGCGGCGCAGGTCGAAGCGCTGCAGGCGGCTGAGCACCGGCGCCGCGGTCTGGGCGATCTTCTGCGGCTCGGTGGTGGCGAACACGAACACCACGCGCGGCGGCGGCTCCTCGAGAATCTTGAGCAGCGCATTCCACGCCTCACGGGTGAGCATGTGTGCCTCGTCCACGATGTAGACCTTGTAGCCATCGCTGGTCGAGGGCGCATACATCGCGCGTTCGCGCAAGTCGCGCGCATCGTCCACGCCGCGGTTCGACGCCGCGTCGATCTCGATCACGTCCAGCGAGGCGCTGCCACTCCAGATGCGTGTGCAGGCGCTGCAGGTGCCGCACGGCTCGCCGTCGTCACGCAGCTTGCGGTTCTCGCAGTTGAGCGCCATGGCGAGCACGCGAGCCAGCGTGGTCTTGCCGGTGCCGCGCGGCCCGCACAGCAGGTAGCCATGCGCCACACGATCGCGCGCGATCGCACCTTTGAGCGTGTTCGACACGTGTGTCTGCACGGCGACCTGCGCGAAGTTCTTCGGTCGGTACTTGCGGGCGAGCGCGATCACGGGCTGGGAATCCTCCCGGGGGGCGCGAGGGTCGACCGGAATGGCGCAGACCATGGCTGAACGACGCGGCGACGGCGCGCGGGTAAGCGGCAGACGGAAACACGTCGCGCGGCGTCGCCGCCCGGTGAGGGACGATCGAACGGCCGCGCGATACTCCAGGCCTGACGGAGCAACGCAAGACACCACACGGCGCTGCTACCTCTCGGTCCTGACGCGGTTAGCGGGCTGACGCCCTCCGGGACCTGGAGCACGGTAGAATCTATCGCGCGCACGCCGCGCCGTGAAGCCCGACATCACCCAACGCTTGCCTCTCTTGACGCATCGCGGCATGCGGCAGGCACGACACGTTCAGGCGGCGAGCGCTGCAGCCACGATGCGACCCGCCTCGGCGGCATCGGATGCCGACACATCCAGGTGAAAGACCGCGCGCACGCGTGTCGCCGACCAGCCGGACAGCGCGACGCCACCAGCCGCCGCCGCCGCGACGACATCCGAGGACCGCTGCCCCGCGCGCAGGTCGATCATCACGATGTTCGTGTCCGGAGTCACCGGGCGCGCACCTCCCGCGCCATGTACGAGCGCGGCGAAGGTCGCGGCGTTGGCATGATCAAGGTGCAGCCGGTTCAAATTCTGCTGCAGACCATACAGCGCACCGGCCGCAATGATGCCGGCCTGCCGCATGCCACCGCCAAAGCGCTTCCGCACCTCCCAGGCGTCAGCCATCAGTTCGGCCGGCCCCACGAGCGCCGCACCTACCGGTGCGCCAAGCCCTTTGGAGAAGCTGACCATGACCGTGTCGGCCGTCGCGGCAAAATCGGCGAGTGGCGTGCCCGTGGCCGCGTGCGCATTCCAGAGCCGTGCGCCGTCCATGTGCACCTTCAGCCCCGCGGCGCGGCCTGCATCACCAAGTGCCTGCAGGTCAGCCAACGGCGTGACCGCACCACCGGCACCGTTGTGCGTGTTCTCCATGCACAACAGCGTGGCGCGAGGGGCGTAGCGCGATGGGGCACGCAAACCGCGCTCGACATCCGACGCGCGAATGGTCTCACCAATGGCGGGCGTCACGGTGCGCAGCTGCGCGCCCCGGAACACCGATGCGCCCGCACCTTCCCAGTCATAAATGTGCGCACGCGCATCGCAGAGCACCTCGGTACCCGGCTCGGCATGCATCCAGATCGCCGTCTGGTTGGCCATGGTGCCACTGGGGAAGTACAGCGCGGCGTCCTTGCCGAGCAGTCGCGCGACCTCCGTCTCGAGCTGCCTGACGGTCGGATCGCCCTCCAGAACATCATCGCCCACTTCGGCGTTCGCCATCGCCATCCGCATGGCCGCGCCTGGCTTCGTGACGGTGTCGCTGCGCAGGTCGATCATGAGGTGTCGGCTTCGGGTAACGGATCAGTTCCATCGCCTGCGCCACTTCGGCGCCAAGGATGAAGATGAGCGAGGAATAGTATGTCCAGAGCGTCACGACGACCAACGTCGCCAGCGCACCAGTGTACAACGACCCGGGTGGAAATCGCTCGACGTACATGGCGAACAGGATGCGCGCGAGCTCGAACAACACGCTCGTCGTGATCGATCCGATCCACGCAATGCGCGTGCGAATCGGTCGGTTCGGGACGAGGCGATAAACGGCAAAGCAGAGCACCACCACGAGCGAGAAGGCGAGTGCACGGCCGAATGCATACTCCAATGGTCCCATGAAGCTGTCACGCACGCCAAGGCGCACCAGCACCGAAGCGCCGCGCGTACTGGCAACGAGCAGGTATGCAGTCAGCGAGCCATAAAGCGTGATGCCGATCGCCGCGAGGAACGAGCCGACGAGGTCGAACAGCTTGCCGTGCAGAATGCTCCGCTCGTTCGGCACGTCGAAGGTTTTCTGGAAGACGCTGCGCATGGAGCTGAACACGCGCGTCGAGAACCAGAGGAAGCCGATTGCGGAGAAGAGCGTGACGGATCCACTCACGCGCGCGATCTCGCGCACCGTATCCCGCACGCTCTGTCCCGCGCCCCAGTTGGACGACGGCAGCAACCGGTCCAGGAACGCGATCGCCGCATCGGCCGCGCTGTCCGGCGTGCTACCGAGAAAGAAGATCGACGTCGAAACGAGCAGCAGAATGAACGGCACGACGGCGAGCAGCAGGTTGAACGCGACACCCGATGCGAGGAACATCACATCATCCTCGCCAAGGCTCCGCCAGAGCAACCCGGAGAACCGCTTCGCGCGCACACCCAGCGGCACGATCACGACCGGCGCTGCCGATAGTGTCGCCGTTAGTGCGGGCGTTCCGCGCTCGCGGCGGCGCACCTTCCGCGGATCCGTCATGCGAGCGGCCGCGACGGCGTGTGCTGCATCAGATGCGCTCGAGCACGTGCCGCGTGCGCTCGCTGATCGCATCGCCGGTGTTGAGCGTCGACGCCGGCTCGAAGAGCATCACTTCGCAGTCCTGAGTCGCCACGGGCCGGTGCTCGACACCGCGCGGCACGACGAGCACATCGCCCGCGCGCAGCAGCAGCGCTCGATCACGGAACTCCATCGTGAACTCACCACGATGCACGAAAAAGAGCTCGTCCTCGTCGGCATGCGAGTGCCAGTCGAATGCACCCTGAAGCCTGACGAGCTTGACCTGCTGCCCGTTCAGCTCTGCAATCACGCGCGGATTCCAGTGATCCGTGATCGCGGCGAACTTCTCGTCGAGGGAAATGCGATCGGACATGGTGACACCACGGCGCAGGGTGATGATGAGATTCGGAAATCATGTGAAGCGAGCGCAACGCGCACTGTCGACGGTGGGCAGGCTCCGGCACGTCCGACGGGCTAATTTATGCGACGAGTGCCGCACCGACGAACTACCTCACATCACGGGACCTGATCGCATGACGACATCACGAGGATTTGCCGCACCACAGGCCAAGGACGCACTCGGACCGTTCACGTTCGAGCGGCGCGCCGTCGGTCCGACGGACATCCACATCGACATCGCGTTCTGCGGAGTCTGTCACAGCGACATACATCAGGTCCATGACGAGTGGGGCGGCGGCGGAATCTTCCCGATGGTGCCGGGCCACGAGATCGTCGGCACGGTGACCGCGGTTGGCAACGAGGTGACGAAGTTTGCGGTCGGCGACCTTGCTGGCGTCGGCTGCTTCGTGGACTCGGGCCGCACCTGCCGAAGCTGCGCAGAAGGGCTGGAGCAGTATTGCGAAAAGGGTATGGTTGCGACGTACAACGGGCGCGACAAGGATGGCCAACCCACGTACGGCGGTTATTCCAGCGACATGGTCGTGGATGAGGCCTACGCGCTGACGATTCCAAAGTCGCTGGACCTTGCCGGTGTCGCTCCGCTGCTCTGCGCCGGCATCACGACCTACTCGCCACTGCGGCACTGGAAGATCACCACGGGGCAGAAGGTGGGTGTGGTTGGCCTGGGCGGTCTGGGGCACATGGCACTGAAGTTTGCGAAGGCGTTCGGCGCACATGTCGTGCAATTCACGACGTCATCGGGCAAGATCGCCGACGCGAAGCGACTCGGTGCAGACGAAGTGGTGCTCAGCACGGACGCGACGGCGATGGCGGCGCACGCGGGCAGCTTCGACTTCATGCTCGACACGGTCTCGGGCGAGCACGACTACATGCAGTATCTCAACCTGCTCAAGCGCGACGGCACGATGACGCTGCTTGGCGTACCCGAGCGGCCGGCCATGCTACACCCGTTCCCGCTGATCATGGGACGTCGCTCCCTTGCCGGCTCGCTGATCGGCGGCATCGCCGAGACGCAGGAGATGCTGGATTTCTGCGGTACACACAACATCACGGCTGACGTGGAAGTGATCGCCATGCCGGAGATCAACGCGGGGTACGAGCGCATGTTGAAGAATGACGTGAAATACCGTTTCGTGATCGACATGAAGACGTTGCCGGCGTGAGCCAGTGGCCATGCAGGGGGACGGCGTCGACATGACGCCGTCCCTGATCGTGACGGCCATCGTGTTCGTGATTGCCGGCCTGCTGCATTTCGTCATGCCGCGCTTCTACCTCGCGATCATGCCGTCGTACTTGCCGCGCCCATTGCTGCTGGTCTACGTCAGCGGCGTATTCGAGGCGCTCGGCGGGCTTGGGCTGCTGCTGCCGGCAACGAGACGCGCGGCAGCGGTGGGCTTGATCCTGCTGCTGATTGCCGTATTTCCGGCGAATGTCGAAATGCTGCGGTTGGCGCACGCGCGCGGCGCGAGCCCGGCGTTCCTGGCCGTGTGCTGGCTGCGCCTCCCTCTGCAGCTGGTACTGATCTGGTGGGTGTGGCGCGTGGCGCACGCCTGACATGATCTTGTGCACAGTTCGGCTCCTCGATTCATCACGCCCTACATTCCAATCCTGATGCTCACGGCCGCCCTGATTGCCAGTCTCGCGATGTGCCAGCCGGCAGCACACATGCCCAGCGCCCGGCAACCCGCCATCCCGCTTGCGACGGCGGACAGTTCGCTGCAGGCGATGTTCGATCGCGGCACGACCTTCGCGGCGTTCGTCGAAACGGCCACTGCACGACGTGACGGCTGGCTTCGCCTGCAGCGTGAGGCAGTGGTCGAGGCGTCACTCCTGCAACGGGCGCGTGCGGTGGGCGGCACGTGGCAGTTGCTCGTGATCGCGCGTGACGGGTGCGGCGACTCGATGCACTCCGTGCCGTACGCGGCGCGTCTTGCGGATTCGGTGTCGGGGCTCAGCCTTCGCATCGTTTCGCCGACCGAGGGACAGGCCGCGGCAAACACGCATCGCACGGCAGATGGACGCATGGCGACGCCGACCTTCATCCTGCTCGACGCTGGCGGCAACGACGTTGGATGCGTGGTGGAGCTGCCCGAGCCGCTGCGCGCGTGGACCAACCGGTCGCGCGGCGCCGTCAGCAACGACTCGCTGCACACGTATCGCAGCACGTTCTACACGACGGATCGCGGCGGGAGCATCAGCCGCGAACTCGTCGAGGTCCTGGAGGCTGCACGCGCGGGCACGCCGCGCTGTGATCGACAGGTGCCACGATAGTCGCACCCCTGCGCATGCTCGCGCCTTGACGACCACACCGAACGAGACGAACCAATGACGCTGACCGACGCTGAAATCATCATCACCATCGCGGCGCATGCGGCCGTTGCCGATGGCAATCGCAACGCCGCCGAGCTGACGCAGATTGCTGCCGCAGCGACGCGACTCGGCCTGTCAAATGCCGATGCCGTCGTCGCGCGGGCATCGGTGGACCAGGAGGACGTTCGCTCACTGTCCGCCTCGCTCTCGACTGACGAGGCGCGGCGCGCGGCGTACGAGATCGCGGTCGCCGTCTGCAACGCCGACGGCATGGCGGGCGCGAAAGAGATCGCCTTCCTGCAGGACCTGTCGTCCACACTGACCACAGGCCCCGGCACTGCGGAGATGTCGGCAATCGCCTCCGTTGCGACGCTCACCGGGCATGTGCTGCCGCCGCCCGTACCGCTGACGGCAATTGCACAGCCCCCGGCCGCGGGTGAGCTGGACGCGATGATCCTGGATCAGGCCATCCTGACGGCGGCGCTCGAGGCACTGCCGGATCGGCTCTCGAACATGGCAATCCTGCCGCTGCAGATGCGCATGGTGTTCACCATCGGTCAGCGACATGGACAGCAGATGGATATCGGCCAGGTGAAGGATCTCGTGGCGACGTTCGGCATCGGTGCCGCGGCGCAACTCATGGAAAGCGTGGTACGCAAGACGCTCGGCAAAGTGGCTGGTGGCCTGCTGGGTGGCATGCTTGGTGGCGCATCGGGCATGGCCGCCGGCGCTGCCGTGAGCTTTTCGGCGACGTACGCGCTGGGCCACGCGGCAGAGCAGTACTACGTGCAGGGTCGCACACTCTCCGCCGCCGACATGAAGGCGCTGTTCACGCGATTCCAGGGTGAAGCCGAGACTCTTTTCCCGAAGGTGCAGGAACGCGTGCAGACTGTGGCGCGCGGCACGAACCTGCAGTCGGTGCTCGGCTCGTTGCGAGGCAAGTAATCGCGCTGCACGTGGCTGGCTGCAACAACGATTCCGGTGGCACGCGACAGTTCGTACGTGGCACCGAGCATGAGCTTCCCCGGCCCGATTTATGTTCAAGAGCCTCCGCGTTCCAGAAAGGTTGTTCGCGATCGCGATGTGGGCCGTCTCGTTCGTTTTCGCAGGATTTCTGATCGGGCTTGGTGGCAAGATCGTCGGCGATTTGCCGGGCGTCGATCAATCGCTGTCGATCGAGCAGTTCATGGACCGGTCGAAAGTCGTGTCGCTCCGCCAGCAACTCGAGCAGCTGCGCCGCGAGGCCACCGCCGTGGACGAGCGGCGCAACACGGCACGCCTCACCGTCGACTCCAGCGCCTCGACCTACCGGAACCGAAAGGAAGCGTACGACAACTGGCGTGCGACGCGCACGGCGACGAGCAACCCGGACCAGGATCCGGATGGCATTCGTCGCATGCAGGAACTCGACTCGTTGCTGGGCAGCAGCTCGGCGGCACAGAAGGCCGTCGAGGTGCAGGATGCGCGTCGGCTCGAGATCCGACAGGCGGTCGACTCGCTGGAAGGCGATGCGGCGACGCGGAGGGACGACGCGCTCCCGGCCTTCCGCAATGCGCAGTTTGCACAGGAGATGCGGGTGTTCGGCATCCGGCTGGCGCTCACGCTGCCGCTGCTGTTGATCGCAATCTGGTTCATCGCGCGCAAGCGGAAAAACCTCTACTGGCCGCTAGCGCGCGGGTTTGTGCTGTTCGCGGTCTTCGCTTTCTTCGTCGAGCTGGTGCCTTACCTGCCCAGCTACGGCGGCTACGTGCGCTACGTGGTAGGCATCGTGCTGACGCTGATCGCCGGACACTTCGTGATTCGCGCGATGCAGCGCTACCTGGCCAAGCGTCAGGTGGTGGAGCAGCAGTCGGAAACGGAGCGACGCCAGTCGCTGGGTTATGAAAACGCGCTTCGCAAGATGAGCGCGAACATGTGCCCCGGCTGTGAACGCACCATCGCGACCGGTGGCGCGGCGCCGACGAATTTCTGCGTGCACTGCGGCATGAAGCTGTTCGACACCTGTGGCGCATGCAGCACACGCAAGAACGCCTTCTTCCAGTACTGCCCCACCTGCGGCATCACGGCTGGCAGAAGTGATGCGCCGGATACCGGAGCCCCAATCCTCGCGAGTGCCTCCGCGGTGGCAACCAGCCGCGCCTGATCAGGGCACACAAGCATCAAGACAGCGACGCCGCATGCACCAATGGCGCGTGCGGCGTCGACTGCATCAGGACCTGCGCCATCACGAACCACGCGCACCGTCTCATCACTGCGGCACGTCGATCGCGCTCAGACGCCGCCGTCGATGTCATGGTCGCGCACGCGGCTCGCATCGGCGCTGCGCTGCTCAGTCATGCGGCGCTCCAGGTCATCGCGCGCAGCCTTCGCGGCCTCACGTCCCGCATCGACAGCGCGCGACACCTGCACCTTCTTCAAGTCGATCGACGACTTCGCGGTGTCGATGCGCATCTCGATGTCGGCCTTCGCCTGCGCCAGCGCGTCAGTCACCTTCGTCCCCGCGCGCCTTGTCGCTTCGCCAGCCTTGCGAGCGCGACGTCCGATGGACTCGCGAGTCTGCTCACCCGACTGCGGCGCCATGATCAGTGCGAGTCCTGCACCGATCGCCGCACCCAGCATGAACGCGGACAGTCCTGAGGAGTCATTCTCTTCAATGACGATGATCTGCTCGTCATCGTCCCGGTCGTGGCGTGGCATGCGTGGGTTGCGTGAAAGAAAGTCAGGCGATCGCGGTCGGGACCTTAGCGTCCCGGTGCGACCTTCCCGTCATCGGAACGTACGAGGCGGACCGCCGCGCGGTCACTGCCCTCCTCCCCATCATCTGCACCC
>JACMPK010000129.1 GCA_014377535.1 Gemmatimonadaceae bacterium
AGACCGCATGGTCACCATCGCACGCATCGCCGGAAGCATTCGTTTCCCATCCGACGTGCTCCTGATCGTAGCCATGAATCCCTGCCCATGCGGCTATGCCGGCCACGCAACCATCGCCTGCCACTGCGACGAGCGCGCGCTCGCACGCTATCGGCGCCGCATCTCCGGCCCGCTCGCCGACCGCATCGACCTGCACATCCCGGTTGGCACCGTGCCGGTCGCTGATCTCGATGCCGCGCCGCGCACACCGGAGTCACACCTCCTTCGTGAGAGCGTGACTGCCGCGCGAGTGCGACAGTTGCAACGATTCGACGCACTCAATGCGGCAGTCGCCCCACGACGCCTCTCGCTCAGCGGACGGTTCGAACCTGCAGCGGTCGCGCTGCTCCGCGACGCCAGCGAGAAGCTTGGCCTCTCCGCCCGGGCATGGCACCGCACCTTGCGCGTGGCGCGGACGATTGCTGATCTCGCTGGCGAGGATGGTGTGCCGCTGCTCGCCGTTGCGGAAGCGCTGCGCTATCGGCGCGCTGGGCCACGTACGCCGCAAGCGCTGTTGGTTGGTACAATCCAATGAACAGGCCCGGGAAGGCATGAAGCGCGCTGCCCTGGCTTATCTTCATACTCTTCTACAAGCCCGTCCGCACTCCGCTCTGCACGATCCGCCACGCCGCACACTCCCGCGCATGCCCGACTCGATCGTTACGACGCTGCGCGACACCGACTCCGAGTCGACAGGTGGCGGCCAGATGCAGTCCATGTTGCCCCAAGTGATCGAGCGCACGGTGGCGACGCTCGAGGCACTCGGTGATGCGGTCATCGTCACGGATCGCGAGGGGACGATCGTCCGCTGGAGCGACGCGGCGCAGTCCCTTCTCGGGTGGCGCGCCTCCGAAGCGGCATCGCAGTCGCTGATCGGGCTGCTCGACCCGATGCCTGCCGATGTCGATGCGCCAGGCACCATCGCGGTGCTGGGCAGCACGCAATGGCAAGGACCAGCCGTCGTCCGCCACCGCGACCATGGCAAGCTCACGGTGCACCTGTCCCTCGCGCAGGTGCCGACCAGCGACCACGTCGATGCCTCCTCCTGCATCGTGCTCCGTGTGCGCCCATGGCACGCGCGTGCCCAGGCGCCGCACCCGGGAGACCTCGATCCCGACATGCTGGAGCGCGCACTGGAACATGTCGGCGATGTGGTGATGATCACCGTCGGCGTCTCGCCCGACATGGCATCATCGCGCATCGTCTATGTCAACGAATCGTTCGAGCGCACCACCGGGTTCAATCGCGCCGACGTGATCGGTCGCTCGCCCGCGATGCTTCGGGGACCCGATACCGATCGCGCGACATCGGAACGCATCGATGCCGCCATGCGCGCTCGCGAACGGGTACGCGAGGAAGTGCTGCACTACACCAGACAGGGCGAGCCGCTCTGGCTGGATGTGGACATCGTGCCGGTGGACGGACCAGCTGGCAGCTACATGCAATGGGTGGCCGTCGAACGCGATGTCACGTCGCAAAAGGGACACGAGGTCGCACTCCGCGCGCGCGAAGAGCGACTTCGGCTCGCGCTCAACGCGGTCTGGGATGGCCTCTGGGACTGGCACGTGCCGACGGGCTACTGCTACTACGCGCCGCGATGGTACGCCATGCTCGGCTTTGTCGAGCACGCGCTGCCACCGCACATCGACACGTTCCTGGACCTGTTGCATCCGCTGGACCTCCGCACCTGCGAACAGGCGCTCCGTGATCATTTCGACGGGCGTACCGACACCTACGCCCTCGAGGTGCGCATTCGCACGGCCGACAACAACTGGTGCTGGGTGCTCACTCGCGGCACCGTCGTCGAGCGCGACGCGCATGGTCGCCCGGTACGCATGGTTGGCACGCATACGGACATCGCACGACGGAAGCAGGTCGAACTCGCGCTCCGCACCAGCGAAGAACGCTTTCGCACGCTGGCAATGGCATCGCCGCTGGGCATTTTCCTTACCGATGCCACCGGCGAGTGCACCTTCGTCACGCCGCGCATGGCCGACCTCTGGGGCGTAACGGCGGAAGCATTGCTCGGTCGCGGATTTCTTGACGCCGCACATGAGGACGATCGCGCGCGAGTGCGCGCCGCCTGGCAGCACGCGGCGAGCAGCGGCGGTGCACTGGCGATGGAGTACCGAATCGTCCACTCCGACGGCACGGTGCGCTGGATCTGCGAACGCACGGCGCCGCACCGGGACGGCACGACGCTGAGTGGCTTCGTCGGCACGGTGGAAGACATCACGCAGCAGAAACTCGCAAGCGAGGATCGCCGCCGCCTGGAAGTGCAGATGCAGCACGCGCAGAAACTCGAGAGCCTTGGCGTCCTGGCTGGCGGTATTGCACACGACTTCAACAATCTCCTCGTCGGCATCCTGGGCAACGCCAGCCTGGCGCGCGATGAGGTCGAGCATGGCACCCCGATGGAGGAGCTGCTCGAGGACATCCAGACCGCCGCACGTCGCGCGGCCGACCTCACCACGCAATTGCTCGCATATGCCGGCAAGGGTCGCTTCAACGTGCAGCCCCTGGATCTCTCGGCCGCAGTAAGCGAAACCTCGTCACTGCTGCATTCAGCCATTTCGAAGCGCGCGAAGCTGGCCATGGAGTTGAGTGGCGAGCTGCCGCCCATCGAAGCCGATGGCATCCAGGTGCGGCAGGTCGTGATGAACCTGCTCACGAACGCGTCCGATGCATTGCAGGAACTCGCCGGTGCCATCAGCCTCCGCACCGGCACCATCCATGCTTCGGCGACCTATCTCGCCGGCTGCCTCGCAGCGGACGGCGTGCAGCCCGGTGAGTTCGTGTTCGTCGAAGTGTCCGACACGGGCGCTGGCATGGATCAGGAGACGCTTGCGCGCATCTTCGACCCCTTCTTCACGACGAAATTCACCGGCCGCGGCCTGGGACTCGCCGCGACGTTGGGCATCGTGCGTGGACACCGTGGCGCACTGCGCGTGAATAGCACGCCGGGTTCGGGCACTGTGTTCCGCGTGCTGTTCCCCGTCTCAAAATCACGTGCACCCGTCAGCCGAACGCCGCGATCGGTGGCGGCCATCCGTCGTCACGGCACCATCCTGATCGTGGACGACGAAGCATCCGTCCGTGACGTCGCGCGGCGCATGCTTGAACGCAGCGGGTACGACGTCCTGACGGCGGGCGATGGCGATGAGGGTCTGCTCCGCTACGCGGAGAATGAAGCGACCGTGCTCGCCATCGTGCTGGACCTCACGATGCCGCGCATGAACGGCACGGAGGTGCTCGCCGACTTGCGCGCGCGCGGCAAGAACGTGCCCGTCGTCCTCGCCAGCGGCTACACCTCCCAGTCACTGGCGGCAGAAACCGGCGCGACGCAGCCCATCTTCGTGCAGAAGCCATTCGTGACCGCCGACCTGCTGGCCGGCATTGACGCTGCCATCGCATCGGGCACGACTTCCGCAACCTGACATCGTTGTTGCGGGGTGAACGTCAGTGCACGGGACGAATCACTCGTGCTCGGGATGCATCTCGCCGCGCGCAGACGCCGTAGCTGTCGCCGCCGACTAGTCTTGCGTCTGGTTCGCCGCGGCGGCAAACCGACTTTGCTTTCCCGTTTCCCCGGAGTCGTGCGACGTGTTTGGCTGCTTTCGACGCCTGATCACTCTCGTCATCCTCGCCATCGTCGCGGTGGCGGCATTCGTCACCCGTGACAGCTGGCTTCCGAAGGTGCGATCGATCATCGGTGCGCCTGCCGCAACGGCGCGCGCAGACTCCACCACACTCGCCGCGCCCGCCGACACAGGCTGGACGGCGCTCACGTATCAGGCGGCAGAGCGGGGGCGGAAGGCACTCGCGCGCCTCACCAACGCACGAGGCCCCGCCTACGTGAACCTGTCCGCCGCGGAGTTCGCGGGTACCGTGCTGGATTCACTCACGGCGCAGCTCCCGCCAAGCGCCGAGAGCCTGCAGGTGCGCACCGCGGGCAATGAGTTGCAGGTGCGCGCATCCGTCAGGCTCGGCGATCTGGGTGGCCGCGCCGTGCTCGGGCCGCTGGCGTCGATGATGGGCGATCGCGAGCGGCTGACACTTGGCGGAACGCTCGAACCGACCGGCATCGCCGGGGTAGCGCAATACAAGCTCGTTCGCATGCGGGTCGGCAGTTTCGACATTCCGTCACCGCTCGTGCCGCGGCTCGTCCGGTCGCTGAAGGGTCGCGCTGCGCATCCCGGCGTGGATGTCAGCGCACTGCCCATCCGCCTGCCGGCCGGTGTCGGCGATATCCGCGCCGCCCAGGGACGCATCACGCTCTACCGACTCACTCAGTGAACCGTCGCATTCTCGTCATCGATGACGAAGCACCAATTCGCTCCACCTTGAGTCAGCTGCTCGAGTACGAAGGATACGAAGTTCGTTCGGCCGCCAATGGGCATGATGGGCTCGCGGAATACGACAGGTTTCGCCCGCACCTCGTGTTCAGTGATGTGAAGATGGCGGGCATGGATGGCCTCGACGTGCTGCGCGGGCTGCGTGCGAAGGACTCGCGGGCTCTCGTCGTGATGATCAGTGGACATGCCACGCTCGCCACTGCCGTGGAGGCGGTGCAGGCTGGCGCGTACGACGTCATGGAGAAGCCGCTCGACACTGATCGCATCCTTGTGCTGCTGCGCAATGCGCTGCGACACCTGGACCTCGAGGAGGAGAATGCGACGCTGCTCGAGCAGCTCGACGCGCGACGCGAGATCGTCGGCCAGAGTCATGCCATCGTGGCGTTGCTGGAGCGGATCGACAAGGTCGCCGGCACGCCTGCGCGCGTGCTGATCACCGGCGAGAACGGCACCGGCAAGGAGCTCGTCGCCCGTGCGCTGCATCGTGGCTCGCTGCGCGCGAAGAAGCCGTTCATCGAGGTGAACTGCGCGGCCATCCCTGGTGAGCTGATCGAAAGTGAACTGTTCGGGCACATGCGCGGGTCATTCACCGGCGCGATCGCCGATCGTCCCGGGAAGTTCGAGCAGGCCGATGGCGGCACACTCTTCCTCGACGAGATCGGTGACATGTCGCTGGCGGCGCAGGCAAAGGTGCTGCGCGTGCTGCAGGATGGCGTCGTCACGCGCATCGGCGGCAGCAAGCCGGTGCAGGTGGACGTGCGAGTGCTCGCCGCGACGAACAAGCACCTCGAACTCGAGATTGCCGAGGGACGTTTTCGCGAGGACCTGTTCTACCGGCTGAACGTCGTGCCTGTCGCCGTGCCGCCGCTGCGCGGACGTCGCGAGGACATTCCGCTGCTGATTGCGTTCTTCGTGCAGCAGATGACGCGCCGCGACGGCATCGCGCCGCGTCGCTTCGCTGCCGATGCCGTTATCGCACTGACGGAGCTCGACTGGAGCGGCAACGTGCGCGAATTGCGCAATACTGTCGAACGGTTGCTGATCCTCGGCGCAGTGGATGGCGTCAGCGTGGCCGACGTGCATCGCCTCGTGGGGCGGCCAAGTGCCGACACGGCGGGCCTCGGTGCCCTGATGCAGTGCAGGACCTTTGAGGACTTCAAGTTGGCGGCCGAGGAGGCGTTCCTGCGCGTCAAGCTGCGCGAGCATGACTGGAATGTGAGCGAGACGGCGCGCGCGCTCGACATGCCGCGTTCAAACCTCTACAAGAAGATCGAGCGTTACGGCCTGGTGCGCGCCGGCATGTCGGCGACCTGATGTCGCGCGTGAACAGCTTCGGGCAGGCGATCGGCGACGCGGTGCTCAACTGGCGTTCACCTGCAACGCCCACGCCTGAACCGCTGCATGGCGCGCGCTGCCTGGTCGAGCCTCTGGACCTGGCGCGTCACGGCGACGCGCTGCACGAGGCGAACGCGCGTGGTGATGGCAGCAACTGGACCTACCTTTTCGCCGAGCCGCCGAAGACTCGTGCAGCGTATCTCGAGTACATGACGACGACCTTTACCGGCGATGATCCGCGGTGCTATGCGATCATCGACCGGACGAACGCCGCCGCCGTCGGCGTCGCGAGTTACATGCGCATCGTGCCGGAGCATGGCTGCATCGAGATCGGGCACATCAACTTCTCGCCCGCGCTGCAGCGAACGCCGGTCGCGACCGAGGCGATGTACCTGATGATGCGACATGTGTTCGAGCTCGGCTACCGCCGCTACGAATGGAAGTGCGATTCGCTGAACACGCCCTCGCGCGCGGCGGCGCAACGACTCGGCTTTTCGTTTGAGGGCGTGTTCAGGAACGCCATCGTGTACAAGGGCCGCAGTCGCGACACGGCCTGGTATTCCATCACGAACGCCGAATGGCCCGCCGTGCGCGCGGTTTTCGAGCAGTGGCTGGCACCGGAGAATTTCGACGCGCATGGGGCGCAGCGACTGCAGCTGCGCTGGCTCACGGCACCACTGCTGCGCGCCGTCGGCTAGTTCGTGGGCGGCCATGACGGGCTGACGCTCGCGAGATACTGCGCGTCGTGGAGCCGCTGCCTGAGCACTAGCTTCCAGCGATCCTCGCCGGCCCTTTAGTCGCCGGCGTGTCCCCCTCCGTACTGCCCCATGACTGACTTCCTGAATTACATCGCTGGCGAGTGGGTGCCCGCATCCACCGGCGCCTGGTTCGAGAACCGCAATCCGGCCGACGCGTCGGATCTCGTGGGCCGCTTTCCGCGCTCGGCCGCCGCGGACGTCGATCGTGCGGTCGCGAGTGCCGTAAGGGGATTCGGTGCGTGGAAGCTGCTGCCCGCCCCCGCGCGCGGTGACGTCCTGCGTCGCGTCGGTGACCTGCTCACTGCCCGCAAGGAAGAGCTGGCCGACATCATGACGCGCGAGATGGGCAAGCCGCTCACCGAGACCCGTGGCGACGTGCAGGAGGGCATCGACACCGCATACTACGCCGGCACCATGGGCCGTCAGCTCTTCGGACACACTGTGCCCAGTGAGCTGAGCAACAAATGGGCAATGAGCTTCCGGCGGCCCATCGGTGTCTGCGGCCTGGTGACACCGTTCAACTTCCCGCTCGCGATCCCCACCTGGAAAAGCTTTCCGGCGCTGCTGTGCGGTAACTCGGTGGTGTTCAAGCCGGCCGAGGACGTGCCGCACACCGTGGCGGTGCTGGTGGAAGTATTGCTCGAGGCCGGCGTGCATCCCGAGGCGGTGCAGCTGGTCCACGGCTTCGGTGAGGAGGTTGGCAAGGCGCTGGTGTCACACCCGGACGTGCCCGTGATCTCGTTTACCGGGTCAACCGAGACGGGCTCGCTCGTGGGCGAGACCTGCGGACGCATGCACAAGCGCTTGTCGCTCGAGATGGGTGGCAAGAACGCGCAGATCGTGCTCGACGATGCGAACCTCGATCTTGCGCTCGAGGGCGTGCTCTGGGGGGCGTTCGGCACGACCGGCCAGCGCTGTACCGCCACATCACGGCTGATTCTGCAGGACGGTATTCACGATCGCTTCCTGGACCGTCTCGTGACGGCGGCGACGGCGCTTCGGCTTGGCGACGGGCGCAAGGATGGCACGGATGTGGGTCCCGTGATCAACGAGTCCGCACGTGACAAGATCGAGACGTACGTGCAGATCGGTCGCGATGCCGGCAACACGCTCGTCGCCGGCGGACAGCGTGCGACGGGCGGCGTGCTGGACTACGGCACCTTCTATCAGCCCACGATCTTCGCCGGTGTGAAGCAGGGCGACCGGATCGAGCAGGAAGAGATTTTCGGCCCCGTGTTGAGCGTGATCAAGGTGGCCGACGCCGACGAGGCGTTCCGCGTCAACAACGGCGTGAAGTACGGCCTGTCGTCGTCGCTGTACACCAGCAACGTGAACCTTGCCTTCCGCGCGTTGAACGAATTGGACAATGGCATCACGTACGTCAACGCGCCGACCATCGGTGCCGAGGCGCACATGCCGTTCGGTGGCGTGAAGCAGACGGGGAACGGGCACCGTGAGGGTGGGTGGGAGGTGTACGACTTCTACTCGGAGACGAAGGTCGGTTACATCGACTACTCCGGCCGTCTGCAGCGCGCTCAGATCGACAACTACTGACCGCGATCACGCAGGGCGTCGTGGCATTTTGCGCCGACCTGCGCAATCGCGGTACACGCACCGGACGCGTGCGATTGCATGTTTGTCGTGCGTGCGTGATGCACGCCATCAGCGCCCCGCCTTGCGGCAGGTCGCAAGGCGCGATTGCTTTTCTTCGGGTGCCGGAACGAACGCACGAGCGGGTCGTGCCGTCGGTATCTCCTCACCATTTGCTGGACCTACGTCCCGCCGGCCGTCATGGATCAGACAAGTCCTAGCCAGCCAACGCCGCGCGCGATCTCCGACACGGAGCGTCGCGACGCGCTGCGCAGGATCAATCGTCGCGGAATTGCCTGGCTCTGGGAATGGGCGAAGTCGTTCAGCATGACGGTGCTGGTCATCCTCGTGGTGCGCACCTTCCTGATCGACATCTTCCGGATTCCCAGCAGCAGCATGGAAGGCACGCTGCTGGTGGGCGACATCCTGTTCGTGAACAAGCTCGCATATGGCGCCGAAGTCCCGCTGACCGCCAGGCGATTGCCGGCCATGCGCGACCCGCTGCGCGGCGAGGTCATCGTCTTCAAATGGCCGCGAGATCATGCAAAGCCGTTCGTGAAACGTCTCGTTGGCCTGCCAGGCGACACGCTCTCGATGCGCCACGGCCAGCTGCAGATCAATGGCGTCGAACAGCGCGAGCAATTCACGCGTCGGATGCCCAACGTTGCGGAACCGATGGCGATGGAGTTCGACTGGTTGCGACGAGCACTGCTGCCGGCCGCGCATGCCTCTGCCGGCGCGCATCCCACACGCAACACCTGGGGGCCGCTCGTGGTCCCGTCACACAGCTATTTCGTGCTTGGCGACAATCGCGACAACTCGTCCGACAGCCGCTACTGGGGCTTCGTGCCCGACTCGCTCCTGCTCGGCCAGCCACTGCTCGTGTACTACAGCGTTGTCCCCGACTCCGTGGCGCCGGGTACGTGGCTCTCGCGGGTCCGGTGGCGCCGCATCGGCGAATGGGTGCGCTGAACGCGCACGGCTGCACGATGCGAACGCCGCATCACTGGATGTCATGAACGATCGGCGCACCGTGCTCCCCCCCGGCACATCGCGCCCTCCCCCGTCGCTGGAAGGAGCTCGTCGCATGCCGGTGTCCCGTCGGTCCAGGCTCGCGTCGGACGAAGGCTCGCTCGATCTGTATCTCAAGGACATCAGCCGGTATCCGCTGATCTCGCGCGAACGCGAGGCGGAGCTTGCACGCGCGATCCGTGACGGTGACCGTGAAGCGCTGGACACGCTCGTGCGCTCCAACCTGCGCTTCGTCGTCTCGGTCGCCAAGCGGTATCAAAATCAGGGCGTTTCGCTCTCCGACCTGATCAACGAAGGCAACCTCGGCCTGATCCGTTCGGCCCACAAGTTCGACGAGACGAAAGAGATCAAGTTCATCTCGTACGCGGTATGGTGGATCCGCCAGGCCATCCTGCAGGCGCTGGCCGAGCAGAGCCGCATCGTGCGCGTGCCGCTCAACCGCGCAGGCGCACTGCACCGTATCGGCAAGCGCGCCAGCGCGATGGTGCAGGAGCTCGGGCGCGAAGCCACGCACGACGAGATTGCGAAGGACATGGCGCTGCCGCTGGATGAGATCTCGCTCACCATGGGCATTGCGCAGGGGCATGTGTCGCTGGACTCACCCCTCAATCCCGGCGAGGACCATCGGCTCAGCGACTTTCTCGCCGACACCAACCACGCCTCGCCCGAGGAGGAGATGCTCGAGAAGGCAATGACCGAGACGGTGGACCTTGCGCTGCATCGCCTCAAGGAGCGCGAGGCGCGCATCCTTCGCATGTACTTCGGATTGGACGCGGTGGAGCCGCTCACCCTCGAGGAGATCGGGCTCCGGCTGGGCATCACGCGTGAACGCGTGCGCCAGATCAAGGAGAAGGCGCTCAGCCGCCTCCGGCATGTGAGCAACGCGCGCGCACTGGAGAGCTTCTACGTCTCCTGACCAGCAAACGATCGGCATCGCTCCGTCACGATCGGTGAGATAGTTTCAGTTGCGCAGTGTAGCGCGACTGCACCGACCACGTCACCGGATCGAAATCATGGCCGAAAGCAACTCGTTCGACGTCACCACCAGCGTCGACCTGCAGGAAGTGGACAACGCCGTCAATCAGGCGCAGAAGGAGGCCGCCCAACGTTACGATTTCAAGGGCGCCCTGGTCGAGATCAACTTCAAGCGCGCCGAGAACAAGGTGGAGCTGAAGACCGACAGCGACATGCGCATGGAAGCGCTGCTCGACATGCTGAATGCGAAGCTGATCAAGCGCGGCGTCCCTGTGAAGAATCTCGACGTCGGCGAGGTGAAGCCGATGGGCGGCGACACGCTCATGCGCACCATCGAACTGAAGATGAGCCTCGATGGCGACACGGCGAAGAAGGTCGCCGCCGCAGTGAAGGCGGCGAAATTCAAGAAGGTGCAGGCTGCCATTCAGGGCGAGCAGGTGCGTATCACGTCGCCCTCGCGTGACGAGCTGCAGCAGGCCATCGCCATGCTGCGCAAGGAAGATTTCGGCGTCGAGCTGCAGTTCGGCAACTTCCGATGACGCTGGTCGAGACGCGACGAGTCACTGCCGCCGGGATCGCGCGCGCGGCGCGTGGCATCAGCCCTGCCTTCCTGCACACACCTGTCGTACAGCACGACGACATGGACGACTGGCTCGGCGCACGCGTCGTGGCGAAGGTGGAGTCGCTGGGCCCGCTGCGATCGTTCAAGGGACGCGGTGGTGACTGGTTCATGCGCCAGCGCACCAGCACGGGCCCTGTTTGCGCGGCGTCCGCCGGCAACTTCGGCCAGGCGCTTGCCTACGCTGCACGGCAGGCGCAGGTGGCCTGCACGATGTTCGCGTCGCGACATGCGAGTCCACTCAAGCTGGCGCGCATGAAGGCGCTCGGCGCGACGGTGATTCAGGACGGCGAGGATTTCGATGCCGCGAAGGATGCAGCCCGCGTCTATGCTCGCACGAACGGCATCGAGTTCGTGGAGGATGGGCAGGCACTCGCGATCACCGAGGGCGCCGGCTCCATTGCCGTCGAACTCGCGAATGCCGCGACCCTTGACACGCTGCTGGTGCCGCTGGGCAATGGCGCGCTGCTGGCCGGTGTCGCGACCTGGATGCGCGCGGTGTCGCCGCAGACCCGCGTCGTGGGGGTGGTGGCCGAGGGTGCGCCGGCGATGATGCGTGCTTTGACAGGGATCCAGGTCGACACGCACGTCGCGGTGCACACGATTGCCGACGGCATTGCGGTGCGGGTGCCGGTGCTGGACGCAGTGAATGACCTGCGCGGCCTCGCCGATGACGTCGTGGCCGTAAGCGAGGGCGCGATCGTTGCCGCGATGCGCGGCATGATCTCCCACCTTGGCCTCGTCGTCGAGCCGGCGGGTGTCGTCGGCATCGCGGCGTTGCTCACCGCTGCGCATGGGACGTATGGCGAGCGCGTGGGGACGATCCTGTGTGGTGGGAACGTGACGACGGAGCAGCTGAGTGAGTGGGGGGTGCTGCGGGCGGCGGTGGAGTGAGCAGACGCAACCGGCAACTCACCGCCTCGATGACCTCTGCATGAACCGCGCAATCGCCGAGTTCAGGAATGCCTTGTCTGCCGGGCTCGCGCCGGCGCCTGCCGGATGTCCCCAGAGCGACGGAATCGGAAGGAGCGTGACAGACGGAATGAACTGCGCTTCATACCTGGCATCAGCGAGCGGAAAGTACAGATCCGTCTCGCTCGGCATGTTCAACACCTCCGCCGTGATCGAGCGCAGGGCCTTCTCGACATCGCCACCGAAGCCCTGCGTCGTCCCCACGTCGTGGCGCTCCCACGTGTGCGCCTGCAGGATGTAGTTGTTGGCGTCGGCGCTGAATCGTTGGCGAAAGCTGTGCATGAACTGCTCGAAGGTCGTGCCGGGAGGGGTCGACGTGCGCCACAGTTCCTTGCGCCACCACTCCTGCGAGTAGAGCCAGCCTGCCCACACGATGCCGAACGCAGCCAGACCGGCCTTCGGCGGTGCGGTATAGTCGCCGTCGTGAAACGGGCTGTCGGCCGTCAGCGCGTCGATCTGCCCCTCGAGCCGCACGATGCCGTGGCCGTAGGTCTTGGCTGTACCAGATGTGGCGACAATGCGATCCATGAACCCCGGATAGCTCACCGCCCACTGAAACGCCTGCTGCGCGCCCATTGAAAAACCGATCACGGCTTTCAGGTGCGTGACCTTCAGATCATTCACGAGGAGAGCGTGCACGGCCTCGACGTTGTCACGAATCGTCATCACCGGAAACCGCCGGCCCGTGATATGGCTCAGGCGTGTTGCTGGGCGATGAAGACGCCCCGTTGCCGAAGAGCTCCGTGGCGACGAGAAACAGCTTCGTGGTGTCGAGCGCGAGTCCGGGGCCGATCAGCCATTCGTAGCCATGATGATTGGCCATGTAGTGCGACGGCAGCAGCACCACGTTATCGCGCTTTGCGTTCGGACGGCCGTAGGTGCCGTACACGACTTTGACCGACGGGAGCGTCACGCCACCCTCGGTGCGGAAGTTCGTGATCGTGAACTCGCGATGCTCGGCACGATCCACGCGCGCAGGCGCGGCCTGTGATTCGAGTGAGCCGTGCGCATGAACAACAATGAGAGCAGCGGCAGGACGACCTGTGCGACGGGGCGATGCATCCGAACCGGGGTTGTATCGTGGAATGCGAGAGCCGGATGCCACTTGAGCGTCTGCGACGGTGGCTCGGGGTTCTCCGCGACCACGCCAGAACTCAAGTCGTTCACGGCGAGTGGCTGCGTGACAGTCTATCTCATACCGCACGCGTCCGACCACCGGGGCGACCGGCAAGCGATGCGATGTCTCCCACGCGCGTCGTCCACAATCGCGGCGGCGCATGGCCCCTGGCCGAGCGCGTGGGAACGGCCCTGTGCGGTGGGAACGCGATGAAAGAGGTGCTGACACTGAGTGAGGGTTCGTGCTGCGTGCGAAAGTGGGGTGAGCATGGGGCGCAGTCTTGACGCCACATCTGTGGCGACGCGGAGTCGCCCGTGCCGTCTGCGTTTCAGGCGCGCGTCAGGCTTACTGAGCCGGCCAAATATTGGTGTGTAGCTCGTTCAGACTAGCAGAGCAAGACCGACTGAGCACATTAAGAACCATTTGTAGGCCGCCTCAGTAACTGCAACTGCAACTCTTTTCACGCGGAGGCGCGGAGCCGCAGAGGAACAAAAAAGTTTTGGGAACTTCGTTGCGCGAGCGCTGTTTGCAAAGCGTTTTCCTCGTACTGTCTCTGCAGCGTGTCGAAGCGCGGAGAACCCTCTGCGGCTCCGCGCCTCCGCGTGAAAAGAGTTTGTTGCAGTTGCCGTTGCAGTAACGGGTGGAGCGCGACCTATCGCACCGACGCATCGCTGACTGAGCCAGCTGATTATTAGTGCGTAGCTCATTCAGACTAGCAGGGCAAGACCGCGTGAGCACATTACGAACCATTTGTAGGCCGCCTCAGTAACTGCCTCGTCAGCGGGTTATTCTTCGGCCGGTGCATCGAGCTCGGTTTCATGTCTACCGTGCCGCCCTCGATAGCTTTCCACCTGTCATCACGTGCCGTGACGTGCAGGCGCCCCGGATCGAGTGCAGTGGCAGCGCAGAAAATTTGAACGGCGCATGTTGGCGATACGACCTGATCGTTCTGTCACTGATTTTTCCCGGGAGCCGCTGATGCACAGCACGGCAGCAAAGGGCGCGATGCCCTGCACGCGATGAAATCATGTCCGATCCGGCGCGGCGATCGTGTTGTTGTTCGTCAGCGTGGCGGTCGGCGGCCCGTTGTCAGCGCAGACGGCGCTCGCACTGGGTATCGCCGGCCGTGAGAACGCCGCCGTGCGAGTTGCCGCCAGCGGCAAATTCGTGGTGGTGGTGTGGGGTGCATCGTCGAGTGGCGGTACCGATGTGTACAGCGCCGTGAGCCGCGATGCTGGCCGCACGTTTGGCTCGGCGGTGCGTGTGAACGACACACCGTTCAATGCGCGCGTCGGCGGTGAGCAGCCGCCGCAGGTCGCACTGGTTCCGCGCGCCGGTGCCGATCCGCAGGTCACGGTAGTCTGGACCGCGAAACGCCCGGACGGTGGTCGACTGCTCACGTCGCGGTCCATCGATGGTGCCCGGCTCCGAGGCGGCCGGGATCCGCGGCTGGGAGTCGATCACGGCCGGGCGCGATGGGCGCGTGTTCGCGATGTGGCTCGATCACCGCGACCTGGCGATGCCGGCACACCAGCATGGCGCGCTGGCCACCCGTAGCCCTGCGGCGACGGTACCGATCCGGTGGAGCGCGCCAGCAAGTCGCAGCTCTACGTGGCCTCGCGCGACGGACGCACCGCGCCGAAGTCGATAGCGCAGAGTCTCTGCTACTGCTGCAAGACGTCGTTCTTAACCGGTGCGGACGGCGCGATGTATGGCGTGTGGCGCCATGTATATCCTGGTGATCTGCGCGACATGGCCTTCACCGTCTCGCGCGACGGTGGGCGGACCTTCGCCGCGCCGGTGCGCGTGAGCGAGGATGGCTGGGAGTTCGATGGCTGCCCCGACAACGGTCCGACGTTGGCCGTGGATGGGTCGCGGCGCGCCCACGTGGCCTGGCCCGCGCCGGTTGATGTGAAGAATCCAAACGCGCTCTCCCTCTTCTATGCGACGTCGACCGACGCGCGGCGATTCACGCCGCGGGTTCGTATTCCCACGCGATCGAACGCTGGCCATGTGCAGATCGTCGCACGTGCCGACGGGTCCGCGTTGGTGGCGTGGGACGAGAGCGCGGAGGGCGGGCGACGTGTCCGATACACGACCATCCGGCGATCGCCCGCCGGCGGTACTGTCACGTTCGCGCTGATCACTGAATTGGGCATGGGCAAGTATCCGGCGCTGGCGGTGATGGGTGGTACGGTGCTCGTGACCTGGTCGCAGGCGCAAGCGGGTGGCAGCGTGATCGGGGTGCGCGAGCTGCCGTGAATCGGCTGGCGGGGGTCTGCACGAGTCAGAACGGCAACTCCCCTCACACGGAACCGCGGAATCACAACGGAAACGGCGACTGTGTGGGAACCGCAGCTCGCGAGCGCCCTTCCCTCAGCCCTATTGAAGCCTCTTCGAACTGCATCTCCGCTCACACGGAGTCGCGGAATCACGGAGGAAACGGCAAATGTTTGGAAACAGCGGCCCACGTGCGCAGTTCCCAGAGCCGTGTTGAAGGCTCTGTTCCTTGCTGAACGTCGGCGGCGAGCAGAACTCTCCTTGATTCCGCGCCTCCGTGTGATGGGAGTTCGCCATCACGGACGCTGATCTCTCGACGGCTGCGGCCCATGCTCGATCCGTCTGTCCGGGCGCACCAGACACCTGAATAGGACCCATAGCAAACGACGAACGCCGCGCGAGCTTCGTTCGGGGCTCGCGCGGCGTAGAGATCGCAACGTTGGTGGAGATCTACGCTCGCTTGCGGCGCGCCACCACGGCTATTCCGGCAAAGCCGGTCGCCATCAGGACCACGCTCGCAGGCTCTGGCACAACCGCGATGCCTTGTGTTACCGACACGTTGTCCAAGCCGATCACGAGTTCTTGGCTCAGTGAGCCATTTGCGCGGCCGAGGAATTCGAGCTGCAGCGTCGGCGCGTCGGCCACCCATGTGCGCGTGAAGCGCATCCAGTTCATCGGGGAAAACGGTGTCACGGCGAGCGAGGCGTTGGTGTACAGCAGCTCGCTGCCACCGTTCAGGCCGAGCCCCATCGTGGAGACACCGAACGGGAGGTAATTCCCGATGTCCCAGGAGATCGTGTAGCTCTGGCCGAGCATCACGCTGATCGCGTTCGAACGCACTCCCTTGTCGTAGCCGATGATCCCGGTCAGGTCCAGCCACTGGCGCCCCTGGCTTGCTGGCAAGCCGAGGTATGTGTCTGGCGTTAACTGGGTTCCGCCGACGACAGTCCAACCCGTAATGCCGGTGAACCCATTGCCGTACAGCGCGTAGTTGTTGGTCGACACGATGTTCGGCTCTTCGAACGAAGCGTTGGTCAGCAAGTTCTGGCCGGACGCGGCGCTGGGCGAGGCGACGTGAAGAGCGACTACCGTCGCAAGGGCGCGCAATGTCTTGTGAGCGAGGCGGGTCATGAAATCAGCTGTTTGGTGGATTATGACGACTTGATATTATGAACTGGCGGGCAGCTTTCGTGCCAACGCTCCGCCGCCGTGCATGCTGCTCCTGCGTACCCGACACACTGGGGTTCTGCGGCGTCAGAGTGAGGAGCAACCTTGTAACCTTCCCACCTCAAATGTTGCAAGCGCGCAACGACTGGGATGCCGATCCTGCACGCGACCGAGTGCCGACGCATCGTCGATTCCATCCGGACCTTAGCATTTTCAGGCGAAGGTGGACGCAACGGTGGTGGGGACGGTGTTCTGCGAGTCGGAACGGCGACTCCCCTCACACGGCGCCGCGGAATCACGGAGGGATCGATACCAATCTCACTGGTCCGCGCCGGGCGACGTCACGAAACGGCGTAGAGAACTGGACTCGTGAGACACTGTTCCTGAGGATGTGCCGTTGCTTCCGCGACTGCCCGGCACCGTATGAGAGCTCTTCGCCGCTTGTCAGGCGCAGCCCCCGTTTTTCGCCATCATCGCCCTCATGAACCGATCATGGATCACGGACGGCGGCCCCGCATTTTGTCGGCGTGACCACATCTCCGCCAGCGCAACCACTGGTACTGCGCCGCGCATCGACCCGTGACGTGCACGATCACCTGGCTTCCCGCCAACGCCGAGCACCTGGTCGTCGCCGAATCGACCGGATGCAGCCGGTAGCCGATCTTCGCATCCGCGATCACGGGAAAGGAGCGGAACGCCGAGTCGGTCGCCCAAACGATCAGTACGCAGAAAGTGTCACGTTCCACCATCGCACGGATGAACGACCGGCCGTCGAGCAGACGACTCACGCGATATCCGTGAGCCTCGATCGTTGCGAGCTCCACTGCCCCGCAGGCAATTACGCTGGCCGCAGGATCGTGGAACAGTTCGATGTCGTTGGAATATCGCGCCGTCGCGTCGCCCTGATTCACAACCGTGTCACCGGCCACATAGCTGTCGGGGCTGCGGTTCGCGGCCAGCACGCCCAGCAGCGCGCGCTGATACTCCGTCGACGGTACCGCGCCTCCGGCGCCAGAAATCCGGTGCGTCCACCATGTGTGCGCAGGCCATGCACGATTGCCGAGACATCCCGCTCGGTGACGACCAGATCGCGTCGCATGTGCCAGAAGCACTGCGCGTAGTGCTGCTCGAACAGCAGCTGCGCCTGCTCGACGGTGGAGCGCGAGTGATCCGGGTCGGTGACGCGGAGCACGAACTGCCGCCGCACCTCGTTGATGCGCGCCTGATGGCCTGGGCTAGCCTGACGGAACAAGTCGACGACGGTCGTGTCCAGCTTCAGGTACACTCCAATGCGTTCAGGGCGGGGCGGCCTGGATGGTGGCTGCTCTGCGGTGTAGCGAACGGCGTTCGAGATGGTACGAGGCATATATACGAGTGTTCATCTGATTCTTGCACTCGAAAACAGCAACTTCCCTCACACGGAGCCGCGGAATCACGGAGGAAACGACAGCTGCTTGGGAACAGCGGCCCACGAGCGCAGTTCCCAGAGCCGTGTTGAAGGCTCTTTCCCTTACTGATCGTCGGCGGCGAGCAGAACTCTCCGTGATTCCGCGCCTCCGTGCGATGGGAGTTCGCAGTTCGCGAAGCACAGAACTCTTTCTACCCCATGATCGAAACGCCGACCGGACCACCTACTCCCCCGACCGTTCCCCCCGCAACGCCACCCGCCACAGCTGCCGCTGCACTCCAGGCCCGAACCGCGCATCCGCCGCCTCGCTGACATGCCGGAACCCCGCCGCGTGGAACAGCAGCCGTGCCGTTTTCATCACGTCGAGCATCTCGAGCTGCAGCGTGCCGTACCCGGCTCGCGTGGCGAACGCGATCGCCTCGCTGATCAGCCGCCGGCCGATCCCGATGCCGCGTGCCTGCGACTCGACGTGCAGCAGCAGCAGCTCCGCTGACTGCTCCGACACCTGTCGCACGAATACACACCCGACCGGCACCCCACTCCGCTCGGCGATCCACACGCATTCCCGCTCCGCGTCGTACTGATTGAGGAAGTGCGCGGCCGCAGTCAGCATCACCGTCTCGCAACTGCCACCGAGTTCAAACTCCTCGATCGCTGACGCAATGCTTCGCTGTGCCACGAGACTGACGTCGCCGATCCGATGCGGTCGCAGCAGGTATGGCGCGGGATCGCGCGCGGGGACGTCGGTGCCGAACGCACCTTCGACACGTTCCATCGCATCCAGTAGCGGCGCGTGGATGTGCGCGGGCAGCATGCGCACCATGGAGGCATAGCGCGCCGTGGTGATTGCGTCGAGCGTGGTGACTTCCGTGCGACCCGACTCGGTCAGGGAGAGGGGCTGCTGGCGATTGTCAGCAGAATCGGCGGTCTTGATC